>NZ_JBIRPZ010000014.1:0-244236 GCF_044332925.1 Streptomyces sp. NPDC021212
CGCGCCGTCTCCTCCGGAGACATGACGCGCCGTCACTACGTGACGGAGCGTTGCACCGCCGCTCCGCGACGGTTTGTAACGCCGCTCCGCGACGTTACAGGGCTGGCTAAAGGCGAACAAGGGGCGGCCCCGCCCTCGCTGGCCGTTACATAATTATAGAGTAGCAGCATCGCTTCGGCTTTGGTGCTCTGCTGCGTGTCTGAGCTGCGGTTTTATCTCTTGGGGCGATCGACGGCTGGTGACGAGATGGAGCCTGACTTGCGTTGAAACGCCCTCCGGGCGCCTCTCCTGCATCTGATGTGTACCCATTATGTAACGCTCTCGGGGTCGTCCATAATTATGTAACGGCTACTCTTCGTGTTGGAGATGTGGTCTGGACCTCTTGTTGAAACACTCGGTGCCTGAAAGGGGTGAAAAAACCTCCCGGGGAGATTCTGTAACTCGCCAAGATAGCAGCGCACATTTCTGGTGTATTCACTCACGTTACATTATCTGTGTTTGGGCGAGGTGCTGGGTATTCTGTTACCGATTCTCTCCGGAGAGTGCTGTCCAAAGGGTGAATCATTATGTCGCGAAGCAGGATATCAGGACCTGATTTGGGGCGCGTTTTTCTTGTGCTCGGGTTTCTTTTGTCGGTTCTCGAGAGGTGTGTGTGGGAGCTGGTGGGGCCTTTGTGTCTTCCGCCGGTTTCATCGCCGTGATACCGCCCAACAGTGCTTTCGAGCAGGCTGGCAGTCGGCATGAGACGGAACCGTCTTCGCCATCGTCATCAGCCCCCGCACCTGACCGCGCTCGCTTCCCGGAGGCGCTGCCCGGCCCGCGTCGACGACTTCGTCGCGGGCCCACGAGCGGCTAAAAGGGGTGTGAGGCGCGGCGGGGCCGTGCGTGGAAGGCTGTGTGCTGCGCGGCTCGCTGATCGGCAGGGTCCAACTGCCTCTCGGCCACGCGTCCTTGCGACCAGTTCCCCGGATCCCGGCACTTCACCGGCGGTCCCTGCCATGACGGAGTCCTGCGCACCATGAGCGACCCATTCGCCTCCCGCCCAGCCCCACCGGGCCCGGCTCCGGCTGGACCGGCTTTGCCCTGCTCCTGCACCCACGGCGCCGTCGGCACGGCGGAGAGCGCCGGATCGGCCCCGGGCCGGTTCGGTCCCACGCACGCGCTGATCTTGCTGTTGTGCGTCCTGGTGCTGGGCAGCGGCCTGTTCCTCGCGGGCACCCCGCTGGACACCGTCTTCACGCTGCTGGGCGGCCTGGGCGCGATCGGCGCGGCCACCCTGGCCGCGGCTGGCGGCGGCCGCCGCCTGGTCGCCGTCCTCGCCGAGGCCGCCGTACGCGGCGCGGGCAAGTAGGCGGCCCTCGTGACCCGTTCCGCCGCCGGCGGCGCCGAGCGCCCTTTCGCCCACCTCGCTGAGCACCTGATCGCCCTGCGGCGCAGCGCGCGGCTGCCCCAGCGCGTCCTGGCCCAGGCCGCCAGTGTCTCCCGCGGCGCTGTCCAGCGCGCCGAGTCCGGCACCGTGGCCCCCTCACTGGCCGTCCTCGATGCCTACGTACGCGCCTGCGGAGGCCGTCAGGACGACCTCCAGCCGGGCCCGGCGCCTGCGTGCCCGCGGCCGCACCGCCCAGCGGGACCGGCTCCGTCACCTCGACGCCCCCGCCCCCGCCCCCGCCCCCGCCCTCATCCACACTGCGGACGACCTTTGGCCGCTGCCTATGAGCGGGCTGGCGCACCCTCGCTGAGCGACGCCCGCCTCACTCCCGGACGCACGCCCCTGCCGCGCACCACCGCCTGGCGGATCGTCAAGCGCCGAAGCCTGCCGCCCACCGCCGAGCAGCTGGTGACGTTCTTGGCCGCCTGCGGCGTCAGCTCGCCCGAGTAGCGTCCCTATATCGCGGCCTACCAGCGCATCAGCGCCGGCCTCGACGCACGCCCCGCGCCCCCGCACGCACAGCGCACGACCCGCCGCGTCCATCCGGTAGCCCTGGCCCGCGGCGGAGCGGATACGGACACCGCACTGGACGCCGACCTCAATGCCCTCGCTGCCGCCCTCGACCAGACCCGCGTTCGGTTCGATTCCACCAGACTGGCCGCAGGCCTCGAGGGCATCGGCGCCACCCTCGACCAGGCCTGCGTTCGCTTCGATTCCGCCAAACTGGCCGCAGGCCTCGTGGCCATCAGCGCCGCCCTATCCCGATCAGTCGGCCGGGAGGCACACCGCAACGGAACGTTCGTGCCGGAAGCCCTCCTCGCCGCCGAGACTCCTGAGCTGCTCCTGGTCAACGGCCGCGGCCGCATGGAGGTCCACCAGCTCAAGGACGAAAAGCACCACCTAGATCACCCGCCCCGTCCGCGCTGATTGCCTCCACTCCCCCGCCGCCCCCGGTGCCGGCACCGGCATCGGCTGGCACCGTCTGCCTCGCCGCCCCCGGCTGACCCCGGCGGCCCGGGCACCAAGCCCCCGCGACCGTGTGCGCCGGCCACCACGGTCGGCGCAACTGGAGGAAACGGGCAGCACGGCGCTACCGCCGACAGGCGACGGGCGGGCGTACACCCGGCCGACCACCATGAAGACGGACACCCGGCTCCCATTCCGGGCCCCGTTCACCGGGCACGGGGCCCGGGGCTGCGGGGAGCGTCAGGGCGAAACGGCCTCGGCTGGCGGTTGGCATGAGAATGATCTTTCGTCACTCATGTCAGCAACGGGTAAGTGCCACGTCAGTGTCAACGGCCAGATCGACGTGTCTGCGCCATTGACGCTCAGACGACGCGTTCAACTGGTACTCCCCCGCAGACCGTCAGTCTTACGGGGCGCCCGACCGCGGCTTTGGGCCGGTCAGCCCGGCTGCGGGCGGTCTTGTCAGGCACCGATGCCGATGTAGGAGATGTAGGTGTAGGCGCCCCAGTCGGAGTCGAGTTCGGCGATGATGTCGTCCCAGAGGTCTTCCAGGGTGTCCAGGTCGCTGGCGACGAGGGCGTCGACGGCGTCGTCCCAGATGTAGCGGACCTGCCGGTGTTGGATCCTCAGGTTGTCGCGGCGGCGTGGCTCGTCGACGGTGGTCTGGTTGACAGGGTGGATCTCGATGCGGGTGCCGCGGCCGTTGCGGTTGAGGTGTTGCTTGAGGGCGCCGGGGTTAGTGAGCACGTTGTGGGCTCGTAGGTTCCAGTAGGCGGTGTCGATCGCTTCGAGGTTGGCTGGGCGCGGGCGCTGGGTACCGCGGGTCCAGGCGCGGATCGTGGCGGGGGTGGCGTGGATGCCGGCGTCGGCCAGGGCCTGGGGGCCGCCTTTGGTGGTGGTGAGGTAGCGCATGCGGGCTTTCAGGCCGCGGCGAGTGTCGACTGGGGATTTGATTCCGCCGTCAATGATCATGCGTTCGAGGGCGTCCTCGAGGGCGCGGGCGAGGGCGATTTTGCCGTGGACGTTTCCGGGTTCGCGGTCTGCGCCGTAGGTGCCGAAGTTCTTCCATCCGTCGGTCGACATCTATCGGGCGCTCTTCCTCGGCAGGGGGTACTGGTCTTTTTGTTTCATCTGGGTGGGGAGGCGGCCTTCGGTGAATACCGTGCGCCAGTCTCCGGCGACGTGGAGTTCGTCGGTGCCGCGGACGCGGACGACGGTCAGGCCGTTGCTGTGGGCACGGTGGGCTTTATACCAGAGGTTCGCGAATGCCTGAGAGCGAATGATGTGCATCCAGTCGGGTCGGCGGATGTCGCGGTTGACGCTTGATTCTCCGATGGTGGACGTGAATTTTGAATACATGGCTTTGATGTATTCGATGGTCACTGTGTCGTCGGTTGTGATGGCGTTCGCGCGGGCCTCGGTCAGGACGCGGCGGAATTTCTCCAGTAGACCTTCGCTGGCGCCGGAGGTCCAGCGCTCGGTGATGTGCGGGGCCTCGCACAGGCCGAGGCGGGCGCAGCGGATCAGCAGGCGGATGGTGGCGTCGTCGAGGAGGATGGGGCCGTCTTCCCGGCGGTTGCCGATCGGGTCGGGCAGGTGGGGGTGGTGCCAGGTGGGGCGGGCGGGGAGGCGGTAGATGCCGGAGCGCTTGGGGTCGAAGCCGCCATGGGGTTCGTGGATCAGGGCGCCGATGGGCAGGTGGGTCTTGAAGGCGGACAGGAAGCTGGCGTTGGTGTCGAGGGCGTTGACGGTGATCGGGGGGTGGGTGCCGTTCTGGAGAGCTTCCATCAGGTGGGTGTTGGTCCAGTTGTGGCGGCCTTCCCAGATTTCGTCGGCGCCGTCTTTGGTTTTCTTGCAGAGGAATTCGAGGGCTTCCGGGTATACGGTGTGCTCGTAATTTCCGCCGACGCGCGTTGCCTCGAACAAGGCCATTGCGTTCGGTACGGCCTTTTTCACCAGGGCTTCGGTTGCGGCAGTGATGTCACCGTCGCAGTCGTGGAGGGCTTCGTCGACGGCGCGGGTGATCATGCCGGTGAAGTAGCTGTAGTCCCGGCTTGCGTATCCGCCTTCGGGCGGGGGTGGGGCGGTGCGGCGTGGCGCTGGTCCGGGGGTGGCGGCGGTGTGGGTCGGGGCGGGCTCGTTGGGTGCGGGGTCCGGGAGAGGGCTGGTGGGGGCTTGGAGGGGCGGCTGAGGGGTTTGTGCGGGGGTGTGCGGGCTCGCGGTCGGGGGCAAGGGTGGCGCTTGTTGCGACGCTGGGGTGGCGGGGAGGTTGCCGGAGTTGGTGTAGGGGTCGGTGATGCGGGCGTGGGCGAGGTCGGCGTGGAGGGTGAGGGTGGTCTGCGGGCCGAGGTCGCGTTCGGTGATGGTGGCGTGGATCTGGTCGGCGTCGCGGGTCAGGGTGATGGTGATGTCGAGGCTGAGTGCGGCGATCAGGTGGGGGTCGTCGGTGTCGACGGCGGCGAGGACGGGGAGCTGGTGGGTGCGGGCTAGGTGGGCGAGGGCTTGGGCGGCGTCGGTGATCTGGGACGGGCCGGACAGTGACAGTCGGGGGTCCTCGGTGGTCTGCAGGCGGTCGACCACGACCAGAGCCAGGCCGGGCAGGTCCGGGACACTTTCGGCGATCGCGTCGGTGGTGAGGTCGGTGCCGTCGTCGATGTACAGCGGGGCTGAGGCCAGGTGGTGGTGGAAGGCTTGGGTGTCGTCTTGCTCGGTGGGGGTGAGGCGGCCGGCCCGTAGGCGGCGGTAGTCGACTGGCAGGTGCGCGGCGACGATTCGTGCGGCGATGTCGGCGCGGGTGAGTCCGGAGGCGGCGTACAGGACGGGTTGGTGCTGTTCGAGGGCGCTGGTGCGTGCGGCGGCGGTGGCGATCAGGCTGGATCCGGCGCCTGGGGCGGCAGCGACGAGATAGAAGCGGCCGGGCTGGAGGCCGCCGAGGGCGTCGTCCAGGGTGCGGATGCCGGTCGGCAGGCCCATCAGGGGTGTGGGTGTGATGGTTTCACCGGTGGGGGTGGTTGCGGGGAGGACGGTGTCGAGGGCTTGGGCGAGTGCGGCCAGGCGTCGCGGGGTGCGCGGCGCAGTGGTGGCTGGTGGGTCACTGGCCGGGATGGTGGTCTCGTGGCCGGTACCGGTCGTCGCGGGAGTGGGGGTCGGCGGGCTCGGCTCGGGCGGGGTCGAGGGGGGTGCTGGGAGCGCAGTCGGCGGTGTGACCGGGTGTTGGAGAGTTGGAGTGCTGGGTGTGGGGGTGGCGGGGGGTGGAGCGGTAGCAGTTGGCGAGTCGGTGGGGGTGGTCGGTGTGACTGGGATGGTGCCGGGTGAGGCGGGGGGCGTGGTGGCAGGTGCAGGCGTGTCTTGGGCTGCCGGCGCCGGTTCTGGCTGTGGTTTTGAGGGCGTGGTGGGTGCAGTGGCCGCTTCGGCAGGGATAGTTGTCGGCGCGGGTGCGACTTCGGCTGCTGCGGTGATGGGAAGGGCGTTCTGGGCTGCTTGCTGGCCGTCGGGGGATGTGGTGGAGTCCGGGGCTGCTGTTGCAGCCGGGGCTGCTGTGTCGGGTGCGGGCTCGGCTTGAGGTGTGGGCGGGGTGGGGGTGCCGTCCGCGGCTGCGGGGAGGAGTACGGCGACGGGGGTCTTGTGGCGGCACAGCACTGGGGGGTGGCCCTCGGCGGCGTACTGGATCAGATCGCCGATCTTTTTGCGGGCGTCCGCGAAGCTGTGGGGTGTGGCTTGGGTGAGGTCCCAGCCCAGTTCGGTTGCGTGGGCGGGAGTGGTGAGCAGTGCGTGGTGCGGGCCGCGGGTCAGGGGTGTGGGTTGCCCTTCGATGGCGGCGTCGATCATCTGTCGGAGTTTGCTGCGGGCCTCGTGCAGCGTCGCCGGGCCGGTGCGTGCCAGGGTGTGTGGCGTTCCCGTGTCAGGGGCGGTGGAGGCTTTTCTCGGCTCGGTCAACGAACTGTCGGCTGTCCCAGGTTCGCTGTCCTCGCTGTGTGAGCGGTCGGCGTCGTCGGAGGCTGTCTTGGCCGCTGCCGACGGGATGAGGGGCTTCGGGAAGCGCAGGGGCCAGGTGCCTGCCCAGCGTGGAGCCGGATCGGTCGGCTCCGTCGGGGCTGCTGGCGCGGCGTCGTTGGCGGGGTTGTCCGGCACGGCAGCGCTGGGATCCGCCTCACCGGCGGTGTGGGATGAACGCGAGGAGGACACCCGAGGACTCCAAGAGCAGAAGCGGAAAGCGGTTGTAGGGGAGGTCGAGCGGTCGGCCCGGCACGCGAGGGCGACCGCACACCAAAAATGTAACGCCTACTGTCTAGTTTAGCTGACGGTACATAATTTGGGCCGGAATTTTGTAACGCTGAGGCTGGAGTCGCGGGTGATCACGGTCCACAGCCCCTGCCTTGGAGGACGGACAGCGATGGGCGGAGGACGACAGGCAGCCAGCTCGGGCCCGTCAGGCTCGATCGGCAGCCCCCCTCTTGAGGGATGGGATGCGCTCTGCCACGGCCTTCAGTGTCGGTCGTCTGCTCGAGCGCGATGAAGGAGGGCTGGCCGGTCCGCAGGCGCAGCCGCGTCAGTTCCTGGCCCAGGGAGCTGAGGTGCGGAATTGCCGGGTCCGTAGGTCGCAGCCGGCCAGGGGCGGGCGGGCCTTCTCGATCGAGGCCGACTTCCACAGGCTCTGGGCTGTCGCTACCCGCCTCTGGGTGGCGTGGCTGTCGGGGTCACCGGCAGCGCGGGCATAGGCGAGGACGATCGCGAGTGGAGGCAGGTGGGTGCCACGGGCGGCCTGGCTGAGGGTGGAGGCCCCGCGGTACCCCGGCGTGTTCGTGGGGCCGGTGTGCTCGGACAGGGTGGCGTAGGTGGCGTGGGCCTCGTCCTTGAGCTGGCGCAGGTAGAGGGCCAGGGGCTCGCAGTCGGGGGCGGGCGCTGGCGTCGACGGGCCTGGTGGGGGCGGCCCATCGTCACCGGCTTCGGCGGCGGGAGGGCCTGCTGGGGTCGCTGGGGCGGCGGTCGGTGATCAGGTCGGCCACGGCGATGACCACGGCCTCGGGGATGCCCAGCCGACTCGGCTGGGTGCGGGCGGGGAGGTGGGTGGGTGGCGCAGGACGAAGACGGCTCGGGGCTGGCGGCGGGCAGGGGCAGGGCGGACATGAGCAACTCCAGGTACGTAGGTATACGGCATCCGACTCCGCTGTCATGGGGTGGGATTGGTCGGGGTCGTGCCCCGCCGTCGAGACCTCATGGTGCCCGTACTGGCGCCCTCGCGGCCAGTCGGGTCGGTGTCGACGTGTTCACCGGCGAGATATGCGGGTTCACTTTCCGTCCCTGCTCAGAGCGCCTGAAAAAGTGAGTCAGTCCGAAATCGTTCAGGGCGTACAGCATCTGGGAGGCAGCTCGCGGAGGCCGCTTTCATCGTGCTGTGTGCGCTGCCGGACGGCGATGTGTGGGCCGGAGTCCACCGGGGTTGGGTGACGGGGAGTGGAGCACATATCCGCTTACGGGGTGAAGAGGGCATGTGTGGCTGCGACAATGGGGTACTGCAGGGAGCGGGTGGGGGTACTTCGCTGTATACGAGGGTGCAGGCCCCTACGTGTGAAGGGGGAACGTGGGGGCGTGGTTTGAGTGCATGGCGGCTATCCCTGGCCTTGCCTTTGCCGGGAGCCCGGGTGTCGTGCGTGAAGCCGTTCCGGGTGCAGGAGTCCGTCCGGACGAGTCGTTCGGCTCGCCGATGTGGCCGACCGCCGAGGGTAATACATCTGCGACGCCGGCCAGCCGGCATGTGCCGTTCGACGCGCGCGGCGCTGAACTGATCACCCGTGTTTGGGAGGCACTGGAGCTTCCGGGCTCGGCCATGGACTACCACTTCGTTCTGCAGGGCGCGGTCGATCGGCTGTGGAGTACACGTCGTGCGGAACCTGGGGCCCTCGCCGCGCTTGAGGTGTTTGCCCTGCTGGACTTGGAGTTGATGGAAGCAGCCCCGCACGCGGTGTCCTTCGACACCGCGGGTGCTCCGGCGACGTTTGTACGGGTGTCCTCGGTGCCACGGTTGATTGGTCTGCTGGAACGCGAGGGCGCCTTCACTGAAGCACTTGAGCTGGCGCGGCGGCTGGCCCGTTTCGGGCAGGGCGAAGACGTCGCAGCCCGGCTGACAGAGAAAGCCGAGGCGCTGGTTGCCGAGGCCACTGCACAGGGTGGATCGTCATGAGCGCGGAGTTAGAGCGACTGATCCCAGCTGCCTCCTACTTGGAGGAGTCGTTCTTGCGGTGGGTGCTCACGCCGGCCGTGGATGCGTCGATCATTGCGCGGGTGCACAGCCAGCACCCGGTCACCGTCAACGAGCGCACGTACCGGCTGGATTACCTGATCGCGGGTGAGGCGCTGCAGTTGGCCGTCGAGCTGGACGGGTTCGCCTTTCACAGTGACCGGGCCGCGTTCACCTACGACCGGCTGCGGCAGAACGATCTGGCCGCAACCGGCCTGACGGTGCTGCGGTTCTCCTACGACGCGGTGCGGGGGGACACTGCACGCTGTGTGGCCCAGCTGCAGGCGCTTCTTCGGCGGGACCCGCTGTTGGCACCGCTGGTGACTGCCGCGCCGCGCGTCGAGGTCCCGGACATGGCTGGCGATCCGATGCGGGCGGCCGATCCGCCCCGCTGCGCCGAGCCGCCGTCGGACGGGGCGTACTTCGCCGGTGCGCGCACCCGGGTGGACCGGGCGCCGTTGCGGTCGTGTCAGGACGAGGCGTTGGCCGCGCTCGCGAACTACTACGCCTCCGGTGGTCAGCACGCGGCAACGGTGATGGCGGTCGGGGCCGGCAAGACGGCCCTGGGGGTGGCAGCCGCGTTGTCGTTCAGCCGACGGCGGGCGCTGGTGGTGGCGCCAGGCTCGGTCATCCGCGGCACCTTCGCCAAGGCTCTCGATCCGGGGGTGCCGGGCAACGTGCTGTACGGGCTGGCGGGCGGGCCGCTGCTGCCCGGCGTCCGCCCGCCGGCCACGCTCGTCCTGGACGCGGACGACGGGCAAATCAACCAGGTCAGCCGTGAGCGGCTGCTGGCCGCGGACCTCCTGGTCACCAACTTCCATGCGCTGGGCACCGGCGACGGCGACGGGGACCTGCTGGCCAAGCTGGGACCGGACGATGTCGACTTCATCGTCGTCGACGAGGCGCACATCGCGGCCAGCGCCTCGTATCAGCGGCTGTTCGCGCACTTCCAGGGTGCGCGCACGCTGCTGATGTCGGCGTGCTTCCAGCGTTTGGACGGCAAGCCGATCGACGCCGATGTCGTCTACCGCTACCGGCTGGTGGACTCCGTCGCGGACGGCTCGGCGAAGAACCTGCGGGTGCATCGGTTCGCCCCTGAGGTGGCGTCGACGGTGTATGAGGCGGTGTGGCCGGACGGGCGTCGCGAGCAGATCGTGGGCCGTGATGCTTTGTTGGCTGCGCTGGGCGATGAGCGGAAGATGGCCCGCATCACCGCGCAGTCCGAGGCGCCGATCCGGCAGGTGATGGCGGTGACGCGGGCGTGTCTGGATGCGCAGGCCAAGCTGCTGGCGCCCGTCAAGCCCCGGGTGTTGTTCGCAGCGATGGGGCAGGCGCATGCTGAGCAGATCGCGCGGATCGCCGTGGCGCACGGGATCCCCTGCGCCACGCTGCACCACAGCATGCCTGCCTCCACGATCGCCTCCACACGGCGACGGTTTGAGTCCGACGCTGGGGACCTGCAGGGCATCGTGCAGCTGCGGATGCTCGGCCAGGGCTACGACTTCCCTCCGATCACTGTCATCGTGCCCATCCGCCCTTATGGCAGCTTCGGCGAGTTCTACCAGTTCGTCGGCCGCGGTGTTCGCGTCCTGCGCCAAACTGCAGTGGCCGCCGACCAGCAGTACCTGGACGTGGTCTGTCATGCCGAGCTCGGCCTGGAGGAGCATCTGGAGGCCATGTGCTCGGACAACGATATGGACCCCGCTGTGCTCCTGGACGTCCCGTTGATCGACCACACTTCCCTGGAGGGGATTCTCCCCGGCGCGGACGGCACCACGGAGGGGGCCGGTGGGGGGCCGGGAGGGGTGGACGCGTTCGTGCTGTACGAGCGGGGACACGTCGAGCAGCGCATGATCCACAAATTGGACCGTGTGGAGGCCCGAAGGGACGAGCGGGAGATGCAGCTGATGGCCCAGCGCTACGCCGTCTATGCGCAGGGCACCGCGGCCCCGGTGCCTTTTGAGCAGTTCGTCGAGTACATGCGGAGGCTGACTGGTGGCCAGTAACCCATCGCGCTGGTGGCAGCCGGCACTGGAAAGCAGCCCCGAGACAGCACTCGCCCTGGAGCGGGCGGCCGGGCAGAAGCAACGGTTTGCCGACATCGATGCGCTGGCGGCCAGACTGCTGGCCACAGGGCTCACCGGACGGCCGATTGCCACCATCGTCCCCGGCCGGGGGCGTCACACGCCGGACACCGGCAAGGTGACGGCCCTCACCCGAGAAGAGAAAATCTTCTGCGCCAGCGTCTTCGGGGTCCAGGAGCAGCAGCGACGCGGTGCGTGGTACCTGCCGGAGAAACTCTCGGTGAAGGCGGGGGCAGTCAACCTGCCGTATCTGCTGCGTGAACGTCCCGCCCACGCTCTGACGCTGGCCGCCGATGACACCGCCCGTCTCACCGCGGTGGAAGGCTGGGACACGGTGCTGCTGTGGGCGCTGCTGGTGCCATTGTTCGAGACCCTGCTACAGCCGGTCCGGCTCCGGGCAGCAGGAGAGATCTTCCCTCGCACAGAGCAGCAGCGGTTCTGGACAGCGATCGAGGAGCGTTACCGGCTACTGGGCATCGACGACGGTGCGCTGGAGGCCTTCTGCTTCGGCGGCGGCTGGCACCAGCTGGACCGTACGGGACAGCAGCAGGCCCGCCAGGATTTGCTGGACACTCTTGCCGCTACCGATCTCACGCAGCTTGTCGCACGGCACCGCATCCAGCGCCTGCGAGGGCTGATGGCTGGTTTCGCCAAGAAGGCCAGAGCCGGTACGGCCCTGGCACGCCGGGTGCTCACCAAAGAGTTGCAACCGGTCGTCTCCGCCTACTTCGGGGGCGACTGGCTGGCCGTGCTGGACTACCTGCAGACTTCCCCTCACCCGGATGAGGAAATCATCACCGCTCTGCCCGAGCCGCGTCTGTACGTCGGCATGGCTGCCCAGACCGCCGGCATGGCCGCCGAGGCGGGCGTCGCGGAAGACGAGGTCCAGGCGATGCTCGCGGCCTTCCTCGGCGGCGGCAGTTCCATATCCCCTGTGCAGGAGCGGGCTGCGGCCCTGCGCGACTGGTGGGCAGGCTTCGACCACGCGCATGCCGTCCAGTCACAGGGAATGCCGTCCTTGTGGGGCCTGGTCGATCAGGACCTGATGAGCCTGTCCCGAACCGAGCAGGGTTACACCCCCCAGTTGTACCGGCAGCGTCTGCCCTGCGATGCTCTCGAGCTGGTGGGACGGCTGTGGGAGACGGTGACGCTCCAACAACATTCCGGCAGCATCGTCAGCAACCCGCGACCGCACCAGACCATGGCCGAAGCCTTCGGTCCCGCGGCCGAGTTCTGGCACGGCGTGGGCCTGACGGCCTGGTTCGTGTGCGAAGGGCCCTACTCCCGGACCACCTTGGCCCGTGTCGACCGCTACTACAGCAAACCGCTGGCCGCCCTGCGCGCGGCCGGATGCCCGGTCGACGCCGCCCTCTTCCGCGAGCTGCGAGCCGCTGAACAGCTCCTGGGACCGGAGGAGGAAATCACCGACAGCCAGGACAGTACGGTCCAGACCACATACGGGCAGGTGACGATCACCTCCAGCGTGAACCGCGGCAGCCGCCGGGAGGGCTTCGAGCGGGTGCGGGACCTCATTACACAACACCGTCGTGCCTGGGCCGAGCAGCACCTCAGCACCTACGTGAAGCATCGCTGGCGTTCCGAGCTGGAGGACGTCGCCCGTGGCCACCACCGCTTCGTCGCCGCCAAGGGGCGGCCGCCCATGCTGCCGCAGTTCGCCCGGTTCGCCACTGCAGCAGCCAACCACTGGACGGGCGGCGACCTGGAAGCGCTGTACACAGCCATCGGCGAGCCGGCACCGTCCCAGCAGCAGCGGCCCGCCCGCCTGCTGACCGAAGACGGCTACGACTTCGCTGGGCGGGTGTACCAGGAGCTGGGTGGAAAGCCCATCGACCACGACACCTGGATGAACGGCCCGGAGGAGACCAAACGGCAGTGGCAGCTCGGCCGACTGGCCATCGAGAGCCTGCGCTACCTCCAACTACAGGAGGCACTCGGGCAGCCGCCCACCGTCAAGCAGTTCGGCGCCCAGCGTCTGGCCTGGCCCTGGCCCGGCGAGGAAACTGAAGGTTGGCCCATCCTCCAGCACGTCATCGCCACACTCACCTCCACCCGCCTGCCCCCAACCGGACGCCACTCCCCCACCGCCCCGACCCACAACGAGGAATACGGCGCTCGGCAGACGCTGGCCAAGGGCGCCAACACGGCCGTGGCCACCGAGCCGACGACTGTCCGCATCACCTGCACCGGCGCACCCGTCGATGTCTCCGCTGTACTCCTCGCTTCCAACGGCAAGGTGCGCAACGACCACGACCTCGTCTTCTACAACCACCCTCGCCACGACGGAGTCCGCGTTGCAGGAGACACCGTCACCGCCGATCTGAGCCTCATCCCTGACGACATCACCTCCATCACCGTCATCGTCAGCATCGACCTTGAGGCCCAGCCCACCGCAGTGTTCGACCAGCACACTCAGTGGCAAGCAGACATCACTCAGCCCTCGGGTCCCCAACTCATGTTCACTCCCGTGCCGTTCTCCTCAGGCGAGACCGTCACCATCGCGGTGGAGTTCTACCGCTATGCAAACGGCTGGAAGGCCCGTGCCGTCGGGCAGGGTTACGACACCGGCCTCGCGGGTCTGGCCACCGACTACGGCATCAACGTCGAAGCCTGACGCCTCCCGCATCGCCCCGTGGGCGGGCCTGCAGGAACGCGCGTACGCGCATGGCTGACGATCCCAGCGCCACCGGCACGTGCTCAGTACAGATCCCCGCGCGGATCCATGCAGTGGGGCCGGGCTGGCAGGCGGAGGCGGAGCGCACCGGTGAGTTCTGCGGAGCACCCGGCAGTATCCGCACCCGCGATGACCGGCTCGGAGTATGGCGCAAGGCGGTGTGCGGCACCTGCCACAGCGCCTGGTCGCGTATCGCATCGTGATCGTTCGAGGAGTGGTGCGCGGCTGCGGTTGAGGCCACCGCCGGTGGCGTACCGGGCGGGCGGCTGAGCGGCAGGCAGGGCGGCCGCCCTGCCGTATGACGCTTCACACGAGGCCGATCTGCACCAGTAGGCGGCGGGTATCGGGAGATGTTTCTTCGAGGGTGTGGCCGTGTTCGAGGCTTTTGAAAACCACTGTGCCCTTGGGAGCCCGGTCGGTGTGGAAAGTGGACCAGGTGCGGCAGGTCGGGCAATCGCGGCCGATCAGGAAGGGGCGCAGCAGATGCAGTGCACCATCGGTGTCGCGGAGGTAGAGGCTGCCCTTCTCCAGGTCGTTGCTGGGTGAGGTCATGGTGCGGGTCGGGACGACAGGGTGGTCTCCGGCTAGTTCCCGGTATTCCACGCGGGCGCTGCGGGCGAAGGTGTCCCAGTGGACGTCGGTGATTTCTATCAGGGGCAGGTCGGCCAGGAAGCGGGCTCGTTCGACCAGGCGGGTCAGGTCGGCGAAGGCGACGTCGATGGCGTGGGGCAGGTCGATCGGGTCGACACGCCGCAGGTGGGCTTGGTCGTTGCGACGCTCGCTCAGGGCTTGGCGGGCCTTCTCGGCATCCGCATGTGCCAGCAGTGTCCGGATGTCATTGAGGGGGTGGGCTTCGGGGAGGTTGTTGAGCTGTCGGCTGGTCGCGGCTTCGTTGAGTACGTTGGCCCAGTCACCGAAGCCGGGGCCGCTGCGCCCGCCGGCGAGCTTGTCCCGGATCGCCGTCACCGCCCCCAGGGTGATGTTCTGGGCATGGGTGAGGGCAAGTACGAGCTGGGCGATGTAGCACAGCAGTTGCTCGGCGGTGTCCAGAATCGCGGCGTAGGCAGCCTGGGCGTCACCGGCACTGATACGGGCCTCGGTCTCGCGCCAGCGATAGGCGACGGGGTAGGGGAAGCGAGTGCGGACGCTGTGGCCGAGATCGTCGAGCAGTGAGGCTGCTTCGACTCGCAGCCTCAGTGCGCGGCCGGAGTCGATGACACGGGCGCGGGCGCGGGCTGCGGTCTTCTCCAGGAAGACGGACTCGATCACCGACTCCGCCTCCTGCTCCCACCTTTTGAACTGCCGCTTGGCGGCCGTCATTTCATCCAGGGCCTTGGTCAGCGCCTCATCGGGCTGTGGGACAGGTAGCGCGGACAGCGCTTCCATGGTGGTGGTGGTCAGCCGTGGCCCGGCCAGGGTCAGGGCGAGCGGGGTACGCAGAAACAGGGTGATCAAGCGGGCCTGGGGCCGGGAGAGCGGCTTGATGGGCCTCAAGACCACCACTTGGTCGGACGCCGCGGCGGGGAGGTCGTCTTCACCGACCTCGGCGGTGAAGAAGCCGTGCGCGGGCACCATGGATGGGGCGATCAGGCGGCGGATCACCAGGTCCCCGGCAGCGAGTTGCCGGTCTGCGGGGATGGTCGCCCATAGGGTTTCCTCCGACGGCGGGGCGATCGTGCTGTCCCGGCCGATGTCCCGCGGCCGGACCATGCGCACCCCGCCGGGATCCTTCGATGACGTCAGCTGCCTGTCCTTCTTCAGGGCTGTGTCGCTGAAGGGGGCGAGGTGGAACGTGAAGAGATCACCGAGGGCGTTGACAGCCCCGAAACCGGCCAGGTCCTCGCGGCGTTGGAGGATGTGCGGGTCAAAACTATCGAAGTGCAGGCCCTGTTCCGGGCCCGGCGGCTCCCGCAGCACATAGCCGTACTCGCCCCTGCCGCCCTGACGGGCCAGCAGTCGCTCGAAGTCCTTGACGACAGATGCCTCATCTGGGCGGGGGCGCGGCACCTGGAAGACTTTCAGCACCGGCCTGGTCTGCGCTCGCGCCTGCAGGAAGACAACCGCCGATTCCACACTCGCACGCAGATGCGTCAGTGTGCCCGACATGTAGACAACGAGCAGGGTGTCCCAGTGCTCGGCCACCTTCGTTCGCATCTCGGCCGCCCAGGGTCGGTCCGATGCCCACGCATCTGCGGGAAGCAGCACTGCCATCACGGCGTCGGGTGTCGGTGGGCGGCAGGAGGTCATGACCTCGACGTAGTAGGAGTGGGGGTCGGTTGCACGGCGCCTGGCCGGTTTCGTCCTCCGTTCCCACGTAGGCGCCAAGAACAACGGTCCCTCGGCGAGAAGCTCTCCGGCGCGTACGGCCAGTTGCTCCCACGACGGCTCGCACACGCTCTGCCAGCTCTTCGGTGCGCTGAAGGCCAGCTCACCAGCGATCAGCGAGCTGCTCAGCACAGTCGGCGCACCCAGGGCAAGCCGCTCAAAACCGATGGCAACCAGCTGTTCACTCAGCGACGACAGCCGTGCGGTCTCCACCACGTTCCCCCCCCCATGCCTGACGTGCGCGCTCCTGCGGATGGAAGTTTACGGGGGTGTGTACGCGGCCCTGAGGGCGCTGTCCACGCGCCGCACGAAGCGCCCAGGACCCGGTGACCTATCCCGGAGGGCGTACGTGTCGTGTGCCTTGAGTGGTGGCGTGTCTGTCCCGCCCAGGGCCCGGTAGGGAAGGAGACGAACGTGGCAGCCCACGCTCGGTTTTCCATTTCGTCCCGGTACGTCTTGGAGGTTAAGGTGACCGCGACGCGCACCGTGGGGGGTGCCAAGTGAGCAAGGCACGCTGGAGGTATGCATGGGGCTGCGCCCGACACACCTCGGCTACGCCTACCAGGATCTGCTCACCGCGCTGCGCCTGGTGGATCTGGCGGTGGGACGCGCGAAATCCGTGCTGGTCGACACGAAGATGTTCACTGGGGACCGATTTGACGACATCACGTGCGAGTGGGGCACCGGCAGCCGCGAACGGATGCAAATCAAGCACACGAATCACGACCGCGCGTTGTCGGTGGAGAGTTTTACGAAGGACAACCGGGGCCTGCGTCTGGATCTGCTTTTCTCCTCCATGGCCCACGGCCTCGCCTCGCTTCCTGGTACCTCGCACCGTCTCGTGGTGCGTGACACGGAGCCGGTGGATCCCGATCTGACCCGGGTGCTGCGGCCGGTCAACGCGAGCACCGACCCGGGGCCTGCGGTGCACAGCCTGAGCAGTAAGCGGTTCCGGTTCGACGCCACTGCGCTGCGGGCACATGCTCCGTGGAAGGAGATGCTCGCCGGGACAAGCGACGACCTGCTCAACCGCGCTTGCGTCTCCCTGGTCGTCGACACGAGTCTTCCGGCGTGTTCACTCAACATCCGCGAGCCCGGACCGGCCGAAGCGGCCTTGCTGCGCCGTATCACCGAAGAACTTGGTGCCGGGCGGCCGCCGAACCGGCACCGCACGCCCGAGGAGGTGGCGCTGGCCCTGATCGAGACCGCGAAAGCGGCGCGCAGTCGGGCGGGGACTGTGATGGTCGAGGATCTGCTTCCCCGTCTGGGCCTGGAAGTCGACTTCGGGGCGGTCCGTGAGGGGCACCCTGTGGACCGCGCCACCGAGGTGACCCGTCCCACGGTGCTCACGGGCGTGGTCGCGGCTGTGGAGGACGCTGCACAGCAGGGGGGCGTCGTGGTGGTCACCGGCGCTCCCGGCGTCGGTAAGTCGTGGCTGTGCGAGCAGTTTGGGGATGCGCTGCGGGATACTTGGCTGGCGGTGCGGCATCACTGCTGGCTCGGCGCCGCGGACAGCGACCGTGACCAGTGTGTGCTGACCGAGGTCGTGATCGGCAGCCTGCTGAAGCAATTGGGCACGGCTGTCCCGGAGGCGCTGGCGCAGGTCAGGCCCCGCTACGCGGCCACGCCGGAGACGCTCACAGCCGCGGTCACTGCGGCGCGCGCCCTGGCTCCGGACCGGCCGATCGCGCTGATCGTGGACCGGCATCGACCATGTCAGCCGGGTTCTTGGGTACAGCACCGGCAGCGCCTTTCGCGCACAGGCGGACCCGGCCGCCCATCTGGTCGCAGACCTCACCGGGCTCGAACTGCCGCCCGGTGTCGTGCTCGTCCTGGCCAGTCAGCCCGGCCCCCACCTCAAGGCTGTCGACGCCGGTGCCTCCCGCCTCACCGTTCCTCCGCTCAACCGCGTCGAACTGCATGCCCTGGCAAACCGTCTGGGCGTGCTGGCGGCCATGGCCTCGTCGGCTGCCGGCCCGGGTCCCGATCCCACTGCGCGGGCGGAGGCCACTGTCGCCCTGATCGAGGAGCGCTCACGAGGCAACGCCCTGTACGCAACGTATCTGTGCCGGCAGGCGGTTGGCCCGGCCCCGGGCCTTGGAGCGGCGCCCGCGCCGGAGGGCGCCGACGATCCCCTGGAGAGGTTGCGGGCGGTCCCGCCGTCGGCGCACGACCTCGACGACTACTACGCCTACCTGCTGGACGGTCTGGCCCCCGGGCAGCGCTCTGCTGTCAGCATGCTCGCGGTCTGCGACTTCGCCGTGACCGCAGAGGAACTCGAGGAAATCTTCCCGCTGCCCGGGATGCAGCTCGGCGCGGCGCTGACCAGCGTGGCGCCAATCGTCGCTCAGCAGCCGGGTATCGGCGGCCTGAAGATCCACCATGAGAGCTTCAGCCGCTTCATCCGCCGGATCGACGGCGATCACAGGTGGGTCGATCAGGTCCGGTCCCAGGCCGCCGACTGGCTGTCCCAGCGGGGCTTCTTCACCGATCCCCGTGCCTTCCGGCATCTGCCCGAACTGCTTGCGGCTCTGGGCCGCGACGACGAACTCGCTTTGCTGATCGGGCCCGACTTCCTCTCCCGCGCGATTGCCGGGCTGCAGCCGCCGCAGGCCATCGTCCACACGCTGACCGTGGCCTCACAGCGGGCGGCGGCCCGCAACGACTGGCCCACGCTGGTGCGCTGCATCGAACTGAGCCGGGCTCGAGCGGCCTACGAAGACGAGGGCCTGCCGGGTTCACTCGTTCCGTATGCAGATGTGCTGGTGGCGCTGTCAGGAGCCGACCGCGTGGCGGCGAGCCTGATGTATGAGGGCGTGCCCACGATGTCGGCGCGGTGGGGCCTGGAACTGTGTGCGGCGGTCGACCGGGCCGGGCATGCCGCCCCGTGGGAGGCGTATCTGACGGCCTGGGACAAGGCACGCGATGGCGAGCGTGTCCACTACGGTTCCCAGAGCGATGAGTCGGTGTTTTTGGCGGAGTTGCGCGGACGGATCCGGCTGCCGGACCGGACTGCCGACGATCCGGAGCCCGAGCAGGTCCCGTGTACGCTCGCGCAGCGGGTGGCCAGGTTCCTGGACCAGGAAGCTCTGACATCACCCGAGCGTGCACTGGGTGTGCTGCTGGACTGTCTCGGTTTCGTACCGCTGTTGGAAAGTGCCGAGTACGTCGATCGTCCCGACCGACGTGCCGCCCTTCTGCTGCATCTTGCCGATGCCCGCGACAGCGCAGGCGGCACACTGCCGTCGGCACGCATGCTGGCCGCGGCGGCCTGGGCCAGTGGCCGGTGCGACCCGCGGCGTCTGCTCCGCCATGGTCTGGCGGCGGCCGACCTGGCCGAGGAGGTCTTCCCCACAGACATCACCGCCGTTCTTCCCGAGGCAACGCGCGAGGTGCTGACCGAGCGTGCCAGCGGCCTGTCGGAGCCGGTGAGCAGGTGGCTGGCGCTGCTGGCGGTGGCCCATGCAGTCGACCCGCAGGCGCCCGTCCAGCTGCTCCCCCTCCTGGACGGCGACGGTTTCTACCGTGCCTGGCTGCGCTTCACCGTTGCCACCGTCGGCCTGCACCGCGACGTCGAGGCGGGCAGCCTCTCCGCAGAAACCGCGTCCGCCACCGTTCGTGTGGCACTCGAACAACTGGCCCGGCACGCACACGCGTTCACGGGGCGGCCCCGGGCCTGCGATCTTATGGACATCCACCGGCTCGTGCGGCAGGTGCTGCACGACGCTGTCGCCCTGCTGCGTGGAGACGACGTCGCTGTGGGCATCGTCTCCCTGCAAGCCGTCAGCGAAGGCACCACCACCTCTCTCATGGGCATGGCCGGAAGCGGCCCTCTGATCACCACGGAGCTGCTGTCCCTGCTTGCCGGAAGCGTCGGCCAGGCCGGGGCCGACGTCGTGCACGAGCTCATGCGTACGCTGCGCGCGGCGCAAGCCGAGCGCCGTGCGCTGTATGCGGAGGACGCCGACTTCGAGCTCGAGATGGCCCGCGTAAGTCTGGCCTGCGACGACCCGCACGAAGCGCAGCGCTGCTGGGAGCGCGCCGCCCGCTACATGGGTGCCTACGGCGGCCACAAGGACATCACCATCGAGGAACTGCTGGATCCGCTGCCCCAGCTCATGCAGGCCGATCCCGTCCGGGCGCGTGTGCGGCTGGCACGTACGCAGCCCCTTGCTTATCTCGTCGCGGACTGCACCGACGGGCGAGGCACAGCGGGAACACCACAGGAATGGTGGCGTTTGCTGGCACGGCTGGATTCACGGGCTGCCGCACAGCTTGGTGCCCTGGTGCTGCTGACCGAGCCTGGACTGCCCGACGCCCGGGTGGACGCGGCCCACCGGCAACTGCTGGCCACGCAGGCCGACACCGCCGATCCCATCGTCCTGGCCGCGCTCCGCATCGCGGCAGGGCCCGGCGGCCGCAGCATCCACCAGGACATCGCCCTACTCACGAGGCTCGCCAACCTGCCCGAAGAGGACGCGGCACGCACACGGTGCCTGCTGCCAGTACTGGCCAATGCGATCACCTCCACCTACGACGACCAGACGCTGATCGCTGCATCGCAGGGTGCCGGTGAGGAGCCCACCCGTGCGCTGCGCACGGCAGCACAGCGCTGTGGCGGTGAGGGCGGCCCGCCCTGGGCACCCCGCCCCGTGCCCAACGACACCTCCCGTGGCTGGTCGGGCCCCGAGAAGCGCCCCACCACTGGCGCCTATCTGCACGCCCAGCAACGCCCGACGCTGCCTGAAGGTGCCGCCGGCGTACTTGCCGCGGTCCGTGACCTCAGCAGCAAGGCATACGACGCCCCCTTGGGCCCCCGGTGGTCGATGGACGCTCTGGCCAATGCGGTCGGATGGCGGCTGTTGGAGATCATCGGCCGCCAGGGAGCCGATGCAGCCGCCCAACTGCTGCATCGGATCGCCGATGAGATGAACGCCTCCGGTCCCTTGGAGGTACTCGCCGATGTGGCTGCCGGGCTCCGCCTACGCCAGGACATCGACCCCGCCGTCTTCGGTCCACTCGCCGCGACGGCCGGCATGCTCGCCTACACCAAGATCCGGGGCGGCGGTGGATGGCGCTCCTTCGCCGGCAACGACCGGCTGGAGTTGTGGCAGCAGGCGCATACCGCAGATGCCGCCGCCGCAGTCCATCACCTCGCAGATCAAGTAGCTCACGCCGTCGCCAAGGCGTCCTACAGCCGCACCATCGGAGTCAGCCAGGCTCTGGTCTCGGCCTTTGCCGTTCACTCCCCGGATGTCTCCCAGCCGCTGGCTGCCAGCGCGCTCGCCTGCTGGGACGCTGCGTACGAGGTCATCGCCCACCGCTTGCCGGGCCGTGCCCGCCTCGGCCACGGTACCTACCACCCGGTGCCGGAGCAGGCGACCCAGCACGACATCGACACCGCGCTGTGCCAGCTTGCGCTGGCCACGATTGCCCTGCCTGAACGCGGCGACAAGCGCCGCGCTCTGATCGCAGGGACGGTTCTGCTGGCCAGCCGTTCCGGCCAGGCACAGGTGGCTTTCGCGCACGTCCTCTCCTTCGGCCTCGGCGCTGCCCCCCTGACCTGGCTCCTGACCGTCCTGAACAGTCACCTGCCCGACGGCCCCCTGGACACTGCCCTCTTCGCACAGCTCGTGACGCTGTGCGGCAGTGACATGCTGTCCGTCCGTGCGGAAGCCTCCGCCATCCTGGCCCGCGCCGGCCGCCAGCCCCCCTCCCCTGCAGCCACCGCGGCTCATCCGAGACTCGCACACGCCATCGCCGCCGCCCTCTCCCGCACCGAGGACAGCGCATGAACAACCTTCGGGAGTTCGCGACCCACCTCATCGACCACTACCTGGGCGCCCGCATCGAGGCCGCCGGCAGTCCGGCCGGGCTTCGCGAGACCGTCATCGACCTCGTGATCGATGCCCTCCCCGATCACGTCGAGACGCTGATGAGCACACAGCTGGAAATGCTGACCAACGGACACCGCAGCCAGCTTCCCGACGCCTACCTCGCCGACCACGCCGCCGCCGAAGACGCCCTGCAGCACGCTGCCGCCGGCCTGCGTGCCGCACTCGCCCAAGCGGGACACCTCGGCAACGCCCAAATCTTCGAACGCGGCGCGGCCGCGCGACTACGCGACGACCCCAGGGCGGCCCTGCGCGCCGAACTCGCCCGCATTCCCCGCCCCCTGACTCGTCCCGAGGCGCTGGTGTGGTCGCTCGATCCAGCCCCGTGGTTCAGCGACAGCCATCAAGCAGACAAGCCCTGGCCGCCTTCCAGCTCCGCTTCGATCGCAGGTATGCGGTCCCTGCCGGGCGGCGCCATGGCCCTTGCCCGCGGGGACGACGGCCCACACGCGGACTGGGTGCAGATCGGCCTGATCGAGCGGCAGCGCACTCCTGCACGCCGATACCCGGATCAGCCCGCCCGCCAACTGCAGATCGTCGTCGGTCTGGAGGCCCTCAACGAGGATCCGCCGCCCGGCACGCTGCCCGTCTCCCAGGCCCCCTGGCAGCTGTGGACCAGCCCGTGGCGGCGCCTGGGGCTCGGCCTCACGACCGAGTCAGCAGCCGAGCACATCAGCACCACAAACCACGTCCTGACGGCCCTCACTGACGCCGGCAGCACTGGCCTGATCAATGCACCCCGCCCCCGCACCCTAAGCGGCCTCGGCCTGCCCCCCTACATACTCGCACCCGCCGCTAGCGTCGTGGCCACACTCGGCCTTGACCCCACCGAGGGCATCTGCGGATTCAGCCTCAGCGACGCCGTAGGTGAAGCACTGGTCTGCCGCCAGTGGCACGGTCACCTCGTCCACGACGGATACTACGAACCCCTCCTGCCCGCAGTCGCAGGAGCAGATCTGCTCATCCGCCCCGACCTGTTCGCCAGGCTGCACGACACGATCGGCGCCGCCCGCTGCCGAGCCGGCGTCAACGTCCACCACATATCAACAGACGAAGAGGACGACAGCTTCGACGACGAGGGCTGAGGGCACCTCATCGATGCTCCATCAACCCACCCTCACGTTGCGGGCGCGTGCCGCGAGCTGCTCATCCGCTTCGGCGACCGTGCAGTTCCTGGGCGTGGATGGTGTGCTCGGCCAGGTGGGCGAGAACTGCATGGTTGGCCTCCCAGCCATCGGGAATCTTGGAGGCGGCTCCCGGGCGTACGAGTTCGTTGGAGGGGTGGGCGTCGAGGAGTTCGGCGATGCCGGCGCGGGCGACGACGATGCAGGCGTGGCGGTGTCGTGAGGTGAGGGCGCACAGGCGGCCAGCTTCCAGGTGGAAGGCTGAGGCGTCGCCGCGGCCGGAGAGGGGGTGCAGGACGATGGTGACGCTGAATTCGCAGCCCTGGAGTCGGTTGGCGGTGTCGACGGTGATGCCGTGCAGTTGGGGGTACTGGCGTGCCAGGAGGGCACGGATGTGGTGGACCTGGCTGCGGTGGGCGGTGCCGATGGCGATGTCACCAGGCCGCAGGACGTGCCCCTGGAGGTTTTTCTCGCAGGTGGTGATGGCGCCCCGGACCAGCAGCCGCTCGGCGACGCCGAGGACGGCATGGAAAGCTTCGGCGTCGAGCTGGTGGGTGATGCGGGCGGGTAGTTCGAGCAGTGCCCATCCGGTTCGCGCGGCCTTCTCGATGGCCTTGTCGGCGGGGGTGCGCATGCCGGTGATGGAGAACGTGAGGGTGCGGTCGGTTTCACTGCTTCCCGCGTGGAAGGGCGTGAAGGGGTAGAAGGCGTCGCTGATCAGGGGGACGGCTGAGGGTGGCAGGCGCCAGGACACGGGCAGGGAGTGGACGGGCAGGTCGCGGTTGTTGTCGAGCAGGACGGCGGCTGCGCTGTTCATGGGGTCGTGGGACAGGCCTGCGAAGCGGTGGGTTTCCACCGTGGAGAAGGGGTCGAGTTGTCCGGGGTCTCCGACGAAGAGTGCCTGGTCGAAGATGCCGGCGGTCCACAGAAGCGTGTCGGAGCGCATCTGGTAGGCCTCGTCGATGATCGCCCATGGCCATCGGCGGTCGGTGACCGTGGCCCATTTCATGGCGGTTCCCACGATGACGTCGGCCGTCTTTTCGAGGTCTTCGATGCGGGCGCCGATATGGATGGCGGGATGTGCCTGCAGGTCGTGCGGGACTGTGTGGTCCGTTGCGGTGAGCCGGGCGGTTTGCAGGTGAGGGTGGTGTCGGGCGAATCGCCGCACGAGATGGTCGACCTGGCTGTTGGTCTGGGCGATGACGACGCAGGGGCCATGGGATTGCGTCAGGGCGTCCGCGGCCTGGGCGACCAGGGTGGATTTGCCGGCGCCGGGCGGGGAGTCCACGACGAGTCCGCGGTGGGTGAGCGTGGGCAGTTGCTCCAGGATGGCGCGGGCAGCTTGATCCATCTGCTGCTGCGGCGAGGGCTGGTGTGGGAGTGTCACTGTGTCTCCTCGCCCTCGTCCTCGTCCTCGTCGCCCTCGTCCTCGTCGCTGTCGTCCGGATAATCGGGAGGAGGCCCGCCGTGGGTCCAGGGTGTCTGATCTCGTGCGGGGAATTCCGGCATCCGGTAGTGGTCCGGTGCGAGGGTGAGCACGAGGAAGGCGCCAGCTTCGGGCAGGACGGCGTGGTTGGGACGGGCCGCGGGGCCCATGCCGGCGGTGATCTCGAGTTCGACGAGAGTGTCGTCGTCGGCCGGAGTGACCTCGCAGATCTTGTAGCGGGCGTTGCGGTAGGTGTGGCAGGCCAGGAGCTGGCCGGGTTCCATGCGCACGGGGTCCGTGGTGGAAACGGTGAGCCGGGGCCGCCATTGTGCCCGTCCGGTGGGGCCGCGAAGGGTGTGCTCCGGGTCGATCGCGGTGACGGTACCGCCGAAGGCTTCGCCGGTGGTGCGCAGTTCTGCCCGTGCAAATGGGTCGTCGGCGGCGCGTTCGGCGGCGAAGGCAGCGGCTCCGTGTTCCATGCGGGCCAGGCGGACGGCGGCGGCGACGGCTTGCTCGCGGGCTGGCCGGGGGCGTCCGTCCTGTGTCATGTAGATGCATTCGTCGGTGAATGCAGTGCGTTCGTGGTCCCAGCGGCGTGCGGTGCCCTTGGCTTCGGGGAGGGCTTGCAGGAGCGCGTAGGCCTGCCACATTGAATCCCAGGTGGGTTGCATGTAGCTGGCCAGCATGCGGTCGAGTTCTTGCATGGTGAGGGTCTGGTCCCGCCCTTCGAACCGGGCTCGGGCGTGGGCGTCGAACAGAGGCGCCAGCTGCTCGTTGTCGAAGGCGGCGTCGGTGTCTGGTCCCGCCGGGCGGTGGGCGGCCGGGTCTTCTGCTTTGTGTGCGGCGTCGCGCCCCGAGGTTGCGTGGCGGGGCGGGTCGATCCAGGCCAGCAGGGTGGCGAGGTCCTCGTCTTCCAGGGGGCTTTGGCCGGTGACCCAGTGCATGCCGAGCAAGCTGGTCATGGGGATGAGGGCGGCTGAGCCGGGGATGTCGGCGCGGTCGGTGAGGTAGGTGAGCCAGTGGCCCATGCGCTGGACGGATCGGGAGTGGGGAGTCTGATCGTCGACGCCGCGGAATCTCAGGTCGTCTCCGAGGACTTTCAGGTGCTGCACTGTCTGGGGGTTGGGCACGAGGATCTGGGGGGCTTCGGTGTAGCGCTGGCGTGCCGGCTTGTTGGAGGTGGCGGGAAAGGGTTCGCTGTGCCGCTGGCAGGCCTCGATGTATCCGGTGAGGGCGTCTGCCAAAGTGGCGAGCATGGGGGCGGTGCTTCCTGAGGGCGGCGCGACCAGGAGCTGGGGCCGGCCCGGGTCGGTGCCCAGCATGACGGCCAGTGGTCGTGCGGCGGGGCCGGTTCGCTTCAGCGCCAGCAGCATCAGCGGCTGGTCGCTGAGATGGAGGTGGCGTAGTTGGCTGCTGCGTAGGGCATTGCCGGTGTCGGCGGCACGCATCCGCAGCAGTGAGGTGAGCAGGCTCATGCGATGTCCGTCTGGAGGTCTGCGTGGACGCGCTGTGCGTGACGCAGGGCCTGAGTGATGTCTTTCTGGTCCCGTGCCGGGTGCAGTAGTCCGTCCGTGAGCGCCAGGGCCGTGTCGATGGTGTCGATTCCTGCCAGGTCGTCGCGGACTGTGGTGCCCAGGGCCTCGGCCCTGCTCTGGTTGCGGGCCTCGTTGCGGCAGTGGAAGGCCAGGTCGCAATGATGGCGGCAGCCGGGGGTATAGCGGGCCCGCACGGTGGCGAGTGCGGCAACGAGTTCACCGCGGCGCCGGGTCGGCTTCCCATCGGAGCCGGGAGCCAGGTCGAAGGTGGTTCCGGGGGGAAGCTTGTCCAGTAGCTCGGGCAGGCGCCGGAGTCGGCCGAGGTGGCGGCTCAGGGACTTGATCTGCTGGCGGGCGTTGTGGGGCGTGGCGGTGGGGTGGCGGGAGAAGTTGCGCGGGTTGACCAGGATCACCGTGTCGGAGACACGGTCCCTTGGGATGCCGTCGTCGGCGAGGAGTTCACGCAGGGCCAGGACGTAGGCCGCGGCCTGGGTCAACGCCGCGGTGACCTTGACGGGATCGGGCCGTCCGTAGATCACGGGGAAGGATTTGACCTCGACGATGTGGAAGTCGCCGTCATGCTGGAAGGCGATGATGTCGGGCTCAAGGTAGGCCTGGTGGCCGGCGACGGTCAGACGCAGCACGGGGTGGTCGAGCAGGGTCCGAGGGTCGTCCGACCTGCGGTGTGCTGCGCTGAGGATGCGGTGCCGGGTGTGGGAGTGTCGTAGCTTCAGGGGGGACTTGTCTTCATCGCTGCCGACACTGTTGACATCCTCGTAGGACACCTCGGGCAAGGTCAGGCCCAGGTGGCGACTGTACAAAGTCGCAAGATCACTCAGAGTTGCAGCGTCTTTTGGATCGCGGCAATGCCAATCAATTCCGGTGCGACTTTGGGAACTCCGCGCCTGTGATTCCGCTCACCATGACCGACGGGTGTCTGTCACGGACAGTGAGGCAGCTTTCGACGAAGTCCCGTACGACGGACGGGGTCCGGTCTCCACACGGCCAGACCACTCCCACCCAGCTGGGCGCCACCCCGGTCAGTGGCCGGTATACGACGTCGGGGCGCTGATAGAAGGAGGCGGTGGCTCTGGGGGTGAGGCTGACGCCGTAGCCTCCGGCGACCGCGTACAGCCATTCGTCCGGGGTACGTGCCACGGTGCCCACCCGGACCGGGTGGCCACGGCGCTCCTCGGTGGCGAGCCAGTACTCTCGCCACCAGCCGGACTCCTCCGGGGTGGCGACGAAGGCCTCGTCCAGTACTTCCTCGAAGGCGATTTGGCGCTGATGGGCGAGGCGGTGGCCGACCGGCAGGGCGATCCAGCGAGGTTCGGTGATCAGTATTTCGTGGTGGAACCGGTCCTGCCCCGGGAAGGGAAGCCGCAGCAGACCGACGTCGACGTCGCCCGCGGCGAGACCAGCCGTGGGATCGCTCCACTCCGTCTGCCGCATCTCGACCCGCCAGCCCGGCCGCCGGCCGGCGAATTCGGCGAGGATCGGCTGGGTGTCCTCGTTGGCGGCACTGGTCACGAAGCCAACCCGCAGGACGCGCACGGCGTCGCGGGCTGCTCCCCGCGTGCGGTGCACCAGGTCGTCCCACCCGGCCAGCAGGTCGGGCAGTCGCGCGGCAAGTTCGGAGCCTGCCGCAGTCAACTCCATTCCGTGACGACCCCGGCTGAAGAGCCGCACGCCCATGAGGGTTTCAAGTTTTCTGATTTGTTTCGTCAACGAAGGCTGCGTAATGAAGAGCAGTTGCGCGGTCCGGGTAAGGTTCCCCTCCCGCGCCAGCTCTCCGAAGTGACGCAGAAGTTTCGTGTCGATATCCATTCGTTCACGTCATGCCAAGAGTTATTGGACAGGGCTTGGACACGTCCGCAATCCTTTTTACGCGAAGATGTGGTTCGACCCCGGAATGCAATTCCGTAGCACGAAGGGATGTGGAGGAGTCATGAGCTTTGACGTCAGTCTCGGCACCGCGGGCAGCAGCACCGTGGTACGCCTGGCCGGCGAGAACCACGATGTCGAGACCGTGCGCTCGGTCCTGGACCGGGCCGTCCGGCAGGTCACGCGGCGTCTGGTGATCGATGTGCACGACACGGAAACACTGCCGGGGGCAGCAGTCCGGTGCCTGGCCTTCGCGGGCCAGCAGGTGCCGCACGCCGCGGAGGTGGTGGTCGAGGGGGCCTCCCCCGCGCTGGTATCGCAACTGCGTCTGGCCGGCCTCGACCGTTCGATGACCATCGTTACCCTCGACCCGAACACGCTCACCACGGTGTGACCACGGCACGCACGCGCCGGCGCTGGCCGGTGGTCCCCGCACCGGTGCGGGGACCACCGGCCAGCGCCGCGGCCTCACGGTCCGGCGCCGCGGCCCGCGGGACCGGCGACGAGCAGCAGGCTCGCATGGGCGGCCAGCTGCCAGTGAGTACGGGAGCAGACGGGTTCCTCACCCACCTCGTGACCGTTCTGATGGGCCGGGGACCCTGTGTCGGCGAAGACGTGCCAGCGAAGGTCCGGCGGCGGTTCGGGAAGTCGCACCGTCCGCCCGGAGCCTCCTGAGTTGACCGCCAGGTAGACACAGTCCGCGGGGCCGTCGTCGCGTTCCTCGCAGAGCATCGCGGCGAGCAGGGTGGATCCGGAGGACCAGTCTGGCTGCCACGGTTCCTCCCCGTGCCAACTGACCGGCGGACACGGCGCGGCGGGCCTGCTGTCTCCGTCCGGATGGGCGGTGCGGCGGAGCACCGGATGCGCCTTGCGCAACGCGATGGCGCGACGAGTGAAGTCGAGCAGCCCGGCGTGCGACGCGCGCCGGTCCCAGTCGACCCAGCCGAGTGGGCTGTCCTGCCCGTAGGCGTTGTTGTTGCCGTGCTGCGTGCGTCCGAACTCGTCGCCCGCCAGCAGCATGGGGACTCCCTGGCTGGCCAGGAGCAGCAGCAGGGCGTTGCGGGCCTGCCGGGCACGCAGCAGCAGGACGGGAGGGTCGTCGGTGGGGCCCTCGTGCCCGCAGTTCCAGCTCTCTTCATCCGGGATGCCGTCCCGCCCGTCCTCGCCGTTGGCCTCGTTGTGGCGGCGGTCGTAGGAGGTCCAGTCGGCGAGGGTGAGCCCGTCGTGGCAGGTGATGTAGTTGACCGAGGGGGTGGCACCGCGTCCGGGGTACAGGTCCGGCGAACCGACCAGTCGGGTGGCGAACTCGCCTGCCGAGCCGGGCCGCCCCAGCAAGAAACGCCGGATGGCGTCCCGGTAGCGCATGTTCCACTCGCTCCACCTGCCATAGGCGGGGAACGAGCCGACCTGGTAGGCACCGGCGGCATCTGTGGCCTCCGCAACGAGCACGCAGTGGGCCAGGGCCGGGTCGCGGGCGATGGCCTCGACGAGCGGCGGGGCGGACAGCGTCAGACCGTCACTGCCGCGGGTGAGGACAGCTGCCATGTCGAAGCGGAAACCGTCGACACGGTACTCGGTGGCCCAGTGGCGCAGGCTGTCCAGGATGAGAGCGCGGGTCACCGGGTGGTTGCAGTTCACGGTGTTGCCGGTGGCGGTGAGGTTGACAGGTCGGCCCTGGTCGTCCAGCAGGTAGTAGGCGGACTCGTCCAGGCCGCGTAGCGAGAGGGTGGGCCCGCGGTGGTCGCCCTCGGCCGTATGGTTGTAGACGACGTCGAGGATCACCGCGATACCCGCCGCGTGCAATGCCTTGACCAGGCCCTTCAGTTCTCGGGCCGGGCCTCCCGGCCCGGTGTCCGCGGCGTAGCCGGCCTTCGGCGCGAAGAAGCCGACGCTGTTGTAGCCCCAGAAGTTGCGCAGCGGCTCGCCGGTGGTGGGCGACACATACGTGTTGTCCGTCTCGTCGAACTCGAAGAGGGGCAGCAGTTCGACACAGTTGACGCCGAGGCCGCGCAGGTAGGGGATCTTCTCGCGCAAACCGGCATATGTTCCCGGACTCGTGACCGCGGACGAGGCGTGCCGGGTGTACCCCCGCACGTGCGTCTCGTAGACGATGAGTTCGTCCTGCGGGATGCCCGGGGGGCGATCCTCGCCCCAGTCGAAGTCGTCCGCCGGTACGGCGCACCGATAACGGGGGCGTTCACCCCACTCCCCCGCGCCGGCGAGTTCCGTGGCGTAGGGGTCAAGCAGAACGGGCGAGAGCCCGCCGGACGTGTACTCAACGCGGTACCCGTAGTGGAAGCGACCGGGGTCCAGGCCGTGCACGGTGACGGTGAACAGGGTGCCGAACCGGCCACTCTCGGGGAACGGCAGTTCGGCCACCGGGGCCCCGTCCGTGGCAGCCATCAGCACCAGCCGCACGGCGCTGGCACCACTCGCGTGGAGGGCGAAGTTGACACCGCCGGGCACGTGGCTCGCGCCCAGCGGCTGTGCCCGCCCGGCGGTAGTGCACCAGCGGGCGGGAGCAAGGAGTTCACGGGTGGTCACGGCGGCGGCCCCCTAGTCCCGCACCGGGCGCAGCCGGGCCCGCACCCGCAGCCGCTGGTCGCTCTCCGGCAGGCGTACAGCCATCGCCTCGGCGTCGAAGTCGTGGTGCGGCGCTCCGTCGATCAGCACCTGGTCCAGGACGACGTGGCCGAGCGGGAGGACGTCGGGGGCAACGCGCAGCAGCCCGTCGGTAAAGCGGGCGTCAGGTCCGGGGCAGAAGTACAGGTCGAGCGGCTCCCGGTTGATGAGGAGCCGGGTGTACGCCTCAGCCAGGAAGCAGAGTTCGGCCTTGTGGTACATGGCCATAGCGTGGCTGCCCTTGAGCCGTTCATTGCCGACGAGGAAAGGCAGGCCCTGGGCCAGGACAGTGAAGAAGACCCCGCCCTCATCGTGGTCGAGGAAGAACGCGTTGTAGAAGGCGGAGGACTCCCGGGCGTGGGTGAGGAAGTCCTCCCGGTCCGTGCCACCGGCCAGGATGAGGTAGGCGAGGATGGCCTGCTCCTGCTGCCACCACGTCTTGCGGTCGTGCCAGACGAAGGGGTGACGTCCGTCCCGGGCCCGCCGCTCCACCACGTCGTACCAGCCGCCCCGCTGGGCGTCGCGGCCGACACCGGGCATAGTGCTGCCGATCCGCTCGGCCAGTGCCAGGTACTCCCTCTTGGGGAGCATGCCTCTCATCCGCATGAGGTTCCATGCGATCTTGAGGTTGTGGCCCACGACGGCACGATCCCGCTGCCAGCCCCATTCGCGGTCGGGCATCCAGTCCGCATGGAACCTCTCCTGGACGAACGGGCTGGCGTCGTCCGGCATGTGCGTGACGATCATGTCGAAGGTGTGCTCCAGCATGTCTCGGTAGCGCTTCTCGCCGGTGGCCAGGAACAAGTTGAACAGGTAGGCGGGCGCATGGTCGCCAACCGAGTTCCAGTTCTTGCGGGCGCGGTTCGGGCCGAGGCTCTCGTGGTGGGCGCTGAGGGTGACGGGGTCGATGTGCGAGTAGTAGCCGCCCAGCCGCCGGTCGGCGAAGTGCTTCTCGAAGAGCCGGACGGTGCCCTCGATGTCCGCGCGGATCCGCGGCGAGCCGGTCAACCTGTAGGTCTGGGTGAGGCCGACCAGGGCGTAGATCTGCTCGTAGGCGGGAATGGCCCGGTAGTCGTCCCCGAACTCGGAGGCGAAGAGCTGGTGTTCGCGGCCGCCGGTGACGTCGATGCCGTGGTACCAGTACACGATGTCCTCGTCCGGATCGATGAACCGCATGTGGTCATGGAGGTAGCGCGCCCCCTTCTCGGCGACCTCCAGCGCCTTCTCGTCGCCGGTCAGCATGTACGCGCTGGCCATGCCGTAGACCATGCGGGAGATGGTGTCCGTCTCCTGGACGTGCTGCTCCGTCTTGCCGCCGCTGCCGCTGATCACCGTCCGGTAGTCGTCGAAGTCGACCGGGCCGTGACCGAACTGCGAGCGGCGGTAGAAGGCCGCGATCCGCGCCAGTTGCTCACGCCACCAGCCGGGGCGTTCGAAGGGCCAGCCGGCGCCGTCCGCCTCGCCGACGAAGAGCAGTTGCGCCGCCTGGAAGCGCAGCCCGCCCGTTTCGGGGTACACCGGGCCGTAGCAGAAGAGGAAGGTGCCGGGCCGCAGCAGTTCGTGCAGCGATCCGCTAACGTCGTCGTACGGCTCTCCCAGGTTGCGCAGCCGCTGCCCGTGCGTGGTGTCGGTCAGGTGGACGGTCACCCGCCGGTCGTCGAGGGTACGCAGTTCGACCTCCCGACCGCGCCGCTCGACCACGTAGCCGGCGGTGCTCTCGGAGAAGGGGAACGGGATGCCTGCCGGCGTGGGCGTGGTCATGCTGCCTCCAGTTCCTGCGGGGACGGATCCACCTGCTCGGCCGGCCGGTCCAGAAGTTCGATCACGGCGCGGGCGAGCAGATGGCACTCAGCCACCGTGCGCCCGGTCACCAGGTCGTTGTCGGCGACGACGTCCTGGTTGGTGTAGACGGCGCCCATGTTTCGAACGTCGCCGACAAGGTTGTTGTGGCAGGTGACGGGGCGTCCGGCGATCAGCTCGGGGGCCGCCGAGACCAGGGACAATGCGTGGCAGGAGAACGCCTTGATCAGCCTGGGCAGACGAAACGCACGGCGCATCAGCTCGACGGCCGGCGCAGGGGTGTCCACGTTCTCGCTGAAGCGCAGCCGGTCGGAAACCATCCCGGAGGGCACCAGCAGGGCGGAGTAGCGGGAGAGTTCGGTGTAGTCGAGCCCTTCGAGGTCGCCGCTGACGGTGAGCGGTGCTCGCTGCTCGTGGCCGGTGAAGGTGAGCGACGGGTTCCCCCACAGCCGGGTAAGCAGGACGACCTCGGCGCCCTCCTCCGCGAACCGATGCTGGTAGTAGGAGATCTCCTCCTCCACAAAGTCGCTCTCGGCGAGGATCCCGATGCGCCGGCCGGTCAGTCGTGGGCGCGGCATGACAAGGTTGGTGGTCATGATTTCTTCCTTGGCTGATGGCGAACGGAGAAAGGCGGGCCCGGCACCCAGAGGGGGTGCGACGGGCCCGCCCGGTGGTTCACGCGTGTGCCGGCTCCGGTGCGGCGACGGCCGTCGGGGCGAGAAGTGGCTCGGGATGCAGACCGGTGACGGTGATGGCACGGATCTGGGCGATCCCGTCCCGCAGCACCACCCACCACTCCTGACTCGGTGGGCTGTCCGCCCCGGCGGACTGCAGGGTGACGACCACCTGGGCGTGCACGGGGGAGGAGAGCGTCACCTCCAGCGCCCCACCACCCAGCGGGAGACCGGTGAGTATGTGGTGGGCGCCGTCCCGCCACCAGTCGGCGAACTCCTCGGGACCGCGCACGATCCGCTCCGGCAACTCCAGGCGCATCCCATTGGCGAAGTGCGCGGACAGTTCCTCCGGCGCGGCCCCGTCGCGCAACCTGCGCAACCAGTCGCGCACCAGACGTTCGGCCTCGGGCAAGGTCAGTACCGGGGTACTGGCGGCGGCACGCGGCCGCCCCTCCAGCGACACGACGGTCATCAGTCCACCACCAGATCCACGAGAAACGGACCGTCGTGGGCCCACATATCGCGGATAGCGTCCTCGACCTGGTCGCGCTTCTCGACCCGGCGGGCGGGGACTCCCAACGACGCACTGAGCGCGCTGAAGGCGATGGCCGGCCGGGTGAGATCGAAGGCGTCCGGAACAGGATGCGGCGCGATGTCCCGTTCGGCCCAATACTGACCGATGTTCAGGTCGAGGAGCCGGTAGCGGCCGTTGTTGCAGATCACGAACTTGGCGTCGATGCCTTCCCGGGCCGCGGTCCATAGCGCTTGGAAGGTGTACATGCTGCCGCCGTCTCCGGTGAAGCCGATCACCGGCAGCTCGGGGCGGGCCAGCTTCAACCCCAGCGCGCCCGGGATTCCCACACCGAGCGATCCGCCGCGGGTCTGGAAGAACCGTCCGGGCTCGCGCGGCGGCAGGTAGGTGGCAAGCGCACCCCCGGAGGTGAGCGCCTCGTCGAATACCGCCAGCCCCTCGGGGGATCGCTCGGCCAGAACCCTGGCGAAGGTCTCCATCAGTGGTTCGTCGTCCAGCGCCGGCAGCGGCCTGGCGACGGGCGGCGACGGGGGGACGATCCGCGGACCGGGGCCCAGCGCCTGGGCGAGACTGGCAAGTGTAAGTGCGGGGTCGGCGACCAGGCCGATGTCGACGGGAAAGTTCTTCGCGATCTCGTAGGCGTCCAGGTCGATGTGGACGATGCGGGTTCGCTCGGCGAAAGGGCTCTCCAGGTACGGAAAGACCTCGGGGAAGACGTACGTGCCGACGATGAGTACGGCGTCGGCGTCCGCCACTATCCGGGCGCTGTCCTTGCCGAACATGTGTCCCGTCACCCCGCCGTACAGCGGATGCCGCGTGTCGAAGTTGACCTCGGAGGAGTTGACGCCCCACACTCGGGCCCCCAACCGCTCGGCGACCGCCGTCAATTCCCGTTGCGCACCGCTGGCGGCGACGCCGTCGCCCATGAGGATCAGCGGACGCCGGGCGTCGCGGAGGAGACGGGCCGCCTGTTCGACAGCCTCCGGGGCCGGCGCGGACCGGGTGTCGGGCAGCGAAGTGGGCACCGCCGGTTCCGCGGTCGCCTCGTCCATCACGTCCGCGGGCAGGACGACGACAACCGGCCCCCGGGGCGGGGTCATGGCGATCTTCACTGCGCGGCGCAGAACCCGCAGCGTGGAGGACGGATCAACCACGCGGGTGGCGTACTTGGTCACGGGTTCGGCCATGGCCACCAGGTCGGCGGCCATCTGCCCGTCCATGGCGTCGTAGCGCACTCCCGCCTCGCCCACGAGCACCACCAGTGGTGAACCACCGCGCTTGGCCTGGTAGAGCATGCCGATACCGTTGCCGAGCCCCACCCCGCTGTGCAGTTGCACGAGTCCCGGGCGCTGGGCGGCTCGGGCGTAGCCGTCGGCCATGCCGACGGCTACGCCCTCATGCAGCGCCAGGACGTAGGACAGTCCACCGGCGCGGTCGCCCTCGTCGAGGAAGCCCTGCTCCACCGTCCCTGGATTGCCGAAAATGTAGCTGATGCCGTCGGCCGCGAACTGCTCGAATATTGCGGCTTTCCCAGGCCTGGCAGGCATAACGGGAATCCTTTCCGAAGGTAGGGGGTTATTACCAGCCGTAGCGGCGCAGGCCGTTTTCCAGTGCCTCCACCAGCTTCTCGCCGCCGAGGATAGAGTCCGGCGTCGACCGGGCTGTCACGAAGGGGAAATCGACGATGACGGAGGTCTCCTTGCCCACATTTCCGTGGAAGGCGCCTTCGTGTCCCGTGGCGTCACGCAAGATGTACTCGAGCGGGTACGGCGGCGGACCCATGTTGAACTCCACGCCGATAAAGCCGGTGCCGTCCTTGTAGTCGTACTCCTTGGGGTGGCCTGTGACGTGCTTGCCCCACAGGATGCTCTCCCGGCTCTCCAGGTCGCGGGCGAAGGCCAAGACTGCTACGCCGTAGCATTCGGCGAGGATCGGCTTGTCGGCCGCGGTGAAGGCGAGCACCACCTCGTGCAGCCGCTCGTTGTTGGCCAGGTCGACGATGGGGCCGGAGCCGCCGACGATGACCAGGGCGTCGAAGCCGGACACCAGGTCGGTCAAGGCCGAGTCGAGCCGACGGTGGTAGTTCTCCAGTTCACGCAGGTGGTTCAGGGCGCTGTAGTAGGGGCGCTCGGGCACCAGGTCCTGAAGGCTCAGCGGGTTGTCGAGGCGGGCGGAGGCGTCGAGTTCGGACGCCCGGCGGGCCATGTCTCGCGTGGTGACCGACCGCCCGAGCGGGGGGTCGATGTACTCCGGGTCGACGCTCGGCGGGAGTGCCTGCGCCCGCTTGCCCGTCGGCGTCATGAACGTCACCTGGTAACCGCGCTTGTCGAAGGCCTCGACCGGGCCGACGAGTTCCTCCCCCCAATATCCGTACTCGGACAGGACAACAAGAATCCGCCTGGACACACTTTCCTCCATCGCTTTCGGGGACGGAACGCTTCTTGAATCCACCTCAGAGCGGGGGTTCACCCCGACGGCGGGCCAATCGAGTAGAACAAGACGGCTTCCGACCGGGCAACACCACTGGCCCCTGGTCTGGCCACTTGGGCAAGTTAACCCAGTGGCGGAACAGACAATCCCACATTACCGTTCGGTATAGCACGGGCGACTTACACGAGTTGACGCAGTGCAACCGATCCGGCCGTCCGTGGCCCGCCAATTGGGCGCCCGCTCCGCAGAATTGCGGCAGATACCGCAGGTTCTTGTGGAGGGAGTGGAGCATTGACCGGTAGATTTGCTATCACGGACGTGGGGCCGGTGGTGGACGGTGGCAGCTACCCCGCCAAGGCAGTGGTCGGCGAACACGTTCCGGTGACCGCGACCGTGTGGCGTGAGGGCCACGACGCCGTCGCCGCCGGTGTCGTGTGGCGCCACATTGACACCCAAGACACGGTGACGAGAGTGCCCATGGCCCTCACTGACCAGGGCCTGGACCGATGGGAGGCCACCGTCGTCCCAGACCGGGAAGGCATGTGGCTCTACCACGTCGAGGCGTGGGGCGACCCGTGGGCCACCTGGCTCCACACCGTCCGCGCGAAGACAGTGGCTGGCTGGCAGGCGGAACGGCTCGCGGCAGATCTGGAGACCGGGGCACGGCTCCTGGAACGGCTCGCAGCCGAATGCGGCGAGCCGCAGACCCCGCTACTGGCCGCCGCCCGGCTCCGCCGGGACGACCTTGAGCTGCCGCGGCGGCTGGGCCCGGCGCTGGCAGAGGAGATTTCCGCGCTCATCGCCCGGCACCCGCTGCAGGACTTGCTGACTCCGGGAACCGTGCAGCACGTCTGGGTCGACCGCGCCCGCGCGCTGCACGGCGCCTGGTACGAGATGTTTCCCCGCTCAACCGGTGGTACGAACAGCACCGGCTCCCCAGTGCACGGCACCTTCGCCACCGCCGCGAAGGACCTGCCGCGCATCGCCGGCATGGGCTTCGATGTCGTCTACCTGCCGCCGGTGCACCCCATCGGCAGCACCCACCGCAAGGGGCCCAACAACTCCCTGCACGCCGGGCCCGGCGACGTCGGCTCGCCGTGGGCGGTGGGCTCCGCGGACGGCGGCCACGACGCTATACATCCCGCGCTCGGCACTCTGGAGGACTTCGACGCATTCGTAGCCGCCGCCCGAGACCTGGGCATGGAGGTCGCGCTCGACCTCGCCTTCCAGTGCTCGCCGGACCACCCATGGGTCACCAGCCACCCCGAGTGGTTCACCACACGCCCCGACGGCAGCATTGCGTACGCGGAGAACCCGCCGAAGTCCTACGAGGACATCTATCCGCTGAACTTCGACAACGACCCGGACGGCCTGTGGCCGGAGCTGCTGCGGATCACACTGTTCTGGGCCGCCCACGGGGTGCGTGTCTTCCGCGTCGACAATCCGCACACCAAGCCGCCAGCTTTCTGGGACTACCTGATCTGGCGGGTCAAGGACACCTGCCCTGACGCCCTGTTCCTCGCGGAGGCCTTCACCAGGCCGGCCGTGCTCCAGGGGCTGGCCAAGGCCGGCTTCACCCAGTCGTACACTTATTTCACCTGGCGCACATCCAAGCAGGAGCTCACCTCGTACGCGCGCGAACTCGCCGCGGGGGCCGACTTCCTGCGGCCGAACCTCTTCGTCAACACGCCGGACATCCTGCAGCAGTCCCTGCAACTCGGCGGTCCGGCGATGTTCGCCCTGCGGGCCGCGCTCGCCGCCACGCTCTCCCCGGCCTGGGGCGTCTACTCGGGCTACGAACTGTACGAGCACCGGCCGGTGCGCCAGGGCTCCGAAGAGTACCTCGACTCGGAGAAGTACCAACTGCGCCCGCGCGACCACGCTGCTGCCGCGCGCCAAGGCCGCACGCTGGCACCGTGGATCACCCGTCTCAACGAGATCCGGCGCGCCCACCCGGCGCTCCAGCAACTGCGGCGCATCCACTTCCTCGACGTCGACAACGACGGACTGCTCGCCTACGTCAAAACCGATCCGGCTACGGCCGACACGGTCCTTTGCGTGGTCACCCTCAACCCGCACGACGCCGAGAAGGGCACGGTGCGCGGCGCCGTGTCCGCGCTGGCGGCGTCCGCGACGGACGGCCGGCTGGCGCTGCGGGACGAGATCGGCGGAGAAGTGACCGAGTGGAGCGACGACCACGAAGCCGTCGTGGAACCGACCCGCGCGACGGCCCAGATCTGGAGCGTGGTGAGCCATGGCTGAGACGGCCGTCCCCACCGTGTCCGACCAGCCCGACTGGTTCCGGCACGCGGTCTTATACGAAGTGCTGGCCCGCTCCTTCGCCGACAGCGACGGGGACGGCACCGGCGATCTCAGGGGCCTCGCCGACAAGCTGGACTACTTGCGCTGGCTCGGGATCGACTGCCTGTGGCTCCCCCCGATCTTCGCCTCGCCGCTACGAGACGGCGGCTACGACATCAGCGACTACCGCACGGTGCTGCGCGAGTTCGGCCGCATCGACGACTTCGTCGCCCTGCTGGAGGCAGCCCACTCTCGGGGCATCCGGGTCATCATCGACCTGGTCATGAACCACACCTCCGACGCGCACCCGTGGTTCCAGCAATCCCGCAGCGACCCCCTGGGCCCCTACGGCGACTTCTACATGTGGGCCGACGACGACAGCGGCTACCCGCAGGCCCGGATCATCTTCGTCGACACGGAAAGCTCCAACTGGACGTACGACCCGGTGCGCCGCCAGTACTACTGGCACCGATTCTTCTCCCACCAGCCGGACCTCAACTACGACAACCCGCGGGTGCAGGACGCCATGCTCGACGTGCTGCGGTTCTGGCTGGACCTGGGGATCGACGGCTTCCGCTTAGACGCGGTGCCGTACCTGTTCGCGAGGGAGGGCACCGACTGCGAGAACCTGCCCGAGACCCACGCCTTCCTGAAACTCGTACGCAAGGTCGTCGACGACGAGTATCCGGGCCGCGTGCTGCTCGCCGAGGCCAACCAGTGGCCCCGTGACGCCGTGGACTACTTCGGCGACCCGGCAGCCGGCGGGGACGAGTGCCACATGGCCTTCCACTTCCCGCTGATGCCGCGGATCTTCATGGCCGTGCGACAGGAAAGCCGCCTGCCGGTCTCCGACATCCTCGCCGCCACCCCGGACATCCCGGAAGGCAGCCAGTGGGTCATCTTCCTGCGCAACCACGACGAACTGACCCTGGAGATGGTCACCGACGAGGAGCGCGACTACATGTGGGCCCAGTACGCCCAGGATCCCCGCATGCGGGCCAACATCGGCATCCGCAGACGTCTCGCCCCCCTGCTGGACAACGACCGCGACCGGATCGAACTGTGCACCGCGCTGCTGCTGTCGCTACCCGGCAGCCCGATCCTGTACTACGGGGACGAGATCGGCATGGGCGACAACATCTGGCTCGACGACCGGGACGCGGTGCGCACCCCCATGCAGTGGTCGCCGGACCGCAACGCGGGATTCTCCACCGCGGACCCGGGGCGGCTGCGCCTGCCCGTCAACATGGACGCCGTCTACGGCTACCAGTCCGTCAACGTCGAAGCACAGATGAAGACGCCGGCGTCGCTGCTGCACTGGACCCGCCGGATGCTCGCCGTCCGCCGCGCTCACCCCGCCTTCGGGCTGGGCACCTACCGGGAACTGGCCACCTCCAACGACAAGGTCCTCGCCTACGTGCGGGAACACAGGGCGCAGGACGGCACCTGGGACACGGTGGTATGCGTCAACAACTTCGCGGCCTCACCGCAACCGGTCTCACTGCGCCTGCCCGCAGCACCCGGCACGACCCCGGTCGAGCTCACCGGTGGCACCAAGTTCCCCCCGGTCGACGACACGCCCTACCGGCTGACGCTGTCCGGTCACGGCACCTACTGGTTGGCACTCACGGCAGAGGAGGACCGGTGACTGCACTTCCCCTGTCCGTCGCCGCGATGCTGCGTTCAACCGAGGTGGGTCGGGGCCTGGCGACGTGGCTGCCGAAGCAGCGGTGGTTCGCGGGCGGCAGCACCCCGCTCACCGAGGTGAGCGTGCACGGAGTGCACCGGTTCGCCAGCAGCGCCCCCGACGCGGCGTCCACCGGCGCATTCGTCCTGGTTCGCGCCCGGGACGGCGGCGGCGCCGACGAGGAGACCTACCTCGTCCCCCTGGGAGTACGCGACGCCGCAGGCGCCCCGGCTGGCGACGGCGTGGTGGCACACGTCGGTGCCCTCGCCGTCTACGACGCGCTCGACGACCCGGCTCTGGTCAACGCCCTGATCCGGCACACGGTGCAGGGTCGCGCCATGGACGGCGTGCGCTACCGCCCGGAGTCGGGGGTCGGCGCGCCTCCCGGGACAGATCTGGCGGTCCAGCCGCTCGGTACGGAGCAGAGCAACAGCTCAGTCGTCGCGGGGGAGGAATACATCCTCAAGCTGTTCCGGCGGCCGGGGTCCGGCCCCAGCACCGACCTGACGGTGCACCGGCTACTGCGAGACGCCGGATCACCGCACGTCACGCCATTGCTGGGGGCGGTGGAGGACGCAGCAACAGGCGCCACCTTCGCCACCATCCAGCGGTACCTGCCGGACGCGACGGACGGTTGGGCTTTCGCAGTGGCGGCCGCGCAGGGCGACGGCGATCCCTCGCACCGGGACTTCCCGGAGCAGATACGACACCTCGGAGCGGCGGTCGCGGCCGTCCACCGCGACCTGGCCGGGTCGGGCGGCCGGGTGGTCATGGGGCCGGACGACTACCTGCGGATGTCCGAGGGGTTCCTGCGGCGGCTGGAGCGGGCCCTGAAGCAGTGCGCGCAGCTCGAACCGCTGGCGGCACCGCTGCGGGAGACCTTCGCGTCAGTCGCGGCCCTGCGTCCGGCCGAGGCCGGGATCGCCCACCCAATCCACGGCGACCTGCACCTGGGACAGACGTTGCGGACCGGCACCGGATGGCTGCTGCTCGACTTCGAGGGCGAGCCGCTGGCGGACCCTGCGGAACGGGCCGGCCGCCACTCCCCCCTGCGGGACGTGGCCGGCATGCTCCGGTCCTTCGACTACGCCGCCCACCAGGCCGCGGCCGAGCAGCCAGCGCCGGACGGGGTCGAGGAGGACCGCGCCCGGTGCTGGGCGCTGCGGACCCGTCGGGAGTTCCTGCAGGGCTACACCGCAGGCAGGCCGCTCGACTCCGGTCCGCGCGCGCTTCTGCGTGCCTGCGAACTTGACAAAGCCGTGTACGAAGTGCTCTATGAGACCCAGCACCGGCCACTTTGGGCGTGGATACCGCTGGGGGCGCTGCAGCAGGAGCTGGCGGCCGCGCCGGGTTAGGACCGCGGGAGCCCGCGGTCGCCGGCGCCGGATACCTGGCGTCAGCGACCGCGGGCTCCCGCGGCGCTGGGAGGGACACTCAGGCCAGGCGGTCGGGCAGCGCCGCGAGGCTGAAGTTGGACCACACGAAGGAGTCCATCTGGTGCTGGTCGCCGCTGAGGTTGATGACGCGGTCAACCTTGCCGTCGGAACCGAAGTGCCAGACCAGGGCCCAAATGGTGTCGACCTTGCCGACGCCCTCTGTGGACCAGCCGCGGTGCACGTCGACGACGTACTCCTCGTTGGCGCCCAGGAAGAGCGGATCGGCCTGGAAGCCGGTCTTGCCGAGCTGCTCGAAGAAGGAGCGCACCTCGGGGATGCCGTGCTTGGTGCCCGCGAGCGGGTGGTGGCCGGGAATCGTCCACTCAATGTCCTGGGACAGGACCTGGGCGATGCCGTCCACGTCGTTGGCCGCGTACGCGGTGAAGAAGCGCTCGACGGCTTCGATCTTAGGATCCTTGGTGCTCACAGTTCCTCCATGAGAATGTCGATCGGGGTGGTGGGTGGTCCGATGGGCTCGTGCGCCCGGGGCCGGGGGTGGCCCCGGGCGGCGGTTCGGTTCAGACGGCCTTGGCCAGCCGAGCGAGTTGGTCCTGCGTCAACCTGACGTCCGCCGCGGCCTGGTTCTCCTCCAGGTGGGCCAGCGACCTCGTCCCCGGGATCGGCAGGACGCACGGGGACCGGTGCAGCAGCCAGGCGAGCGCGACCTGCCCCGGCGTCGCACCGGTCTCGTCGGCGACCTCTGCCAGCGGCCCGGCCGGGCTCGCGTGAGCACCGACCGCCAGCGGGAAGTAGGCAAGGAAGGCGATGTCCCGGGCAGCGCAGTACTCAACGACGGACTCGTTGTCGCGGTCCGCGACGTTGTACCGGCTCTGGACCGCGGAGACGGGGGCGATGCGTGCGGCCTCCTCGATCTCCTTAACCGTCACCTCGCTGAGCCCGATGTGCCGCACCTTGCCCTCCTCCCGCAGTTCGCCGAGGGCGCCGATCTGCTCTGCGAGCGGCACCTGGGGGTCGACGCGGTGCAGGAACAGCAGGTCCAGGTGGTCCACCTTGAGCCGGCGAAGGCTCAGTTCCGCCTGCTGCTTGAGGTATTCCGGGCGCCCCAGCGGAACCCACTCGTGCGGCGAGGGACGGACGACGCCCGTCTTGGTGGAGAGGACCGTGCCGCTGTGATAGGGGAAGAGGGCAGACGCGATCAGTTCCTCGTTGGCTCCCACGCCGTACGAGTCGGCCGTGTCTACGAGGTCGACGCCGAGTTCCACCGCCCGTCTCAGCACGGCCCGGGCGTTCTCGGGATCGTCTGGCCCGGACCAGATGAGAGATTGGCTGCTGGATCCGGATCCCTCGGCAAGCCGCATGGCTCCAAATCCGAGCCGGTTGACCGTGAGATTTCCGCCAATCGAGAACGTACGCGCGGCCGCGGCGCCGCACGGCTCAGTGGGCATCTGCTCCATGCGCCCGACTATAGAACGCCGTCGAGGGAGGACCGAATCGTCGCGGAGACTTCGCCAAGTCGCCCCATACGGAAGGCCGCAGGGATGGACGACTTGGCAGACAAAGTCAACTCCTGTATGTAGAAGGGCCCTTGTTGCCGATGATGGGCACGCGCCGAATCGCCGCCTAGCCTCAGAAAGGTCAGGCGGTCAACGAATTCCCCTTCCGCGAAACGCGTACGGCCTACGGAGAGCTCCGTCGCCGGCCCACACCGGATGGGCGGGATTCCCCTTCCCTCTTCTCTCTCACGGCCCAGGCCGTGCTTTCGGAGGTTTCCCATGGACAGCGAGCAGACGCGCGCCATTCTTGAGGAGTGGTTCGACGCAATCGGCCGGGGCGACGGCGAGAAGATCATTGCCTCGCTTTCCCCATCCATCGTCTTCGAGCTTCCGAAGGACAAGTGGAATGCGGTGATCGGCTACCTCGGCACGCACGTCGGGCGCAACGCCGTCGCCGAGGCGTTCCGCGTCCGCGCCGAGACCACCGAGGTGCTCCAGTACGAGCTCCGGGAGCTCGTGGTGGACGGCGGGACCGCCTACGCGCGGATCTACACCAAGGCCCGGCACACCCGCACCCTCGTGCCCTTCGAAATCGAGGACAGCCACCGCCTGGAACTCGACGAGCAGGGCCGGATCGCCCGCTGGAAAGTCTGGTTCGACCCCAACGGGGAGGTGGCGGCGTTCACCGCCGACCGGGACGTGCGCCTGCTCGACGCGGTGCGGCAGGGCTCGCTGAACGAGGCCTGTGCCCTCCTGGAGATCGGCGCGGACCCTGATTTCCGCGACCCGGCCTCCGGGCTGACTGTCCTGCAGACGGCCGCCGGGCTCGGTCACGCCGACCTGGTGCGCACCTTGATCGAAGCGGGTGGCGACGTGTACACCACCGACGGCCGAGCTGGCGGGACGGCCCTGCACAAGGCAGTGCAGGGCGGCGACCTGGCGACGGTGACCGTCCTGGTGGAGGCGGGGAGCTTCGTCGACGCCGTGGCCCCCACCACCGGGCACACCCCCCTGATGGACGCGCTCTGGTACAAGTGGCCCGATGTCGTGGGCTACCTGCTCGCACAGAACGCCGGTCTCGGGCTGTCCACGCATTACGGGTTCTCGATGCGGGAGCACTTCGAGTACGAGCTCAACGTCAACACACGTGGCAAGGAGAAGCTGCTCGAGGCCGAGCGGCTCCTGAGGGAGCGCACCGAGAACGATGAGCGCCGCTCCGCCGAGCACGCCCTGCTGGCCGCAGTCAACGCAAGCGACATCCACACAGTCCGGGGCCTGCTGCGCGAGGGCACCGATGTCGACCGGCGCTTCCCGGTAGTCAACGGTTTCAACGACGCGCACACCGCGCTGCTCGTCGCCGCCCGGGACGGGCACACCGAGATGGTCCGCGTGCTGATCGCGGCGGGCGCCGACGTCAACGCCACCGAGCCGACCTTCGGCGCGGTTCCGCTGCACAAGGCGGTCTACAACGGCCACGCCGACATCACCCGACTGCTGGTCAAGGCCGACGGTATCGACCTCGACTTCCAGGGCGCCACGAACGGCTACACGCCGTTGCACGACGCCCTGTGGCACGGATACGAGGACTGTGCCGACGTGCTGATCAAGGCGGGGGCCCGGCTGGACTTGGTCGGTCATGACGGGAAGACCCCGCGTGACATCGCGGTCGACTCCTTCGGGCTGGACCACCGCCTGGTCAAGGTCCTGGACCAGCGCTCCTGAGCCAGCCCGGGAAGACGGAAGAGAGGGAGAAGGGCACCATGGCCATGACCATGCGAGCGGTTCGCCAGCACTCATTCGGAGGCCCGCAAGTGCTGCGGATCGACAGGGCGCCCCGGCCGGAACCACTGTGGACGGAGGCCCTTGTGCGGGTTCACGCCGCTGGCGTGAACCCGGTGGACGGCAAGACCCGCGAGGGCGGCGGCATCTCGTCTGCGCAAGGCGGCCTGCCGATGACCCTGGGCTGGGACGTCTCGGGAGTGGTGGAGGAGGTCGGCTCCGGCGTGACCCGCTTCGCCCCGGGCGATGAGGTGTACGGGATGGTCAACTTCCCACGCGTCGGAGCCGGTTACGCCGAGTACGTGGCCGTGGACTCCGGCCAGCTCTGCCACAAGCCGGAGTCGTTGGACCACACGGAGGCCGCTGCGCTGCCACTGGCGGCGCTGACGGCCTGGCAGAGCCTGGTGCACGTGGGTGGCACGGGCCCCGGTTCCAGGGTCCTGGTGCACGGCGCTGCCGGCGGACTGGGGCACCTGGCAGTGCAGATAGCCCGCGCGCGCGGCGCCGCGTACCTATACGGCACGGTGCGCGGGGACGCCTCGGCGTTGCGGGCCATGGGGCTGGACGAGCCGATCGACTACACCCGGGCCCGTTTCGAAAACGCCGCGCACGACGTGGACGTGGTGATCGACACGGTGGCCGGGGAGTACGGCCTGCGCTCGCTGGACACGATGCGTCCCGGCGGTGTACTCGTCTCGCTGCCGGAGCCGCCCGAGCTGCGGGCCGTGCGCGAGGCGAAGCGGCGTGGTCTGCGCGCGGTGTCCCTGACTGTCGAGGCCGACCGCACCGATCTGGAGTCGATCACCGCTCTGGTCGACGCGGGAGCTCTGCGGCCGGTGCTGGCGGAGGTGCTCCCGCTCGAACAGGCCGCGAAGGCGCACGAACTGATCGAGTCCGGCCATGTCCACGGCAAGATCGTCCTGACGGTCTGAGAGGAGAGCCATCGTGCCGATCATTCGCGTCAGCCTGCTCGAGGGCTGGACCATGGAACAGAAGGCGCAGGTCGCACGGGAGCTGACGGAGTCCCTGGTCTCCGTGCTCGGCGAGGTGTCCCGTCCCTACATCTATGCCGTGGTGGACGAGATGCAGGCCGGCGCCGTCGCCTTCGGAGGCAACGTCATCACCGACGAGATGAATCGCGAGGCCTTGGCCACCTCCGCCCTTCAGCACCAGAAGGCGGTCAACGCCCGGCGAACCGAGGAGGCATACGCCGCGCTGGCGAGCGGGGACCGGCAGCTCATCGGGCGGTACTGGGACGACGACGTGACCTGGTCGGTGCCCGGCAGCCACCCGCTGGCGGGTGTCAAAAAGGGCGTCAGCGAGCTGCTTGCCTTCCGCGCCATCCAGGAACGGCTCACCGGCGGTACGTTCCGCGCCGAACGCGGACGCCCCCTGGTCGACGGTGCGACGGTGGTAGTGCGCCTGCGGGAAGCGGCGGTGCGCGGGACGGGCCGCAGCCTGGCGGTCGACGCGCTGCACACCCTGGAGTGGGCGAACGGGCGCATAGTCTCCGGGGGGGAGGCGTTCGCTGGCACCGCGGCCGCAGAGAACGACGCCTTCTGGGACTGACCGACCACCGTGCCACAGGGAAGGGGGCGCCGCCGTAGGGGCGGCGCCCCCTTCGGCCGGTTCAGGTTCGGGGCGGATCCTGCAGGCGTCCCGGGTTGAAGTACTCCACGAAACGGCGGATCCGTCCGGTGGTGTCGAACTCGAAGATGCCGACGTTCTCGTTGCGGTAGGTGCCCGCGTCCGCGAGTTCGCCGTGCGGGAACCAGCGTGCGAGGAACCGGGCAGGGTCCAGCAGCGGATGGATCTCCGTGGCCGGGTAGCGGAGCCTCACGTATTTGGCGGCCTCGGCCGTGTAGTAGCGATGCAGAGCCTCGCGGCCGCGGAGGGCGCGCGCGGCTGGCTCGGCGGCATAGGGGGCGAGCACTTCGCAGTCCGGGGCCCACAGTTCGATCCAGGCGTCGATGTCGAGGGCCTCCAGCAGCCGGAAGTAGGCAGTGAGGGCGTTGCTGTTGCGGGCCCGTATCTCCTCGTCGGTGCTCGTGGCGGAGTTCTGCATCGCGATTCCTCTCAGCGCGCGGGTTTCTATGCCGCCGTGTGGCCGGCGTCGGCGTGTGCTCCGCGCCGCCCGTCACGCGCCCGGGCGCGTGGCGGGCGGGCGGGCGCTCGACCCAGCAAACCAGCGTCCGACGGAGCGGTCCTGGGGCCGCCGGATTCCTGCGGACACTGTGGCGAGTCGTCCGAGTCGCACGCCGCGCGGGCGTGCCCGCCCTCGGTCGTGACGTGCCGACGGCCCCGCCCGGAGGAGAGCCGGGTGGGGCCACAAGGGGAGACGTCGGCAGCACCGCACGCGCCCCGGATGCGGCCGACGGGTATGCTGGAGGTTTTAGCTGGCCGCGGCCACCGGGCGGCGCAGGCAGACCACCGCCAGCACGGCACCGGCGAGGCAGACGATCCCCGCAGTCAGCATGGCCGTGTGCAGGCCGCCGAGCGTGGCCAGGGTGGAGGTCGTCGTGGCGGCCAGGGCCTTGCTGCGCGCGGTGACGATCGCGGCGAGACCAGCGGTGCCGATGGCTCCGAGGAACTGCGGCAACTGCGATAGTCCGCCAGCGACGCCCTGCTCGTCGTCCCGCAGGCCCGACGTCATGGTGGTGATGAACGAGACCACGGTCAGTACATGCCCGAAGCCCATCGCGCCGGAGGTGACCAGGAGTAGCGCCAGGCCGCCGTGCGCCGGCAGGAGGAACATCAGCACCGTGCCGACGCCTTGTACGAACAGGCCGGTGAACATCGTCGCCACCTTGCCGAGGCCCTCTATGATCCGGGCGGCGAGCATGCCGGCGATGAGGGCGGTGAGCCCCTCCGCGAGGAATCCGGCACCGGTGGCGAGCGCCGAGTAGCCCAGTACGTCCTGCATGTAGAGGCTGAGCAGGACCGACGTGCCGCCGCACATGCCCAGAGTGATGAAGCCCAGCAGTCCGCTCCACTTGACGGTCGGCCTGTTCAGCAGAGCCAGCGGGATCAGCGGGTCCGGGTGCCGCCGCTCCACCAGCAGGAACGCCGACAGCGCTACGATGGCGAGAGCGAGCGACGCCACGGTGGACGCGCTGCCCCAGCCAGCCTGGGCGCCGGTGGAGATGCCGTACACAAGGGCGAACAGCCCGACAATCGCCAGGACTGCGCCCGGGATGTCCAGCCGGGCTCGGGATCGCACGTCGGTGCGGGGCAGCAGGGCGAGCGCGCCAGCCAGCACCAGGGCGCCGATGATCACGAGGATCAGCATGGTCCAGCGCCAGCTCAGGCCACTGGTGATCACTCCGCCGCCGAGCGTGCCGACGACGAAGCCGAGGGAGAGCACGGCGCCGTTGATACCGAGGGCCCTGGTACGGCGCGGGCCCTCGGGAAAGACCGTCGTCATCAGCGCGATCGCCGTGGGCGCGATCATCGAGGCAGCCACACCCTGTCCCACCCGCGCGGCAATCAGCATCGCCGGCCCGATCGCCAGCCCGGCGAGCAGGGAGAACACCACGAAGAGGGCGACGCCCGCGGTGAACAATCGGCGGCGGCCGACCATGTCGGATACCCGGCTGAACAGCGGCAGCAGGCTCGCAGTCGGCAGCAGGCACGCCGTTGACACCCACTGGAGCGACCCGGTGTCGGTGAAGTGCAGGCCTTGGCCGATCTCAGGCAGGGCGACGGTGACCACCGAGTAGTCCAGCCCTGTCATGAAGGTCGCGCCGCAGAGGGTGAACAGGACCAACCAGCCCCTGACTCCGAGGCTGTCCGTCGTCGCCTCCTCTCTGGAGGACGCGTGCTGTGCATCGGTTACCGCCATCGGAACGCCTCTCGCACGGAATCGTCGGGCCGTCTCGGCCCGACACCGGACAGGTCTCCAGACTGGGGCGGACCGACCGCGCTACCCAGACTCCTGCTGGGGGTACACCTGGCAGGTGCAGGATCCGGGGCCGGTTCTTCGGAAACGGACCGCGCCCTGTTCATCGGGCCGGCTCCGGCAAGCCGTTCAAAACTCACTGCGTCAACTTGCCAAGGAATACTCGGCTTTAGTTCCCTTGCTTTTCCGCCGAGCACCCGGTGCGGTTACATCGACAGGGTCCGGCGGGCCCCTTCGGGAATCCCGCTGACCTCCGCGACCCGACCGGGAGTCATCATGCTTTTCTACGTCCAGATGAAATGGAAGCACGAAGGCCGTATCACGCTCGACGAGTTGTGGGAGATCGAGCAGGAAGAGGCCGAACACGCACAGGAGACCGTCAACTCGGGCTTTTGTGTCGGTATCTGGAAGGTTGCGGCGCAGAAGCGTGTCATCGCCATCATCGATTCCCCGGACGCCGAGGAACTCGACCGGACCGCACTCGGCCGGCTCCCCATGCGCGAATTCCTCGAATTCGAAGAAGTGTGGCCGCTGCGCGACTATCTCGGATTCGCGGACGACGTCAAGCGCCGTTACCGCGTCTGACCCTGCACGGCGCTCCCACCTATCCAGGGAAGGAAAAGCGATGATCCATCAGCTCATTTTCGCCGCGCCCAAGCCCGGCATGACCAAGGAGGAGTTCCACCGCTACTGGGTGGAGGAGCATGCGGTCCGCTTCGCCAGCAAGATCCCTCAGATCAGGAAGTACGCCGTCGACACGAGCCTTGACGTGGCTGGCGTCGGCGAGCCGCTCTGGAACGGCATCGCCGAGATCTGGCTGAAGAACGAGGAGGAGCAACTGGCTTCCCTTCAGACCCCGGAGTTCCTGCAGGGCGCGCGGCTCGACGAGCCCAACTGGGCGGCGTTCTGGCGCACGGTGGTGCTGGACACCGACACCGACGTCGTCGTTCCGGGCGAGCCGGAGAACACCGTGCAGCCCGGCGTCAAGCTCGTGCTGCTGGCGAAGCGGCGCGAAGGCATGAGCCGTGAGGAGTTCCGGCGGCACAACCGCACCGCCCACGCCCCGCTGGTCGCCCGGATCCCCGGGCTCACCCGCTACTACCAGTCGTTCACCCGGGACTCCTGGTACGGCATCAGCGAGCCGCCCTTCGACGCCGCCTACCACCTCTGGTTCGACAGCCCCACCATTCTCGAGGCCGCGCTGAAGTCCACCCAGTACGCAGCCGTGGAGGCCGACTTCAAGGATTTCGTCAACGAGCAGTACCTGCACTCCATGGCCGTCCGGGAGCACTGGGTTCTCGGCCCCGAACCGCGCTGACCGTCCACGTCCCGTCCGAGTGAGCCCGTATCGACCGAGGAGTCCCACGTCGTGAAAGCCGTCGTGATGGCCGGCGGCGAAGGAACCCGCCTTCGCCCCATGACCTCCAACCTCCCCAAGCCCCTGCTGCCGGTGGGCGACCGTCCCGTCATGGAGCATGTGCTGCAGCTGTTGAAGAGCCATGGGATACACGACGTCGTGGTCACCGTGCAGTTCCTCGCCGCGCTGATCGAGAACCATTTCGGTGACGGCACGGAACTGGGCGTGCGGCTCGCCTACGCCCACGAGGACCGTCCCCTGGGCACGGCCGGAAGTGTCAGGAACGCCCGGCGTGCCTTGGGCGAGGGCACCTTCCTGGTCGTCTCGGGAGACGCTCTGACCGACATCGACCTGACTCGCGCGGTCCAGTTCCACCGGGAGAAGGGCGCGCTGGTGACGGTGTGCCTGACCCGGGTCGCCGACCCATTGGAGTTCGGGATCACGGTCCTGGACGGCGAGGGCCGGGTCGAGCGCTTCCTGGAGAAGCCCACTTGGGGCCAGGTGTTCACGGACACTGTCAACACGGGCATCTACATCATGGAACCTGCAGTGCTGGACCATGTCCGGGAAGGCGAGTCGGTCGACTGGTCGAAGGACGTCTTTCCTCGGCTGCTGGCCGAGGGCCGTCCGGTGTACGGCTACGTCGCCGACGGCTACTGGGAGGACATCGGCAGCCACGACAGCTACGCCGCCGCGCAGGCCGACCTCCTCGACGGCAAGGTGCGCGCCGAGCTGGCCGGCTTTGACCTGGCCCCGGGGATCCGGGTGGGTGAGGGCGCCGAAGTCCACCCAGAGGCGGTGCTCACCGCGCCCGTGTACATCGGTCCGCACTCCCGCATCGAGGCTAAGGCCGAGATCGGCCCGCACACCGTCGTCGGCCGTGGCAGCGTCGTCGGGGCCCGGGCCGTCGTGGAACGCAGCACCCTCCACGAGAACGTCTACGTCGGCCCGGGAGCGCTGCTGACGGGCAGTGTGCTCGGCAGGTACAGCGCCGTGATGGCCGGCGCTCGGCTGGAGCCCTCGGTCGTCGTGGGGGATCACAGCATCATCGGCAGGAACGCGATCGTCGCGTGCGGGGTGCGGATCTATCCTTCCAAGACCATCGACGAGGCCGCCCGCGTCAACTCCTCAGTAGTCTGGGAGAACCGTGCCCAGGCCTCGCTGTTCGGTCCCCGCGGTGTCGGAGGGATCCTCAACGTCGACGTGACACCCGAGATCGCCGTCCGACTCTCCGCCGCCTACGCCAGCACACTGCGCAAGGGCGACACCGTCGTCCTGGGTAGCGACCACTCCCGCGGCGCCCGCGCCCTGGCGCAGTGCATCGCCTCGGCCCTGCAAACCGGCGCAGTGGACGTCCGGGACCTGCGCAGCACGGCGCTGCCCGTGCTGCGCCAGCAGAGTCTGCTGACCGCCTCGAACGGCGTCTACGTGCGCACGGCCCCCGGCGAACCGAATTCCGTCGAGATTCTCTTCGTCGACTCCACCGGTGCGGACCTGTCCGAGTCGGCACAGCGTTCACTCGACCGGGTCTACGCCCGCCAGGACTACCGTCGGGCGTTCCCCGGTGAGATCGGCTCCCTCATCCATCCCGCCGGGACCCTCGAAACCTACGCCGAGGCGCTGGCCGGGACGGGGGGTGACACGCTCCCGGCCGCAGGCCTCAAGGTCGTCGTCGATGCGGGACACGGAGCGGCCGCCCACGTGCTGCCAGCACTGCTCGGCCGGCTCGGTGTCGAGGCGCTGGTCGTCAACACTGGCATCAAGGACAGCAGGCCCACCGAGACGGCCGAGACACGCGCGGAAGACCTGACCCGACTCGGCGAGCTCGTCGTCTCCTCCAAGGCGGCCCTCGGGGTCCGCTTCGACTCCGTCGGCGAACGTCTCACCCTCGTCAACGACCTGGGCGACTGTGTGAACGACGCCCAGACCGCGCTGATCCACCTGGAGCTCGCGGCCCGGTGGCACGGCGGCGGGCGCATCGTGCTCCCGGTGAGCATGTCACGCGCGGCGGAGGGGATCGCAGCGCGCCACGGCGCGACCGTCCACTGGACGGGCACCTCCCGAGCCGCCCTGACCAAGGAGGCCGCCGACCCCGCCACTATCCTCGCCGTCGACGGCGCGGGCGGCTTCATCGTGCCCGGCACCGGCGTCCCGTTCGACGCGGCAGCGGCCTTCACCGACCTGGTCCGCTATCTGGCCGGCCTGTCCGAGTCCCTCAGCCGCATCGAGTCCGGCCTCCCCGACAGCCACGTGATGTGCCGGGAAATCGCCACCCCCTGGTCCGTCAAGGGCGCCGTCATGCGCGGCGTGGCCGAATCGCTCGGTGATCGGGTGCTGGACACCACGTCTGACGGCGTGCGCATCGTGGAGCCCGACGGGGGCTGGGCTCTCGTCCAGCCCGACGCGGTGCACGCGGTGACCCGGATCTGGGCGGAGGGCGCGACCCGCGACGCCTCGCAGCGTCTGCTGGACCAGTGGGCCGAGCACGTCGAGGCGGCCACCGTCTGAGAACCGGACCCACCGTCGCCACATCCTGCCTGCACCTGACAGGTGCAGGCAGGACCGTGCGCAGCAAGGCATGATAGAGGCCATGGACCGCCGATCCGAACTTGGTGAATTCCTGCGCACCCGACGGGCCCGGCTGCGGCCGGAGGACGTCGGCCTGTCTGACTACGGCGGCCGACGGCGGGTGCCCGGTCTACGCCGCGAGGAGCTCGCCCAGCTCGCCGGTGTGAGTGCCGGCTACTACACACGGCTGGAGCAGGGACAGAGCCCCAACGCCTCGGACGCCGTCCTCGACGCCATCGCCTGCGTCCTCCGGCTCGACGAGACCGAGCGGTCCCACTTACACAGTCTTGCCCGGCACCGGCCGCCCAAGCCGCGCCGATACCCCCGCCCGGAGCAGCTGCGCCCCGGCGTCCAGTTGCTGATCGACGCGCTCGGGGACCACCCTGCCCTGATCATCGGCCGCAGCACCGACGTCCTGGCCTGGAACCGCACCGCCCACGCGCTGCTCGCCGGTCACCTGCCGTTCGAGGCGCCCCAACAACCGCGGCAGCGACCCAACATCGCCCGACTGATCTTCCTGGACCCGCACACACGGGAACTGTACGCGGACTGGCGTTCCAAGGCCCGGGACACCGTGGCCGACCTGCGACTGATCGCGGACCAGTATCCCGAGGATCTCGCGCTGACCGAGCTGATCGGCGAACTCACCATGAAAAGCGAGGATTTCGCCACGTTGTGGGCCGCGCATCCGGTGCACAGGTGTGTACCGCGCTTCACCCGGGAGTTCCGCCATCCGCTGGTGGGGGCGCTGACGCTGAACAACGAGCTGCTGGACCTGTCCAACGATGCGGGCCAGCGCATGGCCGTCTTCACCGCGGAACCGGACTCGGCGTCGGCCGCCGCGCTGGCCCTGCTTGCCGATTTGAGCGGTCCAGAGACCGACACTGACGGAGAGAGGGCGGTGGTCGCCTCGGCACCGCCCCGGGCAGAGTAGGCGGACTCGTCACGACCACTCCCCACGCACAAAGGCGTCCTCGGCCCGATGGCGTCCATGCCCCGTCATCGCCGGTCGGGCCGAGGACCCATCCGCCCCTCAGGGGGCGCCGACGGCGAGCGTCAGACCGTGTTCCGTGCCTTCGACCAAGTCCGCGTAGGCACGCGCGACCTCGGCGGCGGGCACGCCTCGGGCGGGGTTCTCCCCTAGCGCCCGCAGGGTCTCGCGCACCCACCCCGGACTGACCGCGTTCAGCCGGACCCCGGATGGCATCTCCGGCGCCGCCGCGTACACGAAAGCTTCGAGGCCGGCATTGATCACATGCCCGGGGACGCTTCCGCGCACCGGCGTCTCAAAGTAGCCGCTAGTCAGCGTGATGGATCCGCCTCTTGAGAGAAGAGGGGCTGCACGCCGGACGAGATCCGCCTGGCCGATGAGCTTCTCCCGCAGCCCCTCCCAGAATTCCCCCGCACTGCCGAGCAGGGGCACCATCCCTCCTGCAGCCGCGCAGCAGACCACCGCATCGAGTTCCCCGACGCGCGCGAAAAGGGTGTCGAGCGTGACCGGGTCTGCCACGTCGACCGTGAGAGGGCCCGATCGCGACGCTCGCAGCACCTCGTGGCGTCTGCTCAATGCAGCGCACACCGCTCGGCCGATAGTGCCCGTCGCACCGATCACCAAGACCTTCATCGTGTTTCCGTTTCTACGAGGTGACTCCGGTGGGCGAGTAGCGCCCAGGACGAGCCTGACGGAAACCGACAAAGCCAGCCATCCTCCTCACAGGGGTACACCTGCGGCGGATACCTATGGTCCACGGGTCATCACAAAGAGGCGTTGCCCGGGCCTGTGCGTGGGCCCGACTGCACCCCGGGACCGCTGGTCAGCCTGCCGGGCGGCTGGCCCGGCCGACCGGCGTCACGTCGCGCATCCGAAACACACCCATGACCAGGAACGCCACCGCCATCAGCAGGGCACTCCCCCACACCGGGGACCGGTAGCCGAGACCCCGGTCGATACCGAGGCCGCCGACCAGTGGGCGATCGCCGCGCCAACATTGAACGCGGCCGTGGAAAATCCACCGCCGAGCGTCGGCGCCTCCCGGGCCGCTTCCAAGGCCCGGCGACCAGTGTGGAGCCCACCGCGAACCAGAGAACCCCCAAGAGGAACAGCAACACCAGGGTCGCCACCGTGTCGGCGGCCGCAAAAGAGAGCGCCACCCACTCCAGGAAAAGGGCTACAGCCCCGAATCCGATCACCTGGCGGGGACGAGCGTCCCCCAACCGGCCACCAATGTTCGACCCGACGAAGGAACCAGCCCCGAACAGAGCCAGCACTGCAGGAACCCAGCCCTGCGAAACCCGGGTCACGTTCACGACGAGAGGCGAGACATAGGTGAAGGTGGTGGCAGCATTGACGGTCGCCGCGAGCAATAGTATCAGAATAACGTCCGACCTTTTCAGCGCGCGTGCTTCCCGCAGAGCACTAGGCCGCTCCCCCGCTTTCCCAGCGACGGCCGGAATCGAGCGCACCGTGGCGATCATCGCCGGCACGGAAATGATACTCACGGCCCAGAAGGCCGAGCGCCACCCCCAGATCTCGCCCAGCACCGCCCCGGCAGGGACCCCTATCACACAGGACACAGTCACCCCACTGAGCAGCACCGATGTGGCCCGCCCACGCAGCCGGGACTCCACCGTCGCGGCGGTCGCGGACAATCCCACGGCGAGAAATCCCGCATTGGCGACCGCCGCCACCCCTCGCATGGCCAGAAGCAGCCAGAAGTCCCGACACAGCGCGATGACTACATGGGACAGGAAAAACACGGAAAGGCAGGTGAGCAGAGCGCGCCGACGCGGCCAGCCGATACTGACGGCGGCCATGAGTGGCGCCCCGACAATCATTCGCGATAGCGAATACGGAGGTCAGCGCCCCGGCACGAGAAATGGACACGCCCATGTCCTGCGCGATGTCCGGAGTAAGTCCGGAGAGCATGCATTCGGAGGCCCCCTGGGCAAGGTAGCCAAGCCGAGAACGTACACCACGAAAGGCATACGGAAAACCCTCTCTCCCCTCGCACTGGAAATCATGACGTCGCCAGTGCATCACGCGCCAGGTGGAAATCCGGCTTCGCGGAATCTTTCCGGCTCCTTCTTGGCAAGTCCGCGGCGCCGCCCGGGCCCGCCCGCCTCGGACTGCTGTCCGATTCCGGCCGAGGACTCAGGCCACGTGCACGAGCTCGGAAGTGCGCCGCGCCGCGGGCACCACGTCACCGAGGAGTTGGAAGGCGTGGGCGGCGGAGACCAGCGTCATGTGGTGATGCCATCCGGGGTACGAACGGCCCTCGAAGTCCCGCAGCCCGCTGTCGCGTTGCATTGACCGCAGGGCCGCGCGGGCCCGGGCCGTCGCTCCCGCCAGTCGGAGGATCTCGGCGGGCTTGCCGTGCACGAGGTTGGTGACCACCGCGTGTGGTGCCTCCTGCGGTCGCGCCTGTTGTCCAAGGACGAGCCGATGGGGCGGGCCGTCCGGTGTCAGCCGGACCGAGCAGGTGCGCACCCGGTACGGTCCGTGCCCGCGCGGGATGGCGCGGTCCGCTCCCCCAGGAAGCGATGCCCGGCGCACGAGGCGGCTCACCGGCACCGGGCGTTCGGAGCCACCGGCCGGGTACACCGGGGTTCCGTACGGCACGCGGGCCACAAAGCCCTGGTACGACGCCGCCAGATGGTCCAGGAGCTCGCCGCCCTGCGGCAGCCGGGTCAGATCGACCACGAACGGGGGCCGGTGCTGTCCGTTGTCCTCCAGCCTGGAGCGCAGGAGGTCGAGTACACAGCCCTCGGCGCTCTGGGGCTCGAACTCGTCGGGGATGCGGACGGATTCCCGAAGACCCGGATCGGTCCGCCAGCGCCCGGGAAGCACCAGACGCCAGTCGACCGGCACACTCAAGCCCTCGCCGTCCGAGAAGAGGCCGACACCAAGCTGGCAGTTGAGGGTGCGCCGGGTCTCTTCGCTGTAGCGCTGGTGCACTCCGACGGAGTGGTTTCCCCGCTTGGGGAGTTCGGCGACGGCGATCGTCCAGCTGGACACCGAAGAACGTTCGGCGACCCAGTGGGCAAGGGCGCGGCGCACCGGGCGCCAGTCCCACGGACTGTCGTTGAGGAACTGCTGCAGCGCATGAGAGGTCCGCGGGGAGGCGGAGACCACTTCGGCCATGCGGCGCAGCGACTTCTTTCCGGGGGTGGCGAGCAGGCCGGTCATGTACTCGCGGGCCCGGTTGCGCTGGTCCGCACGCGGCAGGTCGGCGAAGATCCGGTCGACGAAGCTTGCCACTGCGCGCATATCAGCCGTGCCGGCTCCTGGCTCTTCAGCGACCCGGCTCAGCATCACCTCGGGATCGGCCCTCGTGAACTCCTGGGCGCAGGGGCGCACGTACGCTGTGCCAACAGGCCGGACCTGGTCATCGCGCCCGATCCGCACAGACGACTGCGCGAGGTCGTCACCGAGCCGTCGCCGGATGACGCCCACCGTCTTCGGTGAAAACCCTTCGAAAGCGGCGATCAAAGCGTCTGACCAGTGCGGATTCGAGTGGATGACGCGCGTCGCGGCAGCGTTAAGCTCGGCCCTAATGAGCGGCAGCGCGTGCTTGGGATCCATCTGGGCAGCGACGCCGAAGACATCTGACATGCTTCCGTCGAGGAAGCGTACGTCGATGTCGTCGTCCCCGCGGAGCGCCGCCGCGCACAGCCGGTGCGTTCCATCGATGACCCGCATGGTGGAGCGGTGGACGAGGATTGGAGGCAGGTCGACGTCGGACTGGGAAAGCACCCATATGCGCTCGGCGCTCACCCCTAACAGCCGCAGGGAGTCGGCCGGGAGGAGTTTTGCGATCGGTACGCGTTCGACAGGTAACGCATCCTGGTTTATCTTCTCCACAGGCATGATGCTTTCTCGTGCGCCGGAGTCTGTCTTCCCAAATGTCGCGTCTTCCATAAAAGGAGATGTCCTTTCATTGAAATTTTCCATCCTGGTGGCGTGTTATTTTAGGTACTTCGGCGAGGGCATCTCCACGCCATAGCCCCAGCGCCTTCCCGCGCGGTATCGAACGCAGCCTCAGGCTGTCCCATTGCGCTCAGTCGTCAATCCTCCTCGCACTGCAGTGTGAACAGAGCAGCATCAACCGACTTCAGAGGGAGCCGCAGTTCATACCCGCCCGTCGCGGAAAGCACGACGTTCTCCGACTGTCGTCTACGGCGCGTAGACTCCAGGGCACCGCGCAGGCCTGCGACATAGGTATGCACGCCATTCAAGGCCGTATGGGGACCTCCGCCCCTCATAACGCGTCAACGAATCTGGCCGCGGCGGTCGCAGGCCAGCCCATGAACGCGCCTTTACCGCCCCCGGGAAGAGGATCATGGTATGCGCGGCGACATTACTACCCGTACGCTGTGATCGAAACGTTGGCAGCAGCCCCGGGCATCGTGGCGACAGCGCCGCGAGGGTAGGTGGCCTGCGCCAGTGGGGCGAAGGAACTCGGGGTGGCCGCCGGGGCACGTATACCGCCACTTCGTCGCATTCTCGACGGCTGCGTTGCACGCAAGTAGCTCTTTGAGCAGACGCTCAGCGTGCCGCGCTGGGCAGTGAAGCGGTGCGGCTGTGCGGCTAGGCAGCCGATAGCTGCCGAATCCGCCAACAGGCACCCCAGTAGTGCGTCCGTCATCGGATCCTCAAACTTGGTCGACAGCGAAGGGGGCACTCCTTAGGGCGGTCGCCGTGATCTCCCGGTGACCGGCTTCCTCCACTCTTCAGCATCCTGCAGCCTGGGTACAGAGTTTCGCTGTTGCCCGATCGGCGAAACACTGGCGTGAGGGAAAAGTTAACGCCAGACTCCCGAGCGGAGAGACCACTACAAGAGAGGGCCGCATGCCACCTACCGATTCCAAGCGGCTGTCCGTTGTCATCGATACGGACCCTGGGGTTGATGACACCTGGGCGATCCTGTTCCTGGCTGCCCAGCCGGACGTTGAGATTGTCGCCATCGGAGCAGCGCACGGCAACGTTCCCACCACCGTGGCGGCGGCCAACGCGTTACGCGTGCTCGACGTCGTTGGCCTGGACCACGTGCCGGTTGCCGTCGGGCATCCAACCCCTCTCCAGCAGCCCCTGCAGACTGCCGAGTTCGTCCATGGCAAGGATGGCCTCGGCGGCAATGCTGGTCCCCCCTCACCACGCCAAACCAGCGGAGAATCAGCAGCGAAACAGTTGGTGCGCCTAGCCAGGCAACAGCCAGGAGAGCTGACGTTGCTCGCCCTGGCACCGCTGACCAACATTGCCCTCGCCCTTCGGATGGAGCCGAATCTCCCTCAGCTCCTGCGTCGCGTGGTGTTCATGGGCGGCGCGTTCCGCGTGCCGGGCAATGTCACTGCCTGGGCTGATGCGAACACCGCCCACGATCCGGAAGCAGCCGAGGAAGTCCTGCGCGCGGGGTTCGACCTGACCATGGTGCCGATGGACATAACCGAACAGGCATGGGTCGACGAAGCCTGGCTGAAGCGGGTCGCGGATGCGGCCACGCCTGCGGCCCGCTTCGCATCATCGGTGCTCGACACCTACCTCGCCATCTACAGCAACGCTCGCAACACTGCCGGCTGCCTCATGCACGACCCAATCGCTGCGGCCATCATGGTTGACGAGTCTTTGGCCACTTACAGGGAGCGCCAAGTCGTGGTCGAGCTTGCCGGATATACTCGTGGCGCCACGCTGGTCGATGAGCGGCGGTTCAGTATTAGTCAAGGGGGTATCCCCGATCATCGGCCGCCGGTACGGATAACAGCCACCGTAGATGCCTCCACCGCTATGGACCGCGTGCACCGGGCTCTGCTCACTCCTGAGGCCGGCCAGTAGCCGAAGGCTCCTCGGCCTGGCGCCACTCAAGCAGACGGCCTTGCAGACGGACAGCCCGGGGGTCGTCAAGCCGGTCGAACAGTTCCCACGCCCGCTCGCACGCCTTTCGCGCCTCCTCCCACCGGGATAGCTTCACGAGGAGCTGAGCGCGGAGGTCGTGCGCGGCGGCTTGCCCCCAATCATTGCCTCCTTGGGAGTGGCACTCGGCACTCCGATCCAGGCATTGCACTGCTTGCATCAGCTCCCCATGCTGCTGATGCAGATGAGCGCGCCGCTCCCAGAGCAATCCCTCCCCGAAGAGGTCACCCATCCGGCGATGCAAGTCCAGCCCTTGCTTGAATCCAGCCTGCGCTGCCGCCATGTTCCCGAGCAGACCATCGGCTTCAGCGAGGCTGCATCGCGCCACGGCCTCTCCATGCGCGTCACCAGTCTTCCGGAAGGCGTCCAGAGCCTGGCTGAAGTACGAATGTGCCAGCGAGGTGTCCCTCCGATCGGCGGCGATGAACCCCAATACCTCAAGGCACCATGCCTGGCCCTGTCGGTCGCCGATGCGGCGGCGCAGCGTCAGGGCCTGTGTGACGTGCTGTTCGGCTCGGTCGTAGCACCCGGACTGACGGTATGCCTCTCCGAGATTCATCTCGACCCAGGCCTGATTGCTGGGACCACCGTACGCCGCCGCGGCCTCCAGCCCGATCGTGTGGCTGGAGATCCACATGCTCCAAGGCTTGCGCAATAGCAACCAGTTCCACAGCCGCACCGGGATGTGCCACGCCTCTGGAAGTCGATATTGTGCGGCGAGTCGGACCATCGGGACAGCTGAGTCCCGCACTTCCTCGTCTAGCCAGGCCCGTGCTTCTTCCGCCGCGGTATCGCTGGTAAAGGTCAATGGCGTGACTCCAGCGGGCGGCGGCTCTAGCGGCGGGACTTCCCGTTGCGGGGCCAACGCGATGTTGGCGGCATCTACGCTGCGCGTGTACCAGGACGTCAGCCGGCGGACCGCCGTGAGCCGCTCAGCGTCCGATTCATGAGCTGCGGCCCGATCGGCTGCGTAGTCGCGGAGCAGATCGTGCGTCCAGTACCGGTCCAGCCCGGTCCCCTCTACCAGGTGGACGGTCACCAGGTCATCCAGAAGTTCGCGAGTGCGGTCCAGCGAGTGTCCGGTCAATGCCGCCGCGGCGGCTGCGCTAATGCGCGCGCCCGGGTAGAGGCCCAGCAGCCTGAACATCCGCGCCGTATCTTCGGCCAGCGCTTCGTAGGACAAGTCGAACACTTTACGCACGGACAGGTCGTCGTCGTCGCGGTCAGCCAGCACATCAAGGCGGTCCTCACTGGCCAATTCGTCGGCTACATGCGATAGCGGCCAATGCGGGTGGGTCGCCAGCCGTTCTGCCGTGATCCGCAGGGCCAACGGCAGCTGCGCGCACCGGAGCGCCACCGACCGGGCCGCGTCGTACTCGTCGTCCACCCGCTTCGCTCCGACAACCCCGCGAAGCAACTTGAGCGACTCCTGGGATTCCAACGGGGCGAGGGACAGACGCCGGGCTCCGGCTGTGACGCCCAGCCCGGTCAGACGTCGCCGACTCGTCACTATCGCTGCGCAGGAAGGGGCCCCCACCAGCAGCGGCTTGACCTGCTGCGAGTCGACTGCATTGTCTAGCACAACAAGGACATGCCGGTCGGCCATCACAGTACGGAACAGCGCGGACCTTGCTTCAAACTCGTCAGGTACCGACTTTGTTCCCAGGGCAGCGAGGAAGTCCTCAAGCACCTGCATAGGATCAGCCGGGCGGCTTTGGCGAGAGTGCCCTTGGAGGTCGGTAAATAGCACTCCTCCGGGAAAGCGGTCGGCTACACGATGTGCCCACTGGGTGGTCAGCGCGGTCTTGCCCACGCCGGGAGGCCCGTCGATCGCCACAGTCAGGGCTGTGCCAGCCCGCTCGGCCTTCGCGAGGGCTTCATCGAGCTCACGTAACGCATCGGAACGGCCCACGAAGTCCGCAACCGCAGAAGGTAACTGAGCCGGACGTAATCGGATACGGGTCTCCAGCCGAGCCAGCTCCAGCAGCTTGCCCCGCGCTGACAGGGCGTCATCGCAGCTACGTGCTAGTGCCAAAGTGGGCGCAGCTTGCCCTCGTTCTATCCGGCTGAGCCACCCCGGGCTGTAATGCACTATGCGGGCAAACTGACGCAGCGACAGGCCTCGCTGAGACCGAAGGTGGCGCAATGCGGCGTTGAACTGTCCGGCCATGGCGAATATTCCTCTCTTGGCACATTCCTCACTCCAACGTCGTGGCCTTCGACCGGGCCCTGGGTGGCGGTCTTGACGGGCCTGCCGTGTGGGCCGCTGCTGATTGGGCCGACTTGTATGCGAGGCCGCATGGATCAGGATTCGGCCTCCGGGCACGACTGGGTGTCGGGACCGAGTCTCGAGCGGCTTGTGGCAACGATTCCGGGAGCGAGAACGGCCAGGCCCGCACGGTCGGGGAACCCTACGATGGCGCCCTTGCCGCGGGGTGCGACGTTGACGACGCCTTCGGCGTACATGCGCGTCAAGATCTCGACCGGGGCGGTGGTCGTAGTCGTAGGCGCCCTGACTGAGGGCGATATAGCTGCCCGACGACAGCACGCATGCCGGCCGCTCGATAGTCCCTGCCGGATCGGCGCTGTCTGGTAGCAGCACGAACTGGCGCTGGTTGCGGACGATGGTGCACAATTTGGGCACTCGCTGCCCAAACCGTTCGGCCTGCGTCAGATCACCAGGCCAGCTATCTCTCCTGTCCTCAAAGAAGTACGCGTGCAGCTGCGCTCCATGCGCGCGCACGCCGATGTCGGTCATGCTACGGCTCTCCAGTGATCACGGGTCCGCTCCAGCAGTCGTCGTGTCTCGGCACCACGCGGAGTGGCCCTCCCAACTGTCTGATCCAGCACCGCGGTGTAGGCCACGACGGCCGTCGACCTGTCTCCGAAGGCGAGGCCCTCTAGCTGCTGCACGCAAACGATGGGGCTGGCCCTGACGAGATACCGCAGCTGCGCAGGTAGGCCGGCGCGGCACGCGGATCTCAGATCGGTGCTGTAGTGACCTTTCTTCGAACTAACAAGGGCCGAGGCGCCGAGCTGTGCCCGTGTCTCGGAGGCAGGGCGGGGAGGTTATGCCAAGCTCCCCTGCATCGCAGAGGAGATGGCCTCCCTCGGATTTGGGCCCACGTCACCATCACAGCGAGGATCCGCAGGACGACTGCGCCACCTCATGTTTCCTCTGTAGCGACCGATCTCCTGCCCGCCCGATGAAAAAATGAGTCGCTGAGAGCCTCGCCATGCCGAGGCATTGTCCGTGCGGCCCTTCCAGGGGCGGCTGCCACACATGCAGTGCGGCAGCATCTGGTCGGCCCGCCGCATACTCCCAGCTCGGTCATCTCATATCTTTAATGCCTGTCCATGGCCGTCATTTAAGGCCAGCCTTTACCTGGCTAGAGTCACGTCACTCACCGCGTCACGTATCCGCAGGACGCGGAGCGGCGAAGCGCTGCGGTTTGAAGAACTGTGTATCGAGGTCATTCGGCCATTTCTCCTGGCGGTACCGGAGCTGTTTAAGGGTGTTGGTAGTACTGTCCGCGATGACGCCCATGTCGGCCTCCTCGGCCGACGCGACCGCGATGTACGTGTCGCTACCGGCTGCGGTCAAATACAGGGAGCCGTCCCCGAACTGAATCCAGGTCTGTTCCCAGGAGGTCCCTTCGATGGAGCACAGCGCCGATGCATGCCGACTGGCCGCCTACACGGACGACAGTGCAGCGGCCACTCGTTCAGCTGTATCAGCAGGGATACCGTCGGAGCTCGCCAGGCTGCCGCCGTCTGCCGACAGCAGCAGCGCGTGGAGCGCCCCGGGAGTATGAGCAAGCTGGTCTAAGGGACAGCACTCGCCATCGCCTTCGACAAACATGTTGTGGAAGGTATAGAAACTCACCCACCCTGCCGACGATCTTTCGCATGCCGACACGTATCTGTTCGAGCGGGAGCCCTCTGCAATCACTTGTGCAGCCACCCCGAACCACGCAGGCCGGAGTTACGGCCGTGATCTGTGTCTAACCGCATCCGCACACGGTTGTCGAGTTGCCGGAGTCCGTTGCGGGAGGTGTTCAGAATCCTTGAGAGGTCGGCGATCAAGCCCCTGGCCTCAGCAACCTGATCCGGGCGCTCACTTGAAACCGGGATCCACGCGCCGCGAGGGCCGTGCTCGTCCACGACCCTTTTGGCGCCCGAGAGCAAGACTGCGATGAGGCGCTGATACTCGCCGAACTCGGCCTCTGTGTAGTCGGCGATAGTCGGGTGGTGCGGCTGCAACATCTTCTTCCTGTTCGTTGTCGACCTGGAGAAGGAGAGCACGCCGACGGTGCTACTCGTGGTTCGTTGTGGTGTCGGGCACAGGATGGGCCTCTAATGTTCGCGGGTGAATGGATTGCTCGCGGCAATCATGCAAAGCACCGCTATACGGCAGTCGCTGGTTGGCAACTGAAGTTCGCGTGAGAGGGCTGTACACAATACCCCTGCTCTTCCTGGCATTACTGCCTGTTGATGTGCATGGGGCCTGGATTGCGCTCAGGTTGATCGATGACTTGCGATTGCCAGGTTGTGATCACCGGAGCCCCGACTGCCCCCCTCGTGCGGTGGGTTCGCAAGGGCCCGAGGGTGATGCCGAAGCACCGATATCTCGGTGGCGCAGGTTGCGGTGCACGGCCAGTGGATCACCAGCGGTCGGCGATGCTACCCACGGCCCAAGAAGAACGTCAACTGGTATGAACAAGAACGAACAAGATTCGCCAATCCGTTCTCGTCAGCTGTCAACGGCCACCCCAGGGCGGTAAGTTGAAGCCGGAACGCGCAGGCCACTTTGCAAGATCATCAAGATCTTGCAAAGTGGCCTGTCCAGGCCCGTTTCAAGATCGCTACATGGATCGCGGCCGGACTTCTGCAACATCAAGTGGCGGCACAGCTCGGCCGACGGGAAACCACCCGTTGAGTTCGACCAGTCTGTCCAGGAAGCACGCACCCGGACCGGCCAGGAGGGCCGGGCCGCATCACCAAGGTCTCTACGCAACACAGGGCTTGGTCATGGTCCTCGATTGGACTGGTGAGATCATCGGGCTCGCGGTGGCATGAGGGGCAACGGTGCAGGGAGGCGATCAACGCGGTCTGAAACAGATCACGATCTTGTACAGACTGAGTCTCACGTTGGTTGTACTGTCAGATACTCGCTGACGCCGCATATGAGGGTGTGTGGACGATGAACTCAGACAAAGATCGCCCGATCGAGGGCCAGTTGACGGTGTCGGAGAAACTTGAGCACCTACTCCAGCTGCGTGCCAGGCTGGGTGAGGACGGTATTCCGTCCTACAAGAAACTGGCGGCGGAGATTGCTGCGCAGTCAGGTGAGTCGTTCTCCGGTGCGTACCTGTGGCAGTTGCACCGCGGGGAGCGTACGAACCCGACCTTGCGGCATCTGCGCGCCTTGGCCGCGTACTTCGGCGTACCCGTGTCGTACTTCACGGACGACGATGTGGCTCACAGGGTGATCGACCAAGACCTCTTGGCCAGCCGCGAGTTGGATGAGTCCATGGCCGAGGCCGGGGTGAGTGCGGTCTATCTTCGGGGTGATCTCGCGGCCCTGTCCCCGGAAGGTAAGCGGATGGCCGCAGACATGATCCGGCAGATCCGTGAACTGGAGCAGAACGTGAACACGCCGCTGTCTCCGCCGCGGTCCTGAGACAGCGAGGTGGCATGATGTCGCGCGATTACCTGATCATTTGTCCCCCTGCCTCGACGAGCCCTGGAGAACCGCATCAGATGCGCTGGAGACGTCTGCGCCGCCGATGCCAGCAGGTAATCGGCGGCATCAGTCTGCCCGAACCTTTTTCCGCCCAGGAGTTATGCGCTCGCCTCGCGCAGGAGCGAGGCCGTCCGCTGCATCTGCTGCCGCTGCCTACGCCGACGGTTCCCGGCACGCCGTCGGGCATGTGGCTGGCCGCCGAACGCGGCGATTACATCTTCTATGACGCGCAGACCAGCCCTCTGCACCAAGAACACATCATCGTGCACGAGATCGGACACATGGTGTGCGGTCACCGGTCCGCAGGCGACGATCAGCGGTTGTACCGGCACATCGACCTCGCGGACCCGCACTCTATCCGGCAGGCACTGCCCCGCCTGCGGTACTCCGACGAGCAGGAACAAGAAGCAGAGATGATCGCAAGTCTTCTCCTGGAAGCCGCCGGTCGTGTCCCCCCTCCCACACTTCTGTCCGGCATGCTGGGCGGGCTGGAGTCCGCCATGGGACTGCGGAACACCCGACCTGCGGGAGCGTCGTGCCCGCGTGGATAGAGACCGTCGGCATCGCCACCCTGTGGGCGGTGACTCTCGCCCGGGCCCCCCAGGCCATCCGCACCAGACAGCAGCGGCCCTTATGGTTCGCGATCGTCATGACCGCGCTCGCGATGTCGATGCACCTGGACCCCGTCACCGCCACTCTGGCGCACCTGGTACCCAGCGCGCACTGGATCGACCTGACCACGCACCTGTTCAGCATCATCGACGCCGCCGCCGTGCTGTGGTTCGTCCTCCACGCCGCCGGACGGCATCGCCCCACCACCCTGGTTTTCGGAGCTGCCCTCGCGGTCATGGCCACAATGCTGATCTTGGACATCAGTGCGCCCCCGCACGCCCGTAACCAGATCGCCCCTTCTCTGGCGATCCGCAGTGTTCCCAACGCCTACTGGTGGATCTTCTTCGCCTTCCATCTGGTCGCGGACACCACCTGCGGACTCGTGTGCTGGAGCCAGGGCCGGCGCGAGACACCCCGGCTGCTGCGCTACGGGCTGCGCCTGTTCGGCACCGGCATCCTCCTGGCGTCACTGCTGTGGGTCCTCAAACTCGGCTACCTGCACACCCGCTCGCCATTCTTCGTCCCGCTGTTCTCGCCCGTCACCGGCATCGAAGCCCTGTTCATGGCGGCCGGTGCCGCACTTCCCGTCCTGGCCCAGATCCACACCCGATGGCAGCATCAGAAGGCATATCGGGGCCTTGACGTCCTGTGGCGGGATCTCACCGTCGCCACCCCGGACGTAATCCTCGGGCCCAGCAATCGTCTGCGAGCCGCGGCGACCCCCCTCCAACTGCGTCTGTACCGGCGTGTTATCGAGATCCGCGACGCGATGATCGCGCTGCGCAACTACGTCACCCCCGCCGCCCTTGATCTGGCCCGTCGGCACGTCACCGACCATTCCCTCCCCGAGCCCGTGGCCGAAGCCCACGTCACCGCGTGCTGGCTCACCGCCGCCCTGCATGCACTGCACAGCGGTCACCCGCCGCAGCCCCAGAGCGTCAACCTCGCCGGCCATGGTGCACTCGACCTCACCGACGAAATCAACTATCTGCTCCGGGTCGCAGCCGCCTACCAGTCACCAACCAATCACGCATACAGAACATCCCTCCTCGGCACGGCCTAAGCGAGGACGAAGAGGAAAGAGAAGCACTGTGCTCATCGCTTTCGCCCTGACCCCCATGGGCGTGGAAGAAACCGTCGCGGACTACATCGCCGACGCAGTGAAGATCATCCGCGAATCCGGTCTCCCGAACCGCTCCGACTCCATGTACACCATGATCGAAGGAGAATGGGACGAGGTAATGGACGTCGTCAGACGCGCTACCGAAGCCGTCACTGCTAAAGCCCCCCGCGTCCAGCTCGTCCTTAAAGCTGATATATGGCCAGACATGCACCATCCGCTCGATGGCAAGATCGCACTTCTCGAACAGCGTGTCAACGGCCAGTGAATCGTCGCTCTTCGGCACTTTCCGTGAAGCGGACGATCTCTTGAGCCCAGACTGTCACGTGCAGCGGCGGCAACATATCGCTGACTGCCCGTCCGTGCACATGACTACCTGAGGTCGGAGAGAAGTGCGTCAAGTGCCTTCCCCAGAGCGTCGGAGTTGGCCGTGTCGAACCACGTGGTACGGATGCGTTCGTTGATTCCATTCGGTGTCGCATGGTCGGCAGCGAGCTAGTACTCCAGTTGCAGTTCGCTATCCCTGCTGGTCAGGAGCCTGTTTCCGAGTGTAGCGAGCTGAGGGCCCGTCATGTGGCGGGAGTTCATGACCGGCGGTGCGTCGTTTGTAGTGGCAGCGTCTGGCGACGGCTTGGTGTCGTCGGCGCCACCGGGACCAGTTCAGGCCTGATCAAGGTGGCGGTGGGGGTGTCTTGTCCTGGGGCTGCAAGTTGCCAGGAGCCTTCGGATTTCTGCCAAGGTGAGGGGGGCGAGGGCTGATCCGTTTCTGCGGCCCCCCTTTCCGTTCCGGCCATGGCGGCGAGGAAGGCGTGAGCGAGCATGACCAGGGTGATGTGCCGGTACCAGCCGACGTATCGCCGGACCTCGTACTGGTCCAGGCCACACTCGTTCTTCGCGCTCTGGAAACAGGCTTCGATGGCCCATCGGCTTCCTGCCACTTCAACCAGCTGGTTGACGGTGGTGCCAGCGGGAGCATGGGTCAGGTAGCAGGCAATCTCGTCCGGCCGGGAGATGCTGCGGCGGGCCATGACCCACCTGTGATGGCTGGGCTCGTCACCGTCGAAGAACGGGACGCCGGGAAGTTGGGCGACTGCCCAGTCGTAGAGGCGGGGCCCCCTTGGCGCCGTCCCCGCACGAGATCCGCTCCCAGGCATCGTCGGGGGCTTCACCGATGAGCTGGTCGATGCGCCAACAACCGGCGAGAGACTTGATCTGCTGCGACTTCGGCACTGCCACGACGTATCCGAGGCTGGCTTCCTCAAGCATGTGGCGGAAGTGCCAGTCCTGACCGTAGAGGGCATCGGCGGTCACCCAGGAGATGGTGAGCGGCGAGGCCAGCGCCCGGGCGACCAGGACCCGGGCCAGCTCGGTCTTGGTAGCGAAGCCACGACTGCCGGGCGCCTTCGCTGCCCGGCACCGCTCCCGGTCGAATATCCAGGACTTCGGCATGTACAGTTCCCGGTCCACCAGCGTCCGGCCTCGCCGGGAGGTATACGCGGCGAATACGCCGACCTGGCAATTCTCGGTGCGACCTGCAGTGCCTGAGTACTGCCGTTGCACACCGGCCGAGGTATCGCCCTTCTTCAGGAACCCTGTCTCGTCGATGACCAGGACACCGTCGGGCTCGCCAAGCCGCTCGGCCACGTATGCCTGCACGTCGTCGCGGACCGCGTCCGCGTCCCACTGCGCACGGTTGAGAAGGTTCTGGAATCCATGAGGGGCACTGTGACCTGCGTATTCGGCGAGCAGCCAGCTGTTCTTGCGCCCGACGGGCCAAGCAATGCCCCCACGTAGTCCCGCATTCGCCGCCGAAGGTCAGCCCGGCCGAACCGGTGGCCAACCCGCAACAAGACCTCGTTCAGCTCTCCCGCCCACACATCTGGGCACACATCAGCTTGCACGATTAGAACAACGGCGAACGAGGAGCACCGGTCACGAACTCCCGCAACATGACGTACCCTCAGCTCGCTACACTCGGAAACAGGCTTCTGACCAGCAGGGATAGCGAACTGCAACTGGAGTACTAGCCCAACGGGTGGATCGACAAGTGCTCGGTGGCATTGGTGCGGGGGCAGTACGATCACTGCGGATTTCCGGCGGGGTGATCGTTGATCCATGACAGGCCGCCCAGGTCCAGTTGCCGGCGGGCTCGGGTGACGGCGACGTAGGCCAGGCGGGCTTCGCCGTCGTCGATCGGGCCGGGCACCGAAGCGCCGGTCTCGTCGTGGTCATCGCTGTCTTCGGGCGGGGTGAAGTCGTCGGCGATGCGGACGCGGAGCCATTCGCGGCCCTTGGCCTTGTGTGCGGTGGAGACGGTCACCTGGGCCTGCTCTTCGGGGAGGATGCGGCTGATGGCGGTGAGCAGGGCGTCGGTGCCGTGGGTGTCGACGAGGTCGACCAGGGGCTGGAGGTCGCGGCCGGCCGGGTCGTGGGCGGCGTAGTCCTGGACCTCGCCCCAGCAGGTGAACAGCACCAGTTCCGGGTGGCCGGTGCGGCGGCCTTCCTTCAGGTCTCGGGCGGCCAGTGCCAGGGCCTGGAGGCTGCCCCCTCCCCCGACCAGGCCGACCTGGTGGCCGGTGGCCAGGAGGTCCATGACGGTGGCCATGGCTCCGACGTTGGTGCGGCAGAGCACCGCCTCCGGCTGCTCTACCGGCCCCATTTCGGTGAGCACTGTCTCGCTGCCGGTCAGGCGGATCGGGGCGTCGGCGAGGGCGAGCCAACGGTTGGCCTCGGCCGCCAGACGGGGACCGAAGCGGAAGGACTGGGACAGGGACAGGGCGGTGCCGTCGAAACCGGTCATGACGTCGCGGGCGCCGCGCCAGTGGTAGATGGCCTGGGCGGAGTCGCCGACCATGACCAGCTGGGCGTGATCCCGCTGGGCGGTGAAGATCTGCTCGACCACGGGGTTGGTGTCCTGGGCCTCATCCAGGAGCAGGTACTCGGCGGTGGTCTGCGGGCGGGTGAGGGCCCAGATCTTCAGGTAGTGGTCGTGGTCGAAGCGGACTACGCCGTCCTCGGGGTGCTGCAGGTCCGCCCAGGCCTTGCGGGCGAAGGGCACGATCGTCTCGGCGAACTGGGCGTAGTGGTCGTCGCCTTCCAGGCCGCGCAGGCGGGGGACGTGGTGGGGGTGCAGGTGGTCGTCCGCGGAGTGGCAGTAGCGGGTGACGGTGCGCAGGGTGGTGTTGGACAGGGTGCGGGGGCTGATGTCGCGGCCGCCGATACGGATGGGTTTGGTGATGCCCAGGGCCTGGCCGGTGCGCCAGCTGGGCTGGCGGGGGCTGCCCAGGCGGCGGGCGTAGCGGTGGCCGATGGCGGCGTAGGCCATGGCGTGCGCGGTCTTGCAGATCACGGTGTTGGGGAAGCGGGTGGCGGCTTCTTGGGCGATGGCGCGGTTGTAGGCGAGGTAGCGGCCGCGGCGGGTAGTGGCCTTGGCCAGGAGGGCCAGGGTGGTGGTTTTGCCGGTGCCGGCGCCGGCTTGGAGGACCAGGTGGTCCCCGGCGCGGAAAACGTCGGCTGCGGCGGCCTGTTCATCGGTGGGGTTCAGCACGAAGGCGGTCCAGGTTGGCGGGGCGGCGCCGGCGATGTGTACTGGGGGTGCGGCGCCTGGGGCGGACGGGTGGTCAAGTCTCGGCGGACGGCGATGGCCGAGGGTGGTTGGCGGGTGGTGCGGTCGTCAGCGGGGGTGGTGTTGGCGGGCGGCGTTGGGTAGTCGGCTGTGGATGTGTTGGTGGTGCAGGAGCGGGTCAAAGACTTCCCAGCCGGGGAGGGTGACGTCGGCGGCGCCGGGGGCGGCGGTGTGGGCGGGGCAGCGCTGGGTGCGCCAGCGCATCTGCTCGGTGTAGGGCAGGTGGCTGAGGTTGTATACGGCCATCAGCTGCTGGCGCAGGGCGAGTTGGCCGTGGGTTGGTCCGGTGGGCAGCAGGGTCCAGGTGCCGGGCGTAGTGGTGAGGATGGGGCTGGGGCAGCGGTGGTGGTGACGGGTCTGGGCCACGCAGCGCAGCTCCTCGATGGGGTGAGCGGCGAGGTAGCGGGTGTAGAGGATTTGTACGACCGGGCGGGCCGGGCGGCAGGGCTGCGGACGCGGCTTGGTGGCAGGGGGCGAGGGCGGTGGGGTGAAGGTGTGGGCCTGGAGGCGGCGGGTGCGGACGGCGAGCTGACGGCGGGCCGCTTGCAGGGGCGCGCTGAGCGGGGTGGGGGCGGTGTGGTGGGGGCAGAGCAGGGTGTGCGGGATGCGGCACCATGCGCTGCCGTCGCCGCTGGGGTAGGCGGTGCCGCAGCTGAGATGCCAGCGGCAGGATTCCGGAACTGTCGTGGCTGGGATTTCGGCGGGGTGCAGGGCGATCGGCTGGCCGTTGCTGGTGTGGAACCACTCCAGGCGGTGGCCGCAGTGCCGGCAGCGGGCGCCTTGTCCGGCGCGCAGCAGGCGGCTGGGGCTGTAGGGGGCGACGCGCAGGGAGCGGTGGCGGGGGCTGCCGTCCCGGTGACGGCCCCCGGTGGCGGGGGTGGGCTGCATGGCAGTGACCGTGCCAGAGGCCGCGCCGGAAGGGCGGGGTGGCACCATGCGATTCGCGCGGACAGCCCAATTACGCTGGGACGTGCGTACGAGGATCGATTGGGCGTTCGGCGATGGTTCGTCGGTTCGGGTGATGCGTGCGCGGCGCGGGCGGGTCGACGCGGCAGGGTCAGGCTGGGGGTTCGGCGGGTGGGGTGTGGCCGTCGCAGAGGGTGCCCAGCAGGGGGCCCAGGGGGACGCCGAAGGTGTGGGCGAGAGCGTGCCAGGTGGTGACGGACCCGGTGGTGCGGCCGTGTTCGAGGTCGATGACGGTGCGACGGGACAGGCCGCTGCGCTCGGCGAGTTCGTCGAAGGTCCAGCCGCGCTCATCCCTCAGCCGGGCGAGCTGCACACGCAGCGCGGTGAGGTTGGGATCGGGCGGGAAGATCGTCACTGCCCCATCCGACGGCGCAGAACCTCGTCCTGTCAGTGCAGACTTCTGCACTATCTGCGCCGGTGCGGAGCGGTCTCGACCGGCTCTGCAAGAGTGCGGGGGTCTGCACCACGGGTGCGGCCGACCTCCGCCCCGACAGCCCCGGGAACGGGGCGTTATCAACCACTGCGGACCGAACAGGAGGACCCGATGAGGCTCTCCCCCACCGACTTCGCGGTGCGGCGCACCTGGACCGTGGAACTGCGCCCCCAGCCGGGCGGACCGATGCTGGCCTGCTCCCAGTGCCCGCCCCAACCGCACCCTGTCGCAGCGATCTCGGCACGATCAGTCGCGCTGGCCCATCTGTCCCGGCACGCCCATGAGAACGCCGTACCGGATCATCTGCGCACCTGCCAGTGTCAGGCCCGCGGCTGCCACTGGCACCCACGCCACCGCGGCTGCGCAGGCTCCGTCCTCCTGGTCCTGACGGGCGACCGAAGCGGGCGCCGATGGCGCCTGGCCGATGCCTGCGCTGCCTGCGCCGCCGCCACCGAACAGGCATCCGTGGTCCCGAATATCCTTGTCACCGCTCCCCCGGCGGCATGCTGTGCCCGGATCAACGGTCCGCGGAGGCCTTACACTCCCGGACCACAGGAGCAGGTGCGGGTGCGGGAGATGCTCACCTACCTCGGTGCCGCGCTCCCCCGGTTCTCCTCGCCCACCGCCCGGCTTCTGGCCGTGCAATGCGCACTGCGTGCCGATGCCGGCGGCCGGGTCCGCCTGCCGGCCGGCCTGTTGCGCAGCATGCGGCTGGCCGGATACGCCGCGCCCTGGCACGAACTCACCCACGCCGGGTGGCTGAGCTGCCTCTCCCCCACCGCACGGCGGACATACGGCGGCGTTGTGGCACAGCTGCTGGATGCGGCCGTCCTTGACCAGGCCCCTCCCCGCCGCGCTCGCGCCCGAGCCGCCCACTGGGCCCTGCACCCGACCCCACTCGCGGCCACGCGCGAGGCGCCGCCTGCGGTGCAGCTCACCACGCTGACGCTGGCCGTGCATACCTCAGGCCGGTCGGGCAGCGTGGAGGTGGACCTGCTCACCCGCCTGTGCGGGCTCTCCCTGGGGCAGGTGGAAGAGCTGCTCGACCGTCTCGTCCGCGCACGCCTCCTGGACGGCTGGCAACGCTTTGCGGAGGCCGGTGAGCTGCGTTGGCATCTGCCCCCAGAGCCACCCCCTGACGCATGACCGGCCCCGCCTGCCGAGCCGGCGGCCACAAGCACCGAGGTTGTCAAAGGACATGCCCCTAGTACTCCAGTCGCAGTTCTCCATTTTCGCTGATCACAGCGCCTTCTTCGAGCGTAGTGGGTTGGCGGGTGGTCATGGCGGCGGTGGTTCGTGACTCACCCAATCGGGGTGCGTGCAGCGTTGATAGTGGAAGTGGCGGGCGACGGCTTGGTGGTGTCGTCTCCAGTACGACCAGCAGAGCCTGTGTTCGGGCCGCAGTAGGTGGGCTGCTGGGAGATGAGCAAGATCCATGAGCCGTCGCACTTCTGCCAGGGGGAAGGAAACGAGGCTGCTTGGACCGTTTCTCCGGCCCCCCTTTCAACGGAGTGGGCGACCATCGCGGCGAGGAAACAGTGGGCGAGCATGGCCAGGGTGATGTGCCGGTACCAGCCCGGATACCGGCGGACCTCGTACGGGTCCAGGCCGCACTCGTTCTTCGCCGCCTGGTCGGGTAGGACCGCCGCATTGCTGCGGCGGTCCTACCCGACCAGAGTGCGAAGCAGGAATGCGGTCTGGACGACTACCAGGTCCGCCGCTATCCCGGCTGGCACCGCCACATGACACTGGCCATGGCGACCCCACACCTGCCTGATCGTCCTGCGGGCCCGACAGCTGGAGAAGGACAAAGCAGAATCGGACCCTCCCAGCTCCTCCACCTCAGCCTCGCTGGAATGCGACGCCTGATCACCCGCCTCACGGCCGCCAGCCAGCCCCGATCCAGCACACCCTGCAATGGTCAACCTGGCGCCGACGACGCCAATATCAGACCCGCCTGAGTCACTACAGACGACGCGGAGCCGAGTATGGTGTCCACCGCTGGCATGGGTCGAGGGCCGTCCGGAGTGGAAGGCCCCGACCCTCTTTGAAAACAGTTCTGGCAGCCAGGTCCCGACGCGGTCTTGGCATCGTGCGGGTGCGCCCGTCGCGATGCGCGGGTGTCCGCTTCGGCACCCCTGGTTGCCATGCAGCGGCCTGCCCCAACGACGCTGGGGTCTGCCAAGCCCCTCCCTGGCACCCGGCCTGCGGGAACGGCTGGGCAGGGCGGTCAGGAGAAGGCTGGTACCAGGGGCGCTTCCGTTTTGGCGCGGACCTCCTCTTCGCTCACGTCCTCGGCGAGTTCGCGGAGGAGCAGGCCGTGTTCGGTGACGAACACTCCTGTCGGTGGCATCCCCGGCACCGAGGCTGCGACGGCCCTCTGGTGCTACTCCTCCCCTGCGATCACAGTGGCGGACTCTGGCGCCTGGCTGACACCTGCCAGGCCTGTGCCACCGTCACTCCGCACTCGGCAGCAGCCCCCGAGCCTTATCGCACCCCCCGCTACCAGCGGCCCTGGTTCCTCCGGGCTTCTTCCCGGAAGCAGCATGAGCCGCGAAAACGTCGAGTACCACCTCTGGGGGACTGACGAACTGCACATTCTCTTCTGACCAGGGCCCTGCTCTCCCCCATTGGTCGTCCGCGTCTTCGGATATGGCCTGCTACGACACGAGCCGGAGAAGAAGGAAGAGCACCAGCAGGGTTCCCAGAGCAGCTGCGGCGATCTGCCAGGTTCGCTGCTGCGAGGGCAGAACCAGTACCTGAGGGGAGGTGTCCGTCCGTGGGGAAGACGTAGTAGACCCTGTGCGGGTGCTGGGGCACCTCGACGCGAGCCAGCCACAGGTGCTTGAAGGTGGCCTTGCGCTCGATCTCGCCTTCGTGGGGCGTGAGATACGGCTGTGCGAAGTTTCGGAATTCGTCAGCCAGGTTCTCGGGGAGGGTGTCTACTCCGGCCGGTCCGACAGGTCGATGGAGCCGTAGTGCAGCCGCTCATCCTGCATACGGGTCTCGATGCACCGCACGATCTGGCCCTCCAGGAGCAGGTGCCAGGTGACTTTCGCAGTGTCCGGCAGTCCCAACTTCATACCGTCACCGCGCTCTTCGAGGCATCGCCGTACCGCTTCCAGGACGTCCTTGTCGTTCAGCACGCTGCTCCCCTGCCCTCGGGCTCCGGCGTCCCCTTTCTCCGGCTGCGGCCAGCGCCGGAGACGGATCCCATACCGGGACAGTAGCGAACCAGCCGCCTGGTTGCGGGGCATTCCCCGCAGTCCCCCCAATGGCCTGCGTCACCGCCCGGGCCGGAACAGCCTTTCTGCGCTGAGGTGATGTCCGCCGGCACAGGCCTCGCCACGGCGGGGCCGCGAGGTGCCAGTCCGGTCAACGCCATCGAGTGGAGAGGCTGCGCGTGACCTCGCCGAGCTCGGCCTCGTAGGTGATGAAGTCGACGATGACTCGAGCGGGGTCCGGGCGGAACAGCCGCTGTCGGCACGCTCATCCGTAGGACGACTGTGCCGTTCGCCTAGGGAGTGTCTTGTTGCCGTGGTCCCGGCCTCGGGTCGGCAACAGTGAAAGCCCGAGCCCTTCGGCCGGGGATCCATGCACGGTTGTTACGGTCAACTCCGTTCCGATGATGGCCCAGACGTCGCACGTACCTGGCCCGGCAAGCCTGCCCACCGTGGCCGACTCGGAGATAGAGCGGTGAGGCATGCGCAAGAGCGGCCAGCCAGCAGGGTCAAGTCTCGCTGCTGGAGAGATGCGGCAAATACGGCGTGCTGGCGCTCGGCGTACGCGCCGTTTCGCCAGCATCTGGTCTCGGGACCTGCACCATGGCTGTGCCTGGTCCCGCCGCTGCACCACGTCGGGTCGCCACGGGGGCGGCTCCGTAGGGTAACGCCCGGAAGCGCAACCGGCCCCCTCGACATGGCGTCGAGAGGGCCGGTGCGCTGGTAGCGGGGACAGGATTTGAACCTGCGACCTCTGGGTTATGAGCCCAGCGAGCTACCGAGCTGCTCCACCCCGCGTCGGTCCGCCCACCCTACACGGCGCGGGCGAAGGGGTTCGACGTACTCCACACCCCCGGTGTTCAGTGCGGGAGCACCTCCCTGGCTCTGGCAGCCTGACGGATACAGCCGAATCAAAGAGCCGAACTCAACTACTCATGAAGCGGACGGCATGGGCCGACGTCAGAAAATCCTCTTCGCACGCCTCAGGTGTGCAACGCGGCTGTGCCGCCACCCGAGTCGTGCAAGCGCCTGTGTGGATGGGCCCTGGTGTCCAGTGCCGGAGAGGAAGGCAACCTGCGGAGCAGGCCAGCCGTTATGCCGTCACAGGTGCGCGCTGACCATCACCAGACTTCGGATGCGCTGCGTCTGGCGTCGCACGGCGGAGCAAACCACATGCCCTTTCCGTACATCACTACGACATTGCCGGGCGGGAGTACCTGCTCCTACACACGTGACAGCATGCCCTGACAGCACACGCATGAGATTCGCACACGCCGCGAGCTTCGCTCCGTCGGCCGTGGCACCCGGAAAGGGATGTAAACACATGTCGAAAACCACTGCGCCGCCCACCCAGTTGACCTCGGAGTACAGCACGAAGGTGGCGGATGACCTTGACCTCAACCGTAAGGAACAGGAACGAATCAGCGGTGAAATCGAAGGGCTGAAGGCACAGTTGGTCGCTCTGGAGCAAGACCACACCGTCCTGGTGAACGTCCAGCAGGCCCTCGGGGCGTCGGCAGCACCCGCTGCATCCAAGTCCAGCACCGCGGTGCCCGCAGCCCGCAAGAAGAAGACTGCCGCGTCGAAGGCCGGCAAGCAGCCGCAGGCAAGGAAGTCCACCACCCCGGCTCCCAAGCAGTCCCGCAAGAAGAACGCGCCTGAGGCATCCGTCGTACCGTCGGCCCATCCCACCCTCGTCGATCTGGTCCGCGAGCACCTGACAGGCCAAGGCGAGCCGCGCTCCGCAGCCGAAATCACCTCCGCGCTCGACAAGCAGCACCCCGAGCGCAACGTCAAGACCACCGTCGTGCGCACCACGCTCGAAAACCTCGTGGCCAAGAACCAGGCCCAGCGCACCAAGCAGGGCGCGTCCGTCTTCTACACCGCCCCGGAAGCCACCGAAGCTGACACACAGAGCGAGTCGGCAGAGCAGCAAGCTGCAGGCTCTGACAGCTGAACCCTGACGGTGCCGTCGCCGATCTCGAACAAGCCGGCCGCCATGAGGTCGGGGCCGACGGCTCCCGGACCATTTCCTATGGGCAGCGGCCCGGCCGCTGAACAACGGCACCTTACCGACGTGGTGCCGCCCCGGTGGGCTCCCGAACGGCTGGCCGCCGCCGGGCGGCACCACACATCGGCGCAGACGTCTCCGGCGAAGGCAGCAGAAAGAGGTGTCGCCCTCGATGGCCTTCAGGGTGGCGTCCACGCGCTGTTCGACCTCTTCCTGGAAGCGGCGTGCGCCTCGCACATGTCCTCATCCTCGGAGAGATCGCGCCACAGCCGGGGCGTCGCCCAGATCTCTCCGATCAGGATGAAGCTCTCCAGCAGGTCGCCGAACCTGCGGCAGTGATCTGAGTCGGCGTGTGCAGGGGAGAATCAGCGGTTCTCCTGCGATGCCTGAACCAGCGGTCGCAGGGGGGCTTGGATGTGCGGTTCCTGATGCCGACTGGTCAAGTAGCGCACGCTGCTGGGATGTTCACCCAAGAGCGCGGCGGCTTCTTTGATGGGGTGGCCGAGGACGCAGTGGAGGAGAACAGCGTCGTATTGGCGTGGGCAGACGGCCGTGAGGACGGGGCGGCTGACGATTCGGATGCGGGTGGTGAACCACGACCAAGCGCAGGACGTGCCCTGGCCCGGCGAGGAAGCCGAAGGCTGGCCCATCTTCCAGCATGTTCTCGCCACATTCACCGGCACCGACCTGTCGGCGACCGCACCCCACCCTCCCACCGCCCCGCCTCTCAGCGAGGAAAACGGCATTCGGAAGCCGCTGGCCAAGGGCGCCAACACGGCTTTGGCCACTGAGCCGACGACGGTCCGCATCACTGCAACTGGGGCGCCAGTTGATGTGTCCGCTGTACTCCTCACCCGCAGCGGCAAGGTACGCAGCGACCAAGACCTCGTCTTCTACAACCACCCAAGCCACGGCGGAGTCCGCGTCGGAGGGGACACTGTCGTCGCTGAACTGAGTCTCATCCCCGACGACATCGCCTCCATCGCCATCATCGTGAGCATCGACCTCGAGGCCCAGTCCACGGCGGTCTTCGACCAGCACACCCTCTGGCAAGCAGACATCACCCAGCCGTCCGGATCCCGGCTGTCCTTCGTTCCCGGACACTTTGCCTCGGACGAGACCGTCACCATCGCGGTGGAGCTCTACCGCCATACGACCGGTTGGAAGGCCCGCGCTGTCGGACAGGGCTACGACACCGGCCTCGCGGGCCTGGTCACCGACTACGGCACCGACGTCGAGGCCTGACGGCCGGGCGGCCTGCCCGGAGGCGCCGCAGCACCTCGTGTGCGGGGGGGGGATGCGCAGCCCGAAAGCGCTGATGTCTCTGCTGGAGCCTCGTCCCTGCAGGCCTCCGGCAGAGGCATCAGCCCGCCTGTCCCTCACAGGGCGGTGCGCGAGCGTGTCCCCGGTGGCGCCGACGGGGCCCTCGACACGGCAAGACTGGAGCCCCCCGCTGCCGACGCTGCACGATGGCGGCCGTTTCGGCCACGCGTCACCGGTGGTCGTCCGGTCAGACGGTGGGAGGCTGGTGCCATGCCTATGCAGCCTTTCGCGTCCGATTGGGACCGCGTGACCATACAGCAAGCCGAGCAGTGGAACTGGCTTGCGGTCGAGATAGCCGAGATCCAGCGATGCGTCGAGGCAGGCGATCAGGCACACGACCGTCTTGCTCTCATCCTTCTTGACCACCTGGTTGAGGTCGTCGTCGGCCGTGAGGTCAACGCCCAGCTGGCTTTCCAGATCGCTGACAGCGTCATTGAGGAGATGCGCGAGTTCCGTGACAGCGGCGGAGAACTGGACGAGCGGCTGAGCCGACTGGTCGATGAGCACGTGGGACCGGATCGCCGTAAGGCTATGGACAACCATCTGCACGAAAAGACCAAGTTCCTGATGCAGAGGGGCGTGCTGACAGCCCATGAACGCGAAGTGCTCGACCGGCTGCACCAGTACCGCAACGCGGCATACCACCGAGACACGCTGGAGCCGGACCTGATCTCAGATCTTGTATTGGCCTATAGGGTTCTGGCCGACGAACTTGTCGGCCGGCACAAGCCAATCGCGTGGACGATGGCGTCGTCGGACCCAGCTCCCGCCGTGACGCCACAGCAGCTTCGGGGTCGACTCGTCGAAGGCGTCAACGTCGATGTCAAAGCGATGGCCCACCGATTCCACGATCACGCAGTGAAGCGTGTGCAAGCCGTCATCGCGGCCGTAGCCACCGCGCAGCAACTGTTGGGCGTCAACAGCTCCGGGGAAGCGGACGCCTCCCTCCTAGATGACGACATGGCCCGCATGCTGACCGGCCTCAGCCACGTATCCAAACACCTGCCGTCCTGGGCGAAACAGGCGGACAAATTGAAGTCCAAGACGTCGTCACTCACCGGACTGATGATTCCGTTCATCAACCTGGACCGAGACCTGAACCGCATCGAACCGTCCGTCAGGCGCCTCGACATGATCCTGGACTACTGGGAGCAGCGTCGGATCGATGAACTCCGGGGCAAGTAGCAGCGCCCCGACCGAACTCGCGTGCAGCCAGGCCGCCATCGCGCAGGACAGACTGATATCGCGCATATGCCAACTGGTCGGCACGCCGATGCTGCGGGGTCACCGTGCGCAGAAGGCGCTGGCCGCCTTGTTCGCGACACACGAGGACGAAGCACTGGATGTCCTGATGCGGCGGGTGGAAGCCTGGGAGAACGATCCTGCCCCCCCCCAGGGCCGAGTATGAACCACTGCCCTACCGCTGGAGCGCCGCGTTGGCCTTCGGACGCAGCCCCTGCCGCGGTGTGCTGCTGCGGCAGCTACGACAGTGGCTGGCAGCCGACCGTGACCACCCCTGGCACCGAGAACTGTATGGCGGGGATCTGTTCGCCTGTCGCCGACAACACCTGCGATGCCGACGTCCGCGAGGTGATAGCCGAAACCGTCCACAGCGGTGAGGATCGCCCGCGTCGCTCCCCTGCTGGCCCGCGCCCCTCGCGATCTGGTCTGGAAAGAGCCGCAGTTCATCACCGACCTGCTCCTCGCCGCAGCCCAGCATTCGCAAGAACTCTACCGGGAGGTGGGGCGCCAGCCCGTTCAGATCGGTCACCTCAGGAGTGAAAACGACCTCGCCCGGCCAGCCGTACCCACGCGATCTGGACCTGCGAGACCGGGCCGCGCAGGTCCGCGCGACACTGCCGCCCGGGTCTCCGCAAGAGCGCCTGTATGCCGCGCTGGAGGAGCACGCGAACACCGAGATCCACCGGGCACTCACCGAGGACCTCTACCTCGACCTCCGCCGACCATGGTGAGCCAGACGCATCGTCGTGACAGCGTCGACGCCGGAAGGCGCCACGACTACAGCCACCGTGGGCTCGGCGGTGCCCAGGGACGCCGCGTGGCAAAGGGTTCCGACGGGCCCGCCCAACGGGGACGGGCCCGCCCAACGGGCCTTGGCCGCTCATTCAAATCTGCGCACGCAACCCCACTACGCGCTGATCGCGGCGGCGGTACCGGGCGCCTTCTCCTCCTCCAGTGTGAAAAGCGGCTCCGTGTGCTCGACCACGCGACGGTAGGCCCGTAGGGGTCTGCCCCTCCTCACCGTCATCGCCGTCTTGTAGTCGAGGCCCCTGACCGTGGTCGCTGGCCAGTCGGCGCGGCGCGGGACGGGAGGAGTCGGCGACTTGGACCAGATGCCCTGATGACCGCCAGCGACCTCGGGTAGACCAGCCTCTCCTTCTTTCTCGAAACGCCAGGCTCGGCTCCACGCGTCTTCCCACGCCTTCCAGTCGTCCTCGGGCACCTCGCATGCCCGCAGGAAGGCCCGAAACTGATCCAGGCAGTGCGGCACGGCCTGCTTGTTCACCATGCGGTGTGCGCTGCTGCGCGGGAGTGCCCCGAAGCCGCCCGCCCGCTCCTCCATGACCCGCAGCGGCGGCCCGCCGGCGTTCTCGTACTGCTCGCGCATGGCTGCACTGAGATCCGCGAAGTCTCGTACGAGCGCAGGCGAGGGAGCGGGCTGGCGGCCGCGGCGGCCGTGGCTTCGGATGTGTTCCTGCCGCGCCCGTATCCACAGCCGCAGGGCCTCTTCGGCCAGCGCGTCGCATCCACGTGCGTATGCGAGCACTGACTGTCGCGGAGGCACGGAGCTGCCGGAGGCGACGCGTTGCAGCGTGGTGGCGTGGAGCCCTGCGCGCTCGGCCAACTGCCGGTAGTTCAACCCTGCGGAGCGACGCTGGTCGCGCAGCCACTGGGCCAGTTCGTGCAACGCCGCGTTGGCCGTCGTGATGTCCTTCTCGGTCCGTCCCATCGCCTCCTCCTCAGGCAGTCGCCAGGGCAGCCTTGAGCGCTGCCCTGACAGCCCGGAAGGAGAGCCGAGTGCTGAGCGCGATGACAGCGCCCGCGATGAGACCGGCGCCCGCGAGCAGCTGCAGGACCTCAGCGCAGGGCACTGCGGCGAGGGCCACGAGAACTGCGGAGAGACCGACGACGACGATGATCACGACTGCTTCAGGGGCGTTGAGACGGCGCGTGCCGTTCGGGCTGCCGTGCTCCGGACGTCGCTGCTGGCTCCAACTCGGTGCACTCCACAGGGCGGTTGCCGCCGCCCTTGGCGTGAGGTGGTGGACAAGATGGTGACACCTCGCAGCTGACAGCCGGTCCGCATGCAGGCACGGTCGGCGGTTTTGATGCGTCGCTGTCCCCGTCAGCCCGCAAGAAGCCGCAAGAGCCCGTTTGAATAAGTAGGACCAACTCAAAGCGCCTGGTCTGCGGCGCGACCAGGCCAGGGCATCGCTGACGGTAAACCGTGGTAGCGCGAATTGATGCGCGGGTGCCCCAATCGCTGTTGCGCCGCGTACGCACCGCTGTCACGATCCCCAGAGTGTACGAAGTTCGTACACCCTCTGCTGAGAAAGTCCCTGATGGCTGCTGGCTCCAACCGTTGATCACCAGGGCTTGAGGGATCCGTGTTGCCGCACGATCCCTACCGAAGACCGACGCCATGAACGTATGGCGTCGGTCTTCGCACGCGTACCCGGGGCCGTCACATGGGCAGGCATCCCCCATGTCGACGTACCTGCCCGTTCTGACCTTGCTCTACAGGTCAGGGGGGCAACAGTGCGCTGTTGCAGCGGCTGGCAGGCCGGGCGGTCGGCAGCTACCGCTGGTGCGGGATGGCGACCCGGGCCTCCGCCAGGACGATGCCGGTCGCCGGTTCGCGGTGCACAGGACCCCAGGCGGCGTCCCGCCGGCTGTGAAGCAACCTTCGGGCCTCGGGGGTTCGGGGGTGGTCGACAGCCCGCGGTCAGACAGCGGGCTGCCCAGGAGTCGGACGATCGCCGCGGTATCTCCGTCTCGCGGGGCTCTCCCGCCTCACCTATGGGTGAGGAACAGCCGCAGGAGAACAGCGTCGGGACCGCCGGCCTGTTTGCGGGCGGGACATGACGGTGGCCCCGACCGGCGAACCGGTCGGGGCCACCTGCAAGCAGTGTGCTGGCATCGTTACTTCGAGCGCTTCAAGGCCAACGCCAGAGCCCAGAAGCCGATGGCCGCGCTGAGCATGTCGGCCGCCTGCGCGTCGCCCGACACGAACATCACGATCGCGGCCCCGAAGGCGACGACACCCAGCCCGACAAGACCAGCCGGAGACGCATCGCGTGTCAGGGCCGCCGCGCGGCGGCCCATCTCGGCACGACGGACGCGGCGGAGACGGCGCAGGTGCGCGCGCCGGGCGCGACGCAGGCAGCGCACCGCACGGCGGGTTTCCTTCTTCTCCTCCGCGCGGCGGGCGAGCTCGTCCTTGGCGGCGAGCAGGTGGGCGTCGAGCTGGGTGCTCTGGTCATCGCCGTACGGCTGAGGCAAGCTGGTCATGGGCCGGGCTCCTTCTGGGTGCCGCCGCCCTTCTGCCGCTCCCCGGGGTAGGGCCCGATGAGTGACGGACGACGGTGTTGTGAACCGATACCGGACATGACTGAGCCGGGCTCCGAAATATCGGATCCCGGCTCTGTCTGTGGCCTACATCACGACATCAGCTGCGTGCTTTCCCCGAGCGGCTGCGGTGCAGACGTCGCCCGTCGTGCCACCGCCTCGTCCTTCACACGGCGTGCGGACGCCGGGCCGAAGGACAGCCTGGGCAGGACAGCGGTCAGCAGGCGGTCCCATGCACGGGTGATGATCCCGATGGCGGCCATCGCGAGAGCGACGAACGTCGCCCAGTGGTTTGTACCTCGATTGGTGTTCACGCTGTCTCCCATTCCATCCCCCGGCCCTACGTTGGACTGAGAAGCTGCTCGGCTTCCCACTCGAGCCCGTGAACCATGCGGGCGCACGCACAGCTCACGAGCTCGCGAAGGAGCCGACCCGCGTCAGTCAGTGACCGACTCGCTCGGACGGCCGGGGAGCTTCTCGAGGGGGGCGACCTCCATCCGGCTTCCCGGCACACGGGGCTTCTTCGGCGCGGGAGGCTTGTCCGAGTCCGCCCTTCCGAACCGGAACAGCACCTTGCGCTTCTGGGGCCTGAGCTTCTTCACCGCGGTGTACGTCGCCGACCTGACCGCACCCTCGGTGGTCCCCAGCATCTCGGCGACCTCCTTGGCGGTCAGGAGGTACGCCTTGTGAAGGACCACGGTCTCGGCTTCCAGCGGTGAGACAAGACCGTCCAGAGCCTTGGCCATCTCGCTCGCCTTGCGGTGAAGTTCGCGCATGCTCTCCGGCGTGGCCTCGGTCATGCCGTTTGCCATCCCGCGATTGCGGACCGCGCCGTCGACGTTCTCGACGAGGTCCTCGGTCCTGCGCTGCAGCCCCCGAATGTGGTCGATCAGCCGGTTCGTGCTGACCCGGTGCATCCATGCCCGCACGTTGCCCACCGGCTTCGGGTCCTCGGAGGTGAGGTACCTCCAGAGCTCGAGCAGCGTCTGCTGCGTGATGTCCTCGGCGTGTGGTCGCGCGACCGAACGCATGAGCATTACCTGAACCAGAGACTGAGAATCCACCGCCTCCTGCCACACCTTGGCGATCTCCGGCGACAGCACCTCCTCCGGCCGGACGCCCGCCGTGTACGCCGCCTCACGACGGTCCTGGTCCTTGTTCCGCCAGCCCCGACGCCCGCCCGCGCCGTTGGGGGATCGGTCAGCCATGCCGGCCATCCGCGCTCCTCTACGTGAAACCTCACCCCGGCCGGCTCATCCAGCACCGCACAGGGCCTCCAGGAACTCGACGTTCAGCGGAAGCCAAATGAAAGATCATCACCGAATTTTCTTCACCACCTTCCGCACACTGCCCCTCACCTGCGCGAAAGCCTCCAGCACAAGAAGTGCGGGCCCCTCACGGCATCTGACAGCCCGGTCCAGAGCCCTGTACAACCACCGGTAGGCACCGGCAATAATCCCGTGACGGGGGTGGTCATTGGGCGGACAGGTTGTCATCCGACGCGATTTCAGGGGGACTTGTGGACGGCTCACCGCCGTCACCCGCCTGAGTGCCGCATCGTCGGCGGGCTGCGCATTCCCGGTGCCTTCCTGGGACTTGCAACTCTGGAGACCGTTGCCGGGAGTTATGGCTATCGCGGACAGGCGCCCGCCCCGTCGGCGACTTCGCCAGCCAGCGCCCGCTACTCACCGCCTCGGAGCCTACCCCGGTACAAGCGCGGCTGTGCCGGTACGGCCGGGCAGATGGCCGGGATGACCGCGATCGTCCTACACGACTTGGACAACACCAGTAGTCCCGCGTCGGGTTCGCTACGCAGCCCGGACCGCCGACGAATCCAGCAACGAGCAGTTGTACGTCTGGGTCCGGGCCCGCGAGGCGATGGCCCTGCTTCAGCTACGGCGCACCGAAGGCCGTGGTTTGGCCTCGCCGAACAGCCCGCCACGCAGCCAGGCAGCTCCCCACGGCTGCGGCGACGTTTGCGGGCCGCCGTAGCCGCCCGTGCGGTACATCCTCAGCGACCAACTCGAGCAGGTCCGCTCCGCGTTCGCAGCCGCCGACACCCCTCATCGAACGGCTTCCCGAGGGCGAGTGGTCGGATATGTGGCTGACGTACGGCGAGCAGAAGCACTACGTGCACCTCGGCCACGTCTACACCGCACTCCAAGACACGGCTCGCCTTCATGAGAGCCAGCAGCGTGCGCTGAAGCCGAATCAGTCGGGGAATATTTCGTGTTAATGTTTTGAGGTCTGATCTGAGGTGGTATGACGTGTCAGTGACCGGTGCCCTGCAAGCACATCCCGGGATGCTCGTGTTGGCGCGCGAGTCGCGGGGATTGACGCAGGTCGACGTCGCCGCTGCCATGACCAAGATGGCTCCCGCCGGGGCAGCAGCGGTGTCCCAGGGGTACGTCAGCCGGGCGGAATCGGGGCGCCTCACGGTCGGCGAGGGCCGTCTGGAGTCGTACGCCGCCGCCCTCGGCTACCCGCCAGATCTGCTCTGCCTGGATCCTCAGGTGAGCGGGGTGGGGGTGGGGTTGATCCACCACCGCAAGCGGGCTGCGCTGTCGGCGTCGGCGCTGCGTCGTATCCACGCCCAACTCGCCTTGGTGCGGCTTCAAATGACGGGAATCACGCAGGCCGCCTCGACGGCGAACAGCCCGCACCGGTTCCCGCGCGTGGCCCTGGACGACCTCACGACCGCCAAGGACGCAGCCCGGCAGGTGCGCCGCGCCTGGGATCTGCCGCCGGGGCCGGTGGCAGATGTAATCGCCTCGATCGAAGACGCCGGGGGCTGGGTCGTGGTGCGGAACCTGGGCAGCGAGCTGCTGGATGCGGTCAGTCAGTGGGACGACCTGCAGGTCCCGCTGATGCTGGTCAACGACCATGCGCCGGGCGATCGTTGCCGCTTCAGTGTCGCGCACGAGCTGGGGCACCTGGTGATGCATGCTGGTCCCGGCACCCCGAGCGAGCAGGAAAAGCAGGCCGACGCCTTCGCGGCAGAGTTCTTGATGCCTGCGGCCGACATCCGGAAGGCGTTCTCCGACGGTGTGAATCTGGCCCGACTGGCGGAGCTTAAGCGTGTCTGGCGGGTGTCGATGAGCGCGCTGCTGCGGCGTGCGCTCACCCTGAACGCCATCACTGAATGGCAGTACCGCACGGTGATGGTGGAGATGTCGGCGCTCGGCTACCGCACCGCCGAGCCGGTCGAGGTGGCGCCGGAGCGGCCACGGCACGTCCGGGCGCTGGTGGACTCCCTGTTGTCGGTGCGTGGTCTTACAGTCGACCAGGCGGCCGCGTGCGCCCGCCTGCTACCCGAGGACTTCAAGCGCCTGTACGTGGCAGGCGACCGCTCGCTATCCCCTGAGCCGCTTCGAAGGTGAGGACATGATCGACCCGTATGCTCCGCTGCCGCGCCCGCGCTCCGATCTCGCTCAGCCTCCCGACACACCGCAGCCCCTGTCCGGTGCGCTGAGCGTTCTGCAGGGGCGCATGCTGCTGCAGGTGACTCCTGCCCGTGTCGGCTATCTGCGTACGCAGCTCGATGCGAGCCGTAGCGGACTGGTGCTGTGCGGGAAGAACGCGCTGCGGCAGGCCAGGAAGCTGCGTGGCCAAGAGCAGTTCAGCGGGCCGCTGCTGGTGGATCCGGCCGTGTACGAGTCGCGGGCGGCCAGCGAGGAGGAGCCGTTCCCGCACGCGTCCGAGGACACCTTCGCCTTCGACGATCCACTTACGGTGTCACTGGCCGAGCAGCGGGCGGTTGGGGTTACGGCGCCCGTGACTCCAACCGGCTACATCCAGGCCGAGGACTCCGACGCGCTCAAGGCGGCGGCGCAGCGGGTAGCCGAACTGGACGATGTCGTCTTCGCCGTTCCGGTCGACGTGGGCTGGCTACGGGAGGAAGACACGGTGCGGCAGCTGATCGCCTGCCTGCGGCTGGTGAAGGGACCGAAGGCCATCATGCTGGGCGGGCAGATGGACCCTCTCGCCCGTCATGCCAAGGCCGTCGGCCACCTGCAGCAGGTGATCGAAGAGGTGCCGGGCGCCGCGCTGCTGCGCACCGATCTGGCTGCCTTCGGTGCGCTGGCTGCGGGGGCAGCATTCACGGCGTTCGGCGCGGGCAGTCGGCTGCGGCACATCGTCGCCCCCGGCGAGAAGGCCAAGACCAGCAAGGGCTTCTCAACGTCGCCGCACGTACTGTTTCCCGAACTGATGGACTTCTTCCTCGGTAAGACTCTGGCCGACCGCTTCGCCGCCGCCCCGGCTCCCGTCTGCGGCTGTGCGGCATGTGGCGGACAGTGGGCGCTGGATGCGTTCGCCAAAAACGCCGGTGAGCGGCCGGCGAGGGCGGCCGCGCACAATGTGGCGGTGCTGATGGGGTGGCTGCGCACTCTCACCGCTACCGCTCCCGGGCTGGCGCGCCAGAAGTGGTGGCATGAGCGCTGTTGTGCGGCGGTGGAGCAGTACCCGCTGGTGAACGCACAACTGCGGCAGCCGGATGCCTTCAAGGTGCCCCAACAGCTGAAGCGGTGGGCACTGGCCGCCCCGGTATCGGCTCCGGACGGGGCGAAGGGACAGACGAAAGCGGAGGATCACCGCAGGAGCTGATACAGCTCCTCGGTGAAGCACCATGCCGCCGCGGTGTGCCGCAGCGGCCGGTACTCCCCCGGATGAAGCAGCATCTCGACACCATGCTCGGCGGCGAGGAACACGCCGATGCCGTAGAAGTCGGCCTCGGCCAGCAGCTCCTCCAAGCGGGCAGGGCGCCGGGTAAACACCATGGCACGACGGCAGAACGGAGCGAACCGGCCCGCGTCCCGCAGTCCCTGGCGCCATCCGGCGGCGGACACTACTGCCAGGTCCACACGTACCGGCCGCACCGCACGCCGGGTCACGGTCTCGCGGTCGCGGTCTGCGGCCCCTGAGGGCAGGGCACGAACCGCCCTGCGCTGGTCGGCATCGAGTGAGGCGAGGGGAACGGGGATGCCCACCGGAAGCGCCAGAAGCGTTTCCAGCACCTCCATCTGATCCAGCCTGGCTGCGGCAGCGTCCTGACGCCTGAGGCGCTCGGCGGCGTCTGTCCGGTAAAAGAAGAGGGCCTCCACACCCTGGAGGGAAGCCGCCCTGGCCTGGGTGTCAGCCTCCAGCAGGGCAGCCGAAGCCGTCCATACGGAACGGCCGATCACGGAGCTCGCCAAGGTCATCATGGCCTCCACCCTGCCTCACCGGGCGCCGGGAGATCGCAGCGGCCCCGCCGACTATCCAACCCGCATGGGTACGGTCTCTTCTGCCAAACAGCTCAACAGGTCTCCAAGACACTGCCAAAGTGCCTCGTTGTCGCTGCGCCGGTACCAGCGTCGCCGCTCCCCCGGCGTCCGCGGCAGCCTCTCGGCCAGACCCGCCTCCACCAGTGCCCGCATCGGCGCCTGGTAGACGCTCGCCGGTGCGTGGTGGGCGGCGGCGAGGTCTCCCAGACACACGCCCCGGTCATCGGCCGACGCGAGCGCCCACATCAGCTCTGCCCGGTAACGGTTGCCGAAGACCCGTACGGACGCCTCACGCAGCCGTTCCAAGACCTCTTGAGACATGATTCATCATTCGCTAATCAAAGAGTGAATGTCAACGCCGAGGCCCGGGTTGTCAGCGGGCACCGCCGGGGCCCTGGAAACCAGGGCCTGCCGACCGTCCGAATCCAACGCCCGCCGCCAGCGGTTCGCCGACATCCGGGTCACCCTGAACCGCCGAGCCACCCCCGGTCACTTGCCCCGCAGCGGCCGCCAACCGGATGCGCTCACAGCTAGCCCGTCCTCAGCCGTTAGCCCTCGACCATCGGGATACCGAACGTCTCGCACTGGCTGGTCTACGCCGACGGGGCACGCGAACACATAAAGCGCATGGCGACGCCCGCGGCCGAGCCAAGGCCCCGGCGGGGTGGAAGGTCGAACAGGAGATCGTGCGCGAGGAGAACCGGTGCCTGCGAGCCGAGGTCGAGCGGTTCAAGACGGCGGTCCGCCGAAACCTGGGCCAGCAAGTCGGCCCAGCTCGGCTCCGCCGACCTGGGCGCTCGCGTCGGTGAACTCACCGCACAGAACCGGCAGCTGCAAGGCCCGCTACTTCTTATAGAGGTTGCGTCGGAGTTCGGCGCAGATGGACTCGACGTCTTCGTTGAGCTGGCGTTGCCCGAGAGGTGCCATGGCGTCAAGATACCGAGATGTCATTGCCGGATTATCTCTTCTCAATCTCCCATACAACTCCGCCGCCTCCCGGAAACATGCTCGCGCCTCGCCGGGCCGCTTCAGGCACTCGATTACTTGCCCTAGATTGAAGAGGGATTGAGCGACATCCGCCTCGTGTAGCGACGGGTTATCTACGGCAAGTCGACGACGTATCCGCAGAGCCCTCCGATGGACGTCTTCAGCGTCAGAAAATCGCTTCAACGACCATAGTGTGGTGCCTAGATTATTGAGCGATCGACCGAGAGCCGCTTCGTGAAGGACCGGGTTGCTGCTCGCGAGACGCTCCCGGATCTCCACTGCCTCACTGATCACGGGGAACGCTTCGCCGCTCTTCCCGTTGTCACCCAAACGAGCAGCTAGGTTACTTAGGGCGCTCGCGAAGTCTGGTTCAAATAGGTTGGGGTTTTCCCTTACGAGCCGTCTGGTTACGCTCACTGCTTCACGTGCCACATTCAACGCCGGCTTGGCCATGCCGAGACTTACCAGGTCGTCCGAGTAGTGAATCAAGGCCCTTGCCAGGATAGGTTCATGTGTCTTTGGGTTGCGAGATGCCATTTGGCGCGATATGTCAACGGCGCGCTTCGTGGCTCTCGCCGATCCCCCTACGTTCCCACGGCGGAATCGCATTACAGCAAGAGTCAGGAGCGAATCAGTGAGTCCTGGCGCATGACTTGGGTCCCGTACAGTAAGTCGCTTTCTGATCTTCATCGCTTCTTCTATAGCGGCCTGAGCATCGCCGATGTCTCCTCTGTCAGATAGGTGCGCCGATAGGTTCGTTAGGGCGCGGGCTATTCCGGGTTCGTCGGGCGTCGGCAAGGAGCGATACACTTCCACTGCATCCCTTATAGCCTGCAGCGCCAGGTCCGGTTGCCCTAGGTCAGCCAAGTACGCTCCGCGATTATTGAGCATCAACGCGAATTTCGCGCCGTGCTGCGTGAAGTCTTCATCCGCCAGCTCCTTGCAGATACCCACCGCTTCCTCCGTGGCTGACAAGGCTTCTTTGGCCATCCCGGCATATCCGAACCGTTTGGCCAGTTTGTGGTGAATTCTGACCCGATCGGCTGGATTTTCAGTTCTGCTCAGGCGTTCCACACTGAGCCGCGCTGTGATGGCGGCGATACCCGTTGTCCAGGTCAGTGTGACGATCCTCAGGGAAAGAGGCCTCTACGGCTTCCAGGAGCCCCGAGTCGAGGTCAATGTCGGCAAGAGCCGTGAGGACGGCGCTTCCGGCAGTGACGGCCAGCGTTGGGTCAGCGCGCAGGATCGCACGAAGGTGCGTGGAGACGTGGGGCCAGCGGCCGGGCGCCGCGGCGGCGGTCAGGAAGGTGAGAGCCCGGAGGATGTGCTCTGGTGGCTCACCGTTGGCATCGCGGCGGGTAAGAGCCTCGACAGTCGATGGAGCCCATGATTCGGCCGAGTAGCCGGTGACGCTGTGGCCGGGCAGGGCTAGTGCGAGGAAGTCCTCGGCGAGCCGATCGGGGTAGAGCGGCTCCAAGACGGTGCCGGTCTCGGTGGGCGGATAGCACATGGCGTGATCGGCAAGCACCCTGTCCGTTGAGTCAAGGTGGAGGGCGCTCAGAAGCGAGGCGCCCTTGGGGTGTGTGGTGGCACCGGACAGGGCGGCCGTGAACACTGTGCGGCTCATCACCGACGGCGACGTGCGGAAGTCCAGTCCTTCATACTGGTTGGTGTGCAGCTGAGTCCAGTGCTTACGTTCCCGATCCAGTAGATACGAGGAAAGATGGGCCATGTCCTCCGGAGGTCTATCGCCGTGGACGTGAGCATCCACGGTGGCCAAGGCGGCAATATGGAGGGCGAGGACGAGGCCGAATTCCGGGCGATGGAGCGAGCTGGGTGGCCCGATCACAGCATCGGCGACGCCGTAACCCGCGGCGAAACAGTCGCGCGCCACGGTGAACATTCGGTCTCGATCACTCCGGCCGGCTTGGTCAGTCAGCGGTTGAAGAGGAAGATCGACGGCGTCCGACTGCATATGTTCCAGAGAAGCACGGACTGCGGGCCAGGCCTTGACCGAGCGAGCCAGCAAGAGCAGGCGAGTGGGTATCTGCCGGTGGAGTAGAGCGTTACTGAACAGCCAGGCGAGATGTGAGGGTGGCCACCGGTCGGCATAGTCGACGATCATCAGAAGGCCAGTGGCACTCTCTAGCCGCATGTCCTGGCTGGCAGGGGGTGGCAGGACGGTGACCGCACTGTGGGTTGCGTCAACAATTTTCCATCCGGCCATTGCGCTCCTGGCGGCGAACTGGGCAGCTAGACGGCTTTTGCCCTGACCGCCTGGGCCATGCAGCCACAGGGCCGAAAGTCTGGGACCGAGCCGGTCGCGCCAGGCTTCGAGTCGACTCAGCTCCCGATCGCGGCCGGTGAAGTCGACGACTTGGAACCGTGCATTCAGGAGACGGCTGGGCTGCGCTGTCAGCCAGTTATCGTCCGGACTCGGACGGGCGGAGCGGTGTTCGGTGAGCAGATAGACCGGGCCACGGTCCGGGAAGACATGTAGGTCGGCGCCGACCACTCCGTACCCGAATCCGTTGACAACACGTACCATCTGCAGGGAGCCTCCAGATCCCTGTTGGGGGCCGGTACCCTGCTGACTCACTTACGTACCACCGAAGTCCTCAGGAGACGTGTTAGGCGGCTGCCGACTGGTTGCCGCTTGGTGCATGAAGACATTGCCGTCTTGGGCAGCGATCACCAGGCCTCCGTTGCTGGCGATGTTGTTCTGCACCTTCTGCGCCCAGCTCTTCTGAGAATCTGGGAGGGCCGCGCAGATGTCGTTGATCAGCACCGTGAGCTCACCCGCAGTATCGCGTTCCTGCTGCAAGAGCTGCTCCAGTTGCATGTGCCACATGGGGACTAGAGCCTGGCGCGCCTGTTCGGTGTTCTCGGCACGTGACACCAGCACGGAGTTGTTATCCAGCTGAGCCTTGAGGGCCGATTCTTGAGCCGGATCGTGACGGCCGAGGAGTCCTGCGGCCCTGTTTCGGGCAGTCTCCCAGGCGTCTGTCGCCATGGCGCCCACCAGGGTCGTGGCGCCGGACAGGGCGAGAGCCTGAAGCTCTTCCAGCATCAAGCGCCTCCTTGATCGTATGCCCTGCTAACTTCCCAGCCCCAACAACAGTCTCCGCCGGATGCCAAACGCCCGCATCCTCGCTCCCACAGCCAGCAGCACATGGATCGCCGAGGCCCGGGACACGTTCGCTCGGTCGCTGGCCGACGCTTCCTGCGCATCCCCGCAGCTGGTCATCTCTCGGGCTGTGACGCGTGGTCTCGGCGGTCGCATCCGCAGCCACCGGGCACATCAACCTCCCGGCTTGCCCGGGAGCCGGCCTCCCCGCGCAGCGGGGCTCACGCCGTTACTCCTTGCGCCGCCGCTGTTCCCCCATCTCCATCGGCCTTGCCCGCCCCGTTTGCGTCATCGTCCTGCAGCAGGGGTGATGTTTTCCGTCCATGTTGATCTCGCCGGTAGGCAGTGCGTGTTCCACCAGGTCGCAGGCGGTGCGGCGTGCCTCCGGGCCAGGTACTGCTCGATCACTGTCTGGACCTCCCTCGCCGTCCAGAACGATGTCGTACGGCATCTCGACGGCGGGGGATTCCTAGCTTGAGGATGAAGGGGGTCGGATCAGTGACGAGACGGGACCGCAGCAGCACCTGGTCATGGCCGAGCAAAGACAGGAACCGTCCTCGGGGTGCCAAGTGCTAATGCCTGCTACTTCTTTGCCACTCCCCACCCTGGCAGCGCATGCATACCGGTCTGCACGAAAATGACACCGACTTTCGTCACTTGTGTCATACGTAATCGGCGAAGGATGTCAGCAGCTTGTCCCTGTTCAAGCAGGGTTCTCCACTGACATCACAGTGACGATCACCGACTGACAATCACACGCAGACCATCACCTCCGGACTTCCACTGCCAGCGGGCAGGCCACCTCCGTGGTCGCGCTCGACCCGCAGCACGAGGACACCGGCGAAGACGAGGACGAGCAGGCCGCAGAGGGAGCAGACGACAGCGCCAGCACCGCCGAGGACCACGGCGAAGACCACCTGGAAGAGGGCGTCGAGCGCGCGGAGGCCGACGGCGGCCGCCAGGAGGAAGAAGCCGGGGCGGAGGCGGCGGGGGTGCCGTTGCTGCGGTTCTCCCTGCCGCGCAACCCCAACGTCATCGCCGCCTTCCTGCGCACCCGCGTGTTGCGGCCCGACTCTGAGGTGTGGCTGACCGGCTACAACGCCCTGCGCAAGTGGGTCCAAGCCCGCGGCGATGCGCAGGTGCCGCTGGACGCGGTCGTCCCCATCAGCACGACCGAAAGCGATGGCGGCGACGGTGACGGCGGGACGTATGCGCTGGGGGCCTGGGTCAGCGAGCAGCGGCGCCAGTTCCGCCTCGGCACGCTGAAGCCGTGGCGCGCCGAGCTGCTGGAGGAGCTGGACATGGTCTGGTCGGTCACCGACGCCCGGTTCTGGAAGAACCTGGCCGCGGCCCGGGTTTATCACACGGTCCACGGGACGCTCGCCGCGCCCAAGGACGCGGTCGTGGACGGGGTAGCGGTGGGCCAGTGGCTGGCCAATCTCCGCAAAGCCGGCGGCCTGGGCCGGGACGAAGAACGGGCGGCCGACCGCCGCAGGGCGCTGGAAGCCATCGACCCTGACTGGAACCCGGACTGGCCCATCGACTGGCAACGCCGGTACGCGGCGCTGGCCAGCCTGATCGCGGACCAGGCGACGCTGGCCGAACTCCTGCCCGGCGTAACCCTCGGCGACCAGGACATCGGCGCGTGGCTGAAGGCGCAGCGCGAGGGCTGGGAGCAGCTGAGCGACGGGCAGCGCGAGCGCCTGGCGCGGCTCGGTGTCACGCCGCTCCCCAAGCCGGAAGAACCGCCTGCCAAGGCCCGTAAGGGCGCCTTGGGAGCCTTCGAGCGGGGCATTGCGGCCCTGGCGCAGTACAAGGCCCGCACCGGCTCGGTGAAGGTTCCCAGGGCCCACATAGAGACGGTCGTGGTCAACGGCCAAGAGCATTCTGTGAGGCTCGGGGTATGGCGCAGCAACATGCGCAGTCGACAGGCGGCGCTGTCCGACGTGCAGCGGCAGCAGCTGGCGGATCTGGGGGTGCTTGATTGACCCAGTGGTGGATGGGCTGGTTTCCGAGAGGCGGTGTGGGAGGGGCTATTGCTGGCTGCAGGTGCTTTTCGCGTCGCTCCGCTGCGGGGTGAGATACAAAACCGCAGGCCAACCAGTCGAACAATCAAACCGAACGCGCCACCAGACCACGCCCATCACACCAGAAACACAACCCGCCCCCAGCCCCAAATCCCAAACGAAAGACGAAACAACAGACCAGAACAGCCACAACATCACTGCCATCAGCCTTTGTCGCCCTCTTCCACTGACGCACTGGCTTCCGGTGAGATGGAGCAGTGACTGGAAGGGCACCACGCACGCGCGCACGCCGCGCACAGCTGCAGCGGATCAGGCAACGCCGCAGCCGGATGCGGACTGGGGCAACAAGGCGGGCTTTGGCCAGCCCGCGACGGTCGGAGACACGCCGTCTCCTTGCGCAGCTACGGCGGATAGCGCCTATACGACAGACAGCGAGTCCTGCCGAGACTGGTGGAAGGTGGCAGCAATGGGTGACCCTGGCAAGCACCACATTGCCTGCACTGGCAGCTGTGGCGGCGCTGGTCTTCACCTGGGTGTCAGTCGATCAGAACGGAGAGCAACTGCGGATAAGCGAGCAAGGACAGATCACGGATCGTTTCAATGCCGCAGTTGAGCATCTGGCCTCGAACGTCCTTGACGTGCGCCTTGGCGGCATATACGCGCTACAGCGGATCATGACTGACTCCCCCCGGGATGAATTCTCGGTGATCCAGATTCTTGCCGCCTTCGTCCGTGAGCGCCAGCCTGCAAAGAGCGCACCGGAGGGGGCAGCGATGGAGAAGAAACTTCCCTCGTCAGGTCCGGCTACAGGCGGGCACGGAGTATGTGATTCAAGTTTCTTGGCAGATGCGAAACCTCCTGCCACGGACATTCGTGCCGCCGTCACGGCACTCGCTCAGCGGGAGCGGCCGCGTGATGGAAATGTCCACGTGGATCTAACGTCGACCTCTCTAAGGGGAATGGATTTTTCAAATTTAGATCTTCGTGGGTTCATTCTGTCTGGCGCCGACCTTGGCCAGGCCGACTTCACAAAGGCGAACCTCAATGGCGTTGACCTCTCAGGCGCGAACCTCGTCGGAGCAGGCATGGACGGATCGGACCTCCGCCGAGCAGTAATTAGCGCGGCGGACTTCCGGTATTCCTCGGGGGAAGGAATCAACCTCGCCGCCATCTCCAACGACGACCCCGTCCCCGACTTCTCTTGCGCCTACTTTGAACGAGCAAAAATAGCTGAGGCGGATATTACTGGCATCTGGCAGCAGGCGGACCTCAGGGGTGCAGATCTATCTGGAGCTAGCCTTCAAGGAAGTTCGATGGAAAACATCGATCTGACAGGTTCTGACCTTACCCACGCCGATTTGAGGTATGCAAATTTGACGGGCGCGAACCTCCGGTCGGCCGATCTCTCCGGGGCTCAGCTCCAACACGCGGTTCTCAACCATGTTCATACGGGGAAGGGTACGAAAATCAAGCTTTCTTGACGGCGACAGGCGCGCGTACGCACCGCCCCGCTCCTACCGCCTTGCCGTGACCGTCAACACCCGCAGCCCGCTTACCTCACAGGACTCCAGTCGGCCTGAGCTGAGCGCCCACTCTGCCACGAGGGTCGGTGCCTTCCCCCGAGAGGTACCGACCCTTGCGCCCTGCGTCATCCCGGTACCCGTCTTCCCTGCAACCGCCGGCCCCGCGTGGACGAACCCGGGGCCGGGGCGAGCATCAGTAGCTGTGGGTGCAGTCGACGTTCCCGCTCCACGTACCGCACGCCCACGCCTTCACGTCCTTGTCGTTGACCATGACGCTGAAGAAGTGGCCGCTGCCGTACGTGGTGTACTGCTTGCCCTGGTCGTTCTTGATCTGGATCTTGGAGCCGGACGGGGCGCTGATCACGAAGCGGCCCCAGGCGGCGCGGCACGAGGGGCTGTAGCGCAGTTCCATGGCCGTGATCGGGCCGCTGCCCTCGGCCACCGTGCGGGCGTCGTTGGCGCAGGTCGTACTGACGGGGTTCAGGCCGTTGCAGGAGGAGCCGTAGCAACTGGTGGTGGCGGATGCGGAGGGCGCGGAGACCAGGCCGCCAGCCAGCAGTGCTCCGGTGCCCAGGAGGACGGCTGCGAGGTGCTTCATGGGATGCCTTTCCGCTTCGGTTCGGATCGGAGGGTCAGGAGCTGGCGGCGGAGGTGCAGGCGGAGCTGCCGCCGCAGTAGGTGATGTCCCAGTGGTTACTTTCGCGGGCGTAGACGTTGCCTGCTGAGGAGCGGTAGCGCACCGCGCCGTCACCCCGGTTGGAGATGTGGGTGAAACTGCTGGTGATGTAGTTGCTGATGCAGGTTTTCGGCGTGATGTCGGCCTTGTAGCCGTGGTAGTGGCTGTACGTGCCAGAGGCATGCCCCACCTCGGTGCCACCCGTGACATTGATCGCACAGCCACTGGCGCTCTTGAGGGTCTTGAGACCGCTGACGGTGGCCTGGTTGATCTGTTCGAACGACGTGCAGCTGGGGTTGGAGCGGGTGGTGCAGTTGCCGCTGGAGGACCAAGTGACCCCGGCTGCGCGCAGTTGGGAGGCGGCGGCCGACTGGGAGAGCTTGGTGACGGCGAACGCGTTGCCGGGCAGGGCAAGCACGGTGGCGACACCGAGGGCCCCTGCGGTGAGGCCGAGACGGCGCATGGTGCGAATGTTGGGCACGGCGAATTCTCCTTTGTTGGTCTGGTGCCGGTCCGACAGCTGCGGTTCGCGGACCGGCAGGGATTTTTCGGCCATGGCTGAGTCAGTTGACCAGCGCCAGCCACGTGTTGGGGCCGACGATGCCGTCCGGGGTCAAGTGGCTGCGGGTCTGGAAGGCGACTACGGCGTCATGGGTGGCCGCTCCGAAAGAGCCGTCGATCGACAGCGCCGCGCCATGGGCTTTCAGTTCGGCCTGCACCGCGCGGACGGCCGGGCCGTGGTCGCCTTCCTTGACGGTGGTGATGAGGGCTTGCCAGGTCTTGGGGCCGACGATGCCGTCGGGGGTGAGCTGGTTGCGGGTCTGGAAGGCGACCACCGCGTCATGGGTGGCCGCTCCGAAAGAGCCGTCGATGGCCAGCGCCGTGCCGTGGGTGTTGAGGAGGTACTGGACGGTGGTCACCTGTCGGCCGCTGTAGCCCTGCTGGACGACCGGCCATGCGCCAGCCGGTGGTGGTGGCGGCGGCGTGTAGGTGCCTTGGACAGCGAGGTTCCGCAGGTCCTGCTCGGTGCCGTTGAAGACGTCCTGGTCACCGGGAAACGTGCCGGAGTCGGAGGTCTGCCAGAACGCGTACGTGGACCAGCCATTGGGCAGTGGGTGCGGGGTTCCGGTCCAGCTCCCGATCCAGATCAGGTTGGTGGCGGCGAAGGCGGACGAGTTTCCGGTGCACTGCGACCACCACGAGGTGTTGGTGTTGATCACCGGGTGGCGGCCGGTGCGGCGCCGGTATTCGGCGTCGAATGAGGCGATCCAGCCGACCATGGCACTAGGGCTGATCCCGTAGCAGGTAGGCAGGCCCGGTGTGGCCTCGATGTCGAGGACTCCGGGCAGGGTCCTGCGGTCGGGGCGCCAGGCGCCTCCGTGGTCGACGAAGTAGTCGGCCTGGGCGCTGCCGGAGGCCTTGTCCGGCCTGGCGAAGTGATAGGCGCCGCGGATCAGTCCGGCCGCCGCAGCACCGTCGTACTGCTGAGCGAAGCGGGAACTTATGTAGGAGGTGCCCTCGGTCGCCTTGACGAAGGCGAAGGAGGCTCCGTCGGCGGCGACCGCGGACCAGTCCACGCTCTCCTGGTAGGCGCTGACGTCGAGCCCTCGCACGGTGGCGTCCGTTGTCTGCAGCGTCGCCGGTTCCCGGTCCGTCGCCGATGCGGCGGGCGAGGTGACAAGTGTCGCCGCTGTGACGGTCACCGCGGCCAACGCGCCGAGCGTCCCCGCCCGCACACCGCGTCTGATGCGAGGGATAACTCCCTGAACAGGAGTTCGGTCAAGAAGCGTCATTCGTGGATTCCCTTCACGGGTTGCCGACCTGCGGATTGTCGTCCCGTCACATGTTTGTAGGCCGGTGCGTTGTTGCGCACCCCGGCACTGCCAGGTGCAACAAACGCCGCCGCGGCCCGGCTGTGGGCGCCAATCGGCCGGAAGGGGCTGTTCAGGGGTGCGATGCCGACGACACTGGTGCCACTGTTGGCCTGTTGCTCTCGTTGACCAAGGGGGACGGAGTGGGGCGTCGTGAGAGACCGCTGGATCCGGCGGCCGGGCCGGTCCAGCGTTTCGCGTTCGACTTACGCAAGCTGCGTCAGGAGGCCGGAGGTCTGACCTACCGAGCCATGGCGCAGCGCACGAACTATTCGGTCACTTCCTTGTCGAGGGCGGCCGCAGGTGGCCAACTTGCCTCGCTGGAGGTGGTACTGGCCTATGTGCGGGCATGCGGTGCGGATCCCGAGGACTGGGAGCGGCGCTGGCGGGAAGTGGCCGGGGAAGCGGCCGTGGAGGCGGAGGCCGCCGATGACACCGACGCCCCATACCGGGGACTGACTCGCTTCGAAACCGGCGACCGGCATCTGTTCTTCGGGCGCGAGCAACTCGTGGCCCAGCTGACCGAGCGGGTGCGGTCCTGCCGCGTGGTCGCGTTGGTGGGCGCCTCCGGAAGCGGCAAGTCGTCCCTGCTGCGCGCGGGGCTACTTCCGTCCCTCCAAACCGAGCAGTCGGCGCAGTGCCGGCTGGCGGCCATCCGGATCCTCACCCCGGGGCCGCACCCGTCGTCCGCCCACTCCCGCGCGTTGACGGCGAGTGAGGAAGCCGGTGACACGGTGGTCGTGGTCGACCAGTTCGAGGAGCTGTTCACCCTGTGCTCGGACCCGGCCGAGCGTGCGGCGTTCCTCGATCTGCTGGTGAGTGCAGTGGAACCGGAGAGCAGACTGCGGGTGGTGATCGCAGTACGGGCGGACTTTCTCGGCCGCTGTGCCGAGCACCGTCCGCTCGCCGCCGCCCTCACCGACGCCACCTTCCTCCTCGGACCCATGGGACCGGACGAACTGCGCGACGCGATCGTCCGACCCGCCATGGCGGCACGGCTGATCGTCGAGCGCACGTTGACGGCGAGGGTCCTCGAGGACGTCGCCGAGGAGCCGGGCGGACTGCCGCTCATGTCCCACGCGCTGCTGGAGACCTGGCGCCGCCGCAGAGGGCGCACCCTCACGCTTGCCGCCTACGAGGCCGCGGGAGGTGTCCACGGTGCTCTCACCCGCACCGCCGAGGAGTTCTACGCCGGCCTTTCGCCGGAGCAGGCCGAGGTCGCCCGGCGCATCCTGCTGCGCCTGATCACGCCCGGGGAAGGGGCCCAGGACACCAGCCGTCCCGCCGAGCACGCCGAACTGCGGGAATTGAGCGCCACCGGCCAGCCCACCGACCTGGCTCGGGTACTGGAGCAACTGGTCCGCGCCCGGCTGGTCACACTCGACGGCGACATGGTGCACCTGGCGCACGAAGCACTGATCACCGCGTGGCCACGGCTGCAGTCCTGGATCGACGGCGCCCGCGAAAGGCTTCGGGTCCACCGCCAGCTCACGGAGGCCGCCCGCGCCTGGGAGGCGTTCGACGGGGACACCGGGGCCCTGTACCGCGGCACCCGCCTGGCCACGGCCGAGGAGTGCCTCACCGGGCATCGCTCGGACCTCACCCAGGCCGAGGCGGCGTTCCTCGACGCCAGCGTCGCCGCCCGTGAGCAGGAGCGGCGGGCGGCGGCTCGCACCGCCCGGCGTATGCGCTCACTGCTGGCCGCGGTGACCGCCCTTCTCCTGCTCGCATCGACGGCCGCCGTCATCGCCTTCCAACAGCGTTCGCTGGCTCGGGCCGGCCGCGACCGCGCGGTGGCCGAGCAGGTGGTCGCCGAGGCGGGCCAGCTGAATGCGACCGATCCATCGCTGGCGGCGCGGATGTATCTGGCGGCGCACCGGCTGCGGTCGGACCGCGAAGCCGCCGCAGGACTGCTGGACACGCAGAACATCGCACTGTCCTCCGTACTGTCCGGTCACTCCCAGCCGGTGTACGCGGTGGCGTTCTCACCGGACGGACGGACGCTGGCGACGGGGGCCGGTGACGACACCATCCGGCTGTGGAGCCTGGCCGACCCCGCGCACCCCGTCCCGCTCGGCAGACCGCTGACCGGGCACAAGAGCTGGGTGTACTGGCTGCAGTTCTCGCCGGACGGCCGCACCCTGGCCAGCGCGAGCCGGGACCGTACGGCACGGCTGTGGGACGTTCGTGACCCGCTGCACCCGAAGGCACTCGGCAGACCGCTGACCGGCCACCGCGATTTCGTCTTCTCCGTGTCGTTCAGCCGCGACGGACGCACCCTGGCCACCGCCAGTCAGGACCGAACCGTACGGCTGTGGAACGTCTCGGACCCGGCGCACGCCAAACCGATGGGTCACTCGCTCACCGGTTCCCGCGAACCCGTCTCCTCGGCTGCTTTCAGCCCGGACGGCCGCACGGTGGCGGCTCCCGGCCACGATCACCTGATCCGCCTGTGGAACGTCACCGGCAGGGTCCAGCCGAAGCAGTGGCGGAAACCGCTGAACAACCCGGACGTCGTCTACGCGGTCGCCTTCCGCAAGGACAGCAAACTCATGGCCAGCGTGGGCAACGACCACAAGGTGCGGCTGTGGGACACCTCCGAGCCGGAGCACGCCGAGCCGCTGGGCCGACCGCTGACCGGTCATACCGGCACCCTGCTCGCGGTGGCGTTCTCACCGGACGGGCGGACGCTCGCCACGGGCGGCGCGGACCACACCATCCGGCTGTGGGACGTCTCCGACCCGCGGCATCCGGCCGCCCTAGGGCAGCCGTTGATCGGGCACGCCGGATTCGTCAACTGGCTGGCGTTCAGCCCCGACGGGCGATCCCTGGCCAGCGTGAGCGACGACCACAGCGTACGTCTGTGGCATCTTCCCCGCGCGCTCCTGGCCGGCCATCTTGGCAGCGTCACCGGCATCGCGTTTAACCGGGACGGCCGTGTATTGGCCAGCGCGAGCGCCGGAAGGGTACGGCTGTGGGACGTCCGCGATCCGGCGGGCGGCAGGCAGTTGAGCGAGCTTCCCGGTCAGCACCTCGCCATCCGGATGGTGTTCCAGCCGCGAGGTCGGTTGCTCGCGAGCGCCGCCAGTGACGGCACCGTACGGCTGTGGGACGTCTCAACTCCGGGCCGCCCTCGGCGGGCCGGCCTGATCCGCACCGGCGGCGCCGACCAGGCCGATGGCGTGCTGGCGTTCACGCCTGACGGGCATCTGCTGGTCACAGGCGGCCCCAAGTACAGCCTCCGGCTGTGGAACGTCACCGACCCCGCACGCCCCGCCAGCCTCGGCGGCCCGCTGACCGGCCACATCAGCTTCGTCCACTGGGCAGGCGTCAGCCCGGACGGCCATACCCTGGCCAGCACCAGCGAGGACGACAAGGTCCGCCTGTGGGACATCCGCGACCCTGTCCGTCCCAGGTCCCTGCCGGACATCCGAACAGGCGACACCGGCGGCACCCTATGGGGCGCCTTCAGCCCTGACGGACGGCTGCTGGCCACCGCCGGCGTCGGCCACGACGTACGACTGTGGAATGTCCGCACTCCCGCGCACGCCTCGGCCGTCGGCAGATCGCTGACCGGGCACACCGGTCGGGTGACCTGGGTGGGCTTCAGCGCGGACGGTCACACGCTGGCCTCCACCAGTGAGGACCGGAGCGTCCTGCTGTGGGACTTGACCGACCCTGCTCGACCAGCTCCCTGGGGCAGGGCGCTCACCGCAGGACACACCGAAGCGATAGCGACGGGCGCGTACCGCCCGGACGGGCAGCTCCTGGCCACAGCGGGATCCGACGGCACGATCGAGTTCACGTCCCTGAGGCTCGGCCCGGCGATCCGGCGGATCTGCGCCGGCACCGCCGGTCAACTCACCTCGGTGCAATGGCAGAACTACGTACGGGAACGCCCCTACGCCCAGTCCTGCCGCGCCTGACGATCCCTACCCCTTCTTTCCCACTTGCCTTGACCTGTGCTGAAGGTGCTGTGCCGGCGTTTGTTTCGTGCTGCGGCAGGGGCCTGCGCAACAACCGGGCGGCTCGGAACCTGGTGTTCGGCGGGCCGTCGAACGGCGGCGGCACCCGCCCTGCCCGAGCAGTCGCTCGCGGTTTCGCAGACACCGCAAGAAGGGAAAGAAGGAGTGATCGTGACCGAGTCCGTTGACGAGACCAAGCCGGTCGATGCCAGCCAGGAGGTGACGCCCGCCGAACTGGCCGTACTGGACGCCGTCGCGCTGCGGGACACGAACGCCCCCTCGGCGAAGGTCGCCCGAATCGCCAAGAAGGAGGTGGGATACCGGGAAAGCGGAACCAACCACACCAAGTACGGTCGGTGGTACGGCGCCGACGGTCAGGAGTGGTGCGACGTCTTCGTCAGCTGGGTCTTTCACCAGGCGGGCCAGCTGGCGGCCATCGGCGGCAAGCACAAGTACGTCCCCGACCACCTCACCTGGTTCAAGAACCAGCACCGCTTCTACCGCCGGGGCGCCGCTGGTGGTGGTCCGCGCGAAGGCTGCGTGATCTTCTTCGACTTCAACGGTCACGACGGCGAGGACCACATCGGGATCGTGACGTCCTACGACGACACTCACGTCTACACCGTCGAAGGAAACCGCTCCGACCAGGTCCAGCGGCTGAAGTACCCCCGCACCAGCCACCTCATCTGGGGCTACGGCCACCCCGCCTGGAACTACTGACTTTTTCGTTAGTTCTGTGGGTGCGGGGGCTTCAGTGGTGTGAGTATCCAGTGGTGTCCTCTCGCGCTGAGTCTGATGTCTGTGCTGTATCTGTTCCGCCGTTGACGCGGCCGCAGTTGGCCGAGGCCCGTCGCATGCGCGCGGCCGAGATGTTCGAGCGGGGGTGTGCCCAGGCCGAGGTCGCGCGGGCGGTGGGAGTCTGCCTGGAGAGCGTCCGGCGCTGGAAACGGGTGTGGGAGCAGGGCGGGATGCAGGCACTGCGACGGCGCCCGGCTACCGGCCGCCCGCCCAAACTCGACGACGCTCAAGTCGCGGCCGTGGAAGCAGCGTTGGTGCAGGGCGCCCAGGCGCACGGGTTCGAGGCCGATCTGTGGACTCTGGAACGGGTGGGTGTGGTGGTGGAGCGGCTGACCGGGGTGCAGCTGGCGCGGGCGTCGGTGTGGCGGCTGCTGACCGGACGGATGGGCTGGAGCCTGCAGCGCCCCCAGCGCCGGGCCGTCGAGCGGGACGACGCCGAGATCGCCCGGTGGATCGCCCACGAGTGGCCCCGCATCAAAAAGGGGCAGTGAAGAAACGTGCCTGGATCGTCTTCTTCGATGAATCGGGCGTGTCCCTGCTGCCCCAGATACGCCGCACCTACGCGCCCCGCGGTCGCACTCCCACCCTGCGGCACCGGCTGAACTGGAAACGGGCCGGTATGGCCGCCGCACTGGGCTACCACGCCGCCGACATTGAACGCGGGCCGCGGCTGTGCTTCCACCTCAAGCCGGGCAGCTACGACACCACTTCCCTGATCCACGTGCTGGAACAGATCAAAACCTTCTACGCCGGTGACCGGGTGGTGCTGGTCTGGGACGGACTGTCCGCCCACTGGAGCCGGCGCATGCGGGCCTGGGCGGACGAACAGGAGTGGCTGACGCTGGAGCGACTGCCGGCCTACGCACCCGAACTCAACCCCGTGGAATTACTGTGGTCGGCCATCAAAGCACGCAAGCTCGCCAACCTTGCCGCAGACCATCTCGCCGACATCGCCGACGCAGCCGAGCGCGGCATCCACCGAATCTGCTCCAGCGAACAACTCCCATGGTCCTTCCTCACCCACACCGGCCTAACAATCCACTCCAAAACACCACAGAACTAACGAAAAACTCAGTAGTGACCTGCCGACCGGGCGCCCCACGGGGGTGGACGCCCGCGCACTACCCCTCCTTCGGCCCTGAGGCGTGGCCGTCCCACAGCGACAGACGGGCGGCCGCTGCCTCCGGCACCGCCCGTGTCTCTAGCACGTGTGCCGAGTCATGAGCTCGCCCGGCGGACCACCAGCAGCCCAGTCGATCTCAAGCGCGAGGCGACGAGGCCACGGCTTATCTACGTTCCCCTCACCTGACGGGATCCCCCATGGAAGATCTCACACGAAAACCACCTGCCATACGGCGAGCCCTTGCCGCCGCCGCTCTGGTCGGCGCCGTGTTCCTCGGCGCTCTCAGCGCCACCGACGCAGGTGCAGCATCCTCCTCCACAGCCCATGGATGTCATTGGGTCAGCAGCCTGCCCACCAACGTTCTCAGGCAAGGCAGCACGGGCACGTGTGTGAAGTATCTGCAGAGCAAACTCGCCGTCCCTGCCGACGGCATCTTCGGCCATCAGACGCACCACGCAGTGGTCGTCACCCAAGAACACTGCGGGCTGCAGACAGACGGCATCGTAGGCGCCAGAACCTGGGACGCCCTCCTGCACTGGTGCCGCGAATAAGAGCGCACAGCCACACAGGGGCCGGACACGCGCACCGAGGGCGACTGGTGCCGACCGGCGTCGCCGTTTCACTCCTCTCACAGCGCTCGTCCAAGCCACTCTCCAGCCGCACATTGCCGGGGCCTGGCATTTGATCAGCTGCGACCGAAGGCGACTGCGGTTGGCGGTCATCGATAGCGACCAAGCAGCCAGCAACACGCGGAAACACCTGTTCCAGCCGAGTCCGAAGGAGACGCAGAAAATGAACATCCGTAAAGGCATGGTCGCCGCAGTAGCCGGCCTTGCTCTGGGCACAGGGGCTGCCGGAATCCCCACAGCCAGCTCCCTCGCCAGCCCGGTGACCACCACCACGAGCCAAAACTGCTGGTACGGGGGAACCCACACCACCGGCGGCGCCAAGATGCAGTACTACGAATGCCGCCGCACATACGGGGGCCGTATCCAAAGCAGCATCAAGATCCGCGTCATCGACACCACGAACGACGGCATGTGCGCATTCGGCCGAGGCGACATCGGAAACGACAAAAACAGCGCCTACCCACGAGTCTTCGCCCGAAGCTGCACCACCGGCGCATGGTCCGCCTGGGAGCGAAGCGGCTGGTGGAACGGCGACCAAGGCTACGAATACGTCTACCTCGGCCACTGACCAGCAGCAACGGCCTCGCACCTGGGCTTCAACGACGACGGCCGCTTCTACCGGCTGAAGCAGCACAAGTCTCCTGAGCCCCTGCACATCGGCGACGCGATTTTGCTGCGCCCGAGCGACGTCGACCAGATCATCAAGCTCTCCATGCTCTGGGTGAAGAACAGGTTGCTGCCGCAGCCAAGGCGGTCGTGCTGCACTTCGCTCAGGCTCCGTACAGCGCTAGGACGGCCTCTCGCTCGTTCCGCCCGCCGCGCCCCAACGGCCGTTGAAGTCGTCCAGGGCGCGGCGTTGCTGTTCCTCTCGGGCGATCTGCTGGCGAGCACGGTGCGGTCGACGTATGGTTCGGCGGCGAGAACCAAGCGCTGGCTACGGCAGGGCGACTCCCGGCGCTCGATGGTGCGCCCACCCCGCCGAAGTGGCACCGCTCAGTGCGGTGCGCCTCGTCCGGGCTCACGCGGAAGCTGGCGCTGCGCGTACTGCTCGTCCTGGCGGCGACCCGCTCACGCGGTGGACTGCCGTTGGCGGCCTCGTGCGCATCCTTCCTCAACGCGGCGAACCGCTGGCCGACGCGCACCAGCTCCGCCCGGTCCTTGAAGTGCAGATACACGCTGGGGGCCGAGATCCCGACCTCCCGCGCGACCGCGCGCAACGACAGGTCCCCTTCCCTGCCGGACTCGGTCAGCATCCGCGCGGCGGCGGCGAGGATCTCCTCCTTCAACGCGCCGCCCTCTCCCCACCGGCTCGGTGTGCGGCGCTCGAACCCCTCGGTCATTCCGGCTCCTTCTTCGACTGCTACGGCTTCTCCGGCTACGGCGAGGCAGTAGTGATTGTGGCCGGATTCCGTCGCCGTTGGTGAGGGGAGGGGTGTGAGCTCGTGGCCGGTGTCCGCGATGCGGCGGGGCATGGGCGACGTGGTGGCGACCCCGCGCGGCGTTACCTGGCTCGATCCGGTCCAGCGTGCCGTTGAGCGCCGTGGCCAGAGGCCCAGCTCGGTACGAGAAGCGGCCAGCCCCGGGAACCGGCTGGACAGGCCGCCATGCGCGATGCCCTGGGTGCCCCTGAGTGGCCGAGTTCACCCCCGACGGCCGGCGGCAGGGTCGGGACCCGGCGACGTCCCGGCGATCCGGGCCCGGACAGCGCCTCCATGCGGTCCGGCGGTGCCGGGCGGCGACGGCCCATCCCTGCCTCGCCTCCCCCATCGGCGCAACGTGGCGGACCCAACCTAAGCGTGATCGTCAATCCGCTACAACCATGATGACTTGCGGTTTTCCGTCACTTCACCACGTGCCGGAACACCTTGGAGTTTTTGTTGCATGCCGTGGAACGAGGGTGCGCAACAACGCGTCGGCTCGAAACCCTGGTGCGTGGCCACTCGTACACCTCGACCAGGAAGGACCATCACGTGGAGTGGAAGAAGCAGGCTGTGCGCATCGGCGTCTCCGGTGCGGCAATCCTGGCCCTCGGTATGTCGGCGTTTCCAGCGCACGCTGGAGGAGTGAACATCTCCAGCTGGGGGACGGAGCGTTGCAACACCGTCAACTGGTTCTGCCTGTACTACTACACGGGCGCTCAGGGGGCCGGCTGGGGTTACCCGCACGCTGATGCCAACGTCCATGACCTCGGCAACTATCGTTTCCCGAGCAACGACGGCGCGGGAAGCGGTCAGGTCATCCGCAACAACGCCGAATCCGCCGAGGATGCCTCCGACTGCAATGTCGGGATCTGGGAGTATCCCAACTTCAACAACTACCATTTCACCAGCGGGAACTACGACGTCCTGAGCCACTGGAGGGGTGGCAATCTGGGCCAGCTAAGCAAAGACGAGGCCTCGATCGCGGTCTGGGACTCGACCTACTGCCCCGGCAGGGGCGAGGGCTGATCTCGACCGGTGGGGTGCCGCGCTGACGCGGCACCCCACCGCTACCGCTTCTACCTCCACCTCAGGGAGTTGCTGTGACACGTGCCCCTGGCCTCGGCTGGAAGACAGTGCCGGCCGCACTGGTCGCCCTGGGAGTCCTCAGCGCCTGCTCGGCGTCCCAGGAACACCGTTACGAGCCACCCACCGCTACGCCCGTGGTCTTCGACATTGCCAGGCTTCACCTTCCCGTCGAAACGTACATGCTGACCCCATACGAGACCGTCGAGTACGACCACCTGAGCCACTTGCTGCTCGGCGACTGCATGCGGCGTTTCGGCTTCGACTATCCCGTGGCCCCGCTGCCCGGGCGCAACAGCACGGCCGTGCTGGGCTATACGATCCTCTATCGCAGGTACGGCCTGACGGACGATGCCGAGGCTCGCACGTGGGGTTACCACCGACCACGTCAGACTCCCAGTACCCGCTCCCGCGGAGCGACCGCAACCGGCAAGAAACTCATGGACTACCCACCGGCCGCCAGACTTGTCCTGCTGGGTGCCGCGTCCACAGCACACAAGGTCGTACAGACACCCTCTGGTGAGCGCACCGTGCCGCCGGGGGGCTGTGCAGGCGAGGCGTACCGCCGGCTGGAAAGTTCCTCCGCCAGTCCGCAGGGCCCAGGATCCGAGCCGGGCGGGCTGGTATCGCGGATCAAGCGGAAGAGTTTCGCGGACTCGATGCATGACTCCCGGGTGACCACCGTATTCCACGCCTGGGCTTCTTGCATGAAGTCACATGGCTATGAGGTGCGGTCCCCTCTTCAGGTCACCGCCGACCTGGCCTCGATCCGCTCCCCCGCGCCGAGTGCTGAAGAGATCTCCCGTGCCGTGGCCGACACCGCATGCAAGAAAGACACCAATCTCGCCGGCGTCTGGTACGCCGTCGAATCCGACTACCAAAAGGCGGCCATCACAGAGAACCGCTCAGCCCTTGCCGCCATCAAGAACAAAGTCGAGGCCCAGGCAGCCGTCATCCGTCGGCTGGCCAACAGCCGACACCTCTGACAGGACGCCAGCAGGAGGGGAGAAGCAGTTGTCGTGGACCGCTCTCGCAGACCGGAATCCGAGCAAGGCCGCCCGACCGTGGTGGTCGACGGCGAGGTAAAGCAGGCGCGCGGAGCTCGCGGCCGACAAGCTCGCCGTGCTCGCCGGCCTTGGGCCGCGGCGTACGGCCTTCGCGCAGGTCAGCCGGACCGTACTACGCGAAGTGCCGCTTCCGGCTTGGGGTACTACCGTCTGAAGCATCCGCCACGGTGCAACCCTCTGTCCGGCTGCTGCGGGGCGCGGAAGAGCTCAATCCGGGCCCCGGGGTTGACGTGCGGAGTCCCCGGGATCGTTGCGTGCCCAGATCGGATCAGGAGGGGTCGGTGGGGCCGATGGCGCCGCGGGGGCGGTTGCGCGCCCAGCGCTTGAGGTCACCGACGCGGTAGAGGAGTTCGGCGCCCCGCTTGTCGAGCTTGTCGACCGAGGCCGGGAAGTCCGGGTCGTTGACGCGAGCCCAGCGCAGCGCAGCAAGCGTGAGCTGCGGCAGGTGCTCCTGCTGGGCTGTGCGCAGCCCGACGACGGCGTCGTCCGGCGCTGGGAGCGCGGCGGCCGGCGGCTCGGGGGCCGGTGCCTCTGGAGTGGCGTTCTGGACGTCGGTGAGGACGTCGGGGTCGGTCGGCCGGTGCCGGGACAGGCAGGACGGGCGCGGGTTCGGGTGTGGTCGGCTTGGGCAGGAGTGGGCCGGCCTCGCCGCTGGAATGGACGCCGGACATCGCCCACTCGCGGGCTTCGGCGTCGGAGAGGTTCAGCACCTGCGTCTCCTGGGCGCGGCCACCGAGGACGACCTGGACGCGGCCGGGGCGCCGGGTGGGCGCGGGTGCCGGGCTGACCTCGAGGACCAGCATCCGCCAGGCGTTGAGGGTATAGCGGACCAGGATGCGGGTGGCGAAGTTCTCGCGCATCTCCGGCCCGCCGATCGCGCGGGCCGTGGCGGACTGGGCGACCAGCAGCACATGGAGACGGACCGCGCGGCCCATGAACAGGATCTCCGCAAGTGCGTCGACGGCCGGGGAGACCTTCGCATCGCCGCTCTCGCGGATCCGCTCCCAGTAGCGCTTGAGCTGCGCCATGGTGGCGTTGACCTCTTCGAGCAGGATCACCAGCCGCGGGCCGACGCGCCAGGGCTCCTTCTCCAGGACGTCGTCGCCCAGCTGCTCCGCGAGCCGGATACGGCGCCGGCCTTCCTGAACGAGGTGGATCAGGGCGTCATGGATCTCGGCGGTGTCCCGGCAGTACGTCACGCCGGGGACGCCGCGGGCCCAGAGGTGGGAGATCTGTAGTCCAGGACGTAGGCCAGAGCGCCGTGGTGGATGAACTGGCAGCAGATGCACCGCAGGATGGTCGACTTGCCGCCGCCGGTGCCTGCGGAGATCAGGACGTGAGGGAAGTCGCGGTCCAGCTGTTGTCACCGGTTTCGTGTGCGCTTGGTCCGCGAGTCGATGCCGCGCACGCAGGCTGGGCTGGCGGCGGCCCTGGGCGTGGAGCTGGACACGTTGCAGGGCTGGGAGTGCGGGCGGCGGCTGGCGAACGTGCGGGCCGGGGCGTGGTTGGGGCTGCGCCGACGGCTGCCCGCGCTGGGCGCCGACGCGACGCTCGTGCAGTGGCTGGACGCGGACCGGATCATCGCGGCCGGGCTCGGCGACGATATCGGCGGTCCTCATCCGCTGGCCGGGTGGGTACATACCCGGGACACCGCGCACCTGCTCGCCTGGGCGCTGACCGGCACCGCGCCGTCGGCGCTCGCCGGGCGGTTACCCAGGCCCCGGCGCGGGCCGGGCGCTGCCGCGTCGCAGCTGGCCGCGGCGGACCGGGCGGCGTTCTTGGGTCACTTGCGCAGCGCGACCGAAGACGCGGCCCGGCAGGGTGAGGCCAGGGCGCTGCTGCACCGCCAGGCGCTGTACCTGGCCTCGTACGACCAGGGGCCGGACGCGGCCGCGTGGACCGCGAGCGCCCTCCACCGTCGGCGCGACGTCTTCGGTCCTCACAGTGGGCGGAGGCCCGCTCGACCGCCACGGCGCTCGCCCGGCTCGGTGACCCGCAGCCGCTGCTGGACTTCATCGACCGCGCTCTGGCCGACGACGACACGGCCGAGGCCCGCGAACTTGAACTACTGGGCGCTGTGGCTCGGAGTGCTGCCGGTGCCGCAGCCGGACGACGCCTTCATGCAGGACCGGGACCTGTCCGGGTGGGATCCGGTGACCCTGCTGCGTGGGCTAGCCCTCGGGCTGCATCTGGCCCCCGGGTACGTCGACTTGTACGGGCACTCGTTGTGGGCGCTTCTGGCGGCGTTCCCGTGGCTGCCGCACGCCTCCGGGCAGCTCGCCGGGCTGCTGTGCGAGCGGACCTCTCGGCTGCTGGATGAGGTGCCGCTCTCGGCGAGATCGCGGCGCGAACTCGCCCGCGTCCATTACGTCTTCGATCACAACCGCTGACGATGGAGGACGGCATGGCCGACGACACCACCAGGGGCACCGCGAGCTTCATCTCCGAGATGGGCGTGCTCAAGCGCGTCGCACGGACCGGCTGGTGGTTCACCGGCAACGAGGCTCCGGAGTCCGTCGCCGAGCACTCCTTCCGGGTCGGGGTGATCGGCTCGGTGCTGGCGATGATGGAAGGCGCCGACCCCTCGCGGGTCGCGCTGATGTGCCTGTTCCACGACAGCCAGGAGACCCGCGTCGGGGACATCCCGCACATCGGCCGGAAGTACCTGCGCGCCGCCCCGAACCAGGAGGTGACCGCCGACCAGGTCGCCAACGCCCACCCGGCCGTGCGTACCGGCGTGCAGAGCGCGGTCGACGAGTACGAGGCCAGCCAGACACCAGAGGCGATCGTCGCCCGCGACGCGGACAAGCTGGAATGCCTGGTCCAGGCAGTGGAGTACCGCGAGCAGGGCTACCGCCTCACCCAGAACTGGATCGACACCAGCCTCGCCTCACTCAAGACGCCCTCGGCGAAAGCCCTCGCCGACGCCGCACTGAGCATGAACTCGCTGGAATGGCAGAACAACTTCCTGCCCTGACCGACGCCGTGCACGGCGAGGCCCCCGGCCGTGGCCGGTGGGCCTCTTGCTGATCGGCCACAGCCGCTGTACGTCCGTCAGGGAGAGGGACGGCGTTTGCTGGCCTGTCCGAGCCGGATCACTGCTCCCCGGCCTCCGTGAAGGTCAACCACACAGCAGCTTCGGCGTCGGTCAAGTGCAGCACCTGCGTGGGGTGGGCGTCGAAGCCCTCGACGACGTGGACGCGGCCCCGGTGCCAGCTGTTCCTCGCGGCAGCCGCCAAGCGCAGCGTCCTCGTCGCCCGGACGCCAGCAGAACGCCTAGTCACCGGCTAGCTCGCCCCCACCCTCTCGGGGCTTGTGATTGAAGGATGCCGATCGTCGAGGTCTTGCGGGCGCCGACGCGGGCGGCCGCCTGGGCTGCGATCCCGACCCATTCGGCGGCCTCGGCGGTCGACCCCGATGACAGGGCCCGCCGAGCAGCGCGTCACCCCTTCGCGGGCACAGTCCACTCAGCGATCGTCTGGCTCGCGCCGCCCGGCGCGTACATCACCTTCACGGGCCGCTGGTATCCCGGCACCGGGAACACGGTCTTCCCCCGTACGCAGTCCCCGGCGCGGACCTGGGTCTCAATGGGGAATTCCGGCTTCGGGAAGTCATCCCACGTCGACGAGGACGCCTCGACGCGAGCACCGTCCTTGTACGCCAGGGTCATGTCGGTGTTCGTGACGAGGAGCTTGCCCTTGTCGGTGGAGACCTTCACTTCCAGGGCGCCCCACACATGGCCCTTCTCACCGGTCTCTTCCGCGGCCGACCCGACGCTGCTGATCGGCTGTTCGTAGCCGAGGACGGTGGTGGTGCCGGTGGGGCTGCCCGCGTCGTTGCCCCAGTCCATCGGAGTGCCGAACGAGTAGGGCTCGTCGGGCTCGGGCGATGCTTCTTCGGTGGACTCGGATGCTGTCGACTTGGCCGCGCTGGGACTGGACTTGGTCTTGGCGTTGGTGTTGTCGCTGCTGCCGCATGCGGCGAGCAGCACGGCGACAGTGGTGGTACGGACGTGCATGAATCCCCCCAAGGATGGTGTAGGGGTGCATCATGCGGCCTGGTGAGGGTAACGCGCGAGGGACGTGATGGAACGGTGATCGGGGCAACCGGGTGCTCCTGCATTGGGCGCTTCTGGGGGATTGCTGGTTGGCCAGCGTGTGGGAGGTGGTAGGTCCAGATGTCTGATGAGCATCACCTGACGGGAGTTCCATGCACCGCACCCGCTGCCTGAGGGCCCTGGCCTGCTTCGCCCTGCTGCTGACTGTAACCGCCTGCACCCACGCCGGCTCCTCCCCCAACGACGCCAAGGCCTCTGCGGCGAGTTCCGGTTCATCCGAGGGGAAGAACGGCAGCGAGCTATCCCTGACCGAGGCGATCGGGAAGCTCAAGGTGGCCCGCGAGTCCCGGGTGGGGTACGAACGTCCAAGCTGTGGGTCGACGACGACCACGATGGCTGCGACACCCGCAAGGAAGTCCTCCTGGCCGAGGCGGTCAAGGCAGCCCCGGCAGGGCAAGGACTGCAAACTGACCGGCGGCACCTGGCGCTCGCACTACGATGACAAGACCGTCACCGACGCGGGCAAGCTCGACATTGACCACGTCGTGCCCCTGGCCGAGGGATGGGACTCGGGCGCCTCGAAGTGGACCGCGGAACGGCGGGAGACCTACGCCAACGACCTCGACGCCCAGCGCTCACTGGTCGCGGTCAGCCGCGGCCCCAACCGCTCCAAGGGCGACCAGGACCCCTCCGAATGGCTCCCACCGGCCACAGACGCGCTATGCACTTACACCACCGACTGGGTCAGCACCAAACTCCGCTGGAACCTCAACGCCGACCACGCCGAGGCCAAAGCCCTCCACAAGGCCGCCAAGGAGTGTAAGGACGCGACCGTGACGTACACACCCGCACCCTGAATACGGGCCCCTCCTCCGACTCGCGGTCAGTCGAATGCCGGTTCGTTGGCTCACCAGAACGCGGGGCAGGTGCGGCATCCTCAGGCGCGACAGCGTGCTTTGTAGCGGCCTCGTGTCAGGGTCGGGCTTGGGCAGCGCCGTACGTGTTCATCTGGCCCTCGGCGCGTTGCGGTGACTTTAGGCCGCGTGTGGGGGCCGGGTCAGGCGGCCCAGCCGATGGAGGAGACGTGGGTGTAGGCGTCCCAGTCGGTGCCCAGGGTGCTTTGGATGATGTCGTCCCAGACGGCTTCGAGTTCCTCGGTGTCTTCGGCGATCCAGGCGTCGACGGCGCGGTCCCACATTCCCCGGACGTTGACGCTGCGGGTCTCCAGGTCGCGCTGGTGCCTGCGGTCGACGCGGGACTGGTCGGCAGGGTCGATCTCGATGCGGGTTCCGCGGCCGCGGTTGTTGAGCCGGCGCTTGAGGTCGGCGACCACGTTGTGGCGGCGCAGGTCCCAGTACGCGGCGTCCAGACGAGCCAAGTTGGCCTTGCTGGGGGTCTGTTCTTCGGCCAGCCAGGCGATGAGGGTGCGGGGGTGGACGTGGACGCCTGCGCGGTCCATGGCCTCGTATCCGGCGTCGCTGGCGGTGAGGTAGCGCAGGCGGGCGGCCAGACCGCGCTCGGAGTCGACGGGCGATTCGATGCCGGTGACCATCCGGTCGATGCCTTCGGCCAGGGCCACCCCACCATGGACGCCTCGGGCGCGGAAGGCGCCCAGGTCCCTCCAGCGGCTTCCGGAGGCCATCAGCGGGCCGCCTTGCTGACGGTGTACTCACCGGACGCCTTGGCGTCGCTGTGCTTGATCTTCATCTGGGCGACACCCCGCCCCTCGGGGAAGACGCGCCGCCAGTCGCCGGTGACGTGCAGCTCGTCGGTGCCCATCATGGCGATGACGTCCAGACCGGCCTGATGGGCCTTATATGCCTTGCCCCAAAGGTTGGCGTACGCCTGGCTGTGGATGATGTGCATCCAGTCCGGGCGCATGATTTCGCGGTTGTGGATTGATTCGCCCATCGTGGAGATGAACTTCGAATACATCGCCTTGATGTACTCCTCGGTGATGGTGTCGTTCTCGGCGATAGCCGTCTCGCGCGCGGCGGTGAGCGTCTTGCGCAGGGCGTCCAGGAAATTCTCGGTCGCGCCGGACGTCCACGATTCGTGCACCACCGGTGCCTCCAGAAGCCCGTGCTTCGGCCCGGCAAGCCGCAGCAGAAGGCGCAGGGTGGCGCCTGTGACCCAGACAGGGCCGGGCTGGTCGCGGTCGCCGAGAGGGTCGGGCAGGTGGGGGTGGTGCCAGGGTGAGGGGGTGATCAGGTGGACTCCGGAGCGCTTGGGGTCCACACCGTCCTCGCCGGTGGAGTGCTCCAGCTTCCCGATCGGCAGCCAGGTCTTGAGGGCGGAGAGGTAGGCGGCGTTGACGTCCAGGGCGGTGACCGCGATGCTCCCGGAGTTCTTGAGGGAGTAGTCGGGGTGGTGGAAGTTGGGGCGGGCTTCCCAGATCTGGTCCGGCTCCTTCTTCGAGGGCTTCTTGAGGATGTCGGGCAGGGCCGGGTAGGCGGTGTAGGTGTAGCGGGCGGTGGCCCGGGTCTCCTGAAACAGGCGCATGACATCTGGGATGGCGCGCTTGATCAGGGCCTTCATGGCGGCGTCGGTGTCGCCTTCGGCGCGCTCGAGCTCTTCGTGCACGGCCCGGCTGATGAGGCCGGTGGTCTCCGCCTGGGCGCGGGCTGCGGACTTCGCCCGACGCTGCGGTCGGGAGGGCACCGGCGACGGAACCGGCGACGGCGCAGCAGCCGGAAGGGGTGAGGGCGCGCTGACGGGGGCGGGCGCAGGCGTGGAGGCGGCCTGGGTCGCCGCGGCAGGGGACTGGCACATGGCACCGGGGTGCAGGGAACGGCCGTCAGTGGCCTTGTAAGGTGTCGTGACGCCGCAGCGGAGGCAGGGGGCGGGCACGCCCTGAACGGCCAGCCCGGTGGGGCCCCACGCGGTCTCAGGGATGGCGAACTCTGCAGCCGGGACGGGGGTCTCGGCCGGGGCGGGGGCGGGGTGGATCTGGGCCAGGCCCTCCAGCAGCCGCAGGTACCTAAAGCGCCCTGGTGGCTGCGGATCGGTGGTGCCGTCCTCCCAGTTGGCGACCGTCTGCCGACCGACACCTACGGCTGCGGCCACCTGCGCGCGGGAGAGACCGGCGGCCTGTCGCAGCCGCAGACGCTCGGTTGGCTCCGGCATACGCGCCGTCAGCCGCGCTTCCTCCAGCAACGCCTCCACACTGTCGATTTGCTCATCACTCATACCCTGATGCTACATCTTGCTGGGCATAAAGTGGCAAACTACTAGGCAGTCATTAGGCATCGATCTGCATGGCGGCTGATGGCTTGGTCCGCGCTGATCGGCCTCCGGCCGCAGCCCGTGGGACCGGAGGTCAGGAGGGTGGACCACAGGACGGTGCCGTGCAGGGCACGGCGGTTGCCGGTGAGGGCGTAGCGTCGGGCGGCGAGTCCGCGGTCAGGGGGTTCGCCGATCTCGTCGCACAGCGGGGCGAGGCGATCGGCGGCCTGGCTCTCGGAGAGGTAGACGGGGGCGACTTCGAGCATCAGCTCGCCGACAGCGAGGACGTCGGCGGCGAGCTGACGACGGCCCGTACGGCGGCCGCGCCGAACTCCCGGACGCCGCTTCGGCGCCGACGCCCCGGTCCTAGTCGTGCCCGCTCACGCTCCCAACGTGCGCTGCGTCGACGGGCCTGACGAGGGCCGGATTGGGTGGCGCGAGAGCGTGAATGCCGACGCGTACCTCACACCCTCACAGCTGTCGCGGGCCGCGAACGTGGCGTTCACCAGCTTGGTCACCGCGGCCCGCAGGTTGTCGACGGTGATGAAGTGTCGGCGCACGTGCCGCAGCGCGGCCTCGCTCTCGCCGTGCTCGCCGGTGGCCACGATCGCGCGGATGCCCATATTCGTGCCCAGCGCGAACAGGGCGAGCAACAGGCGGCGCTGGAGGAGAAGGCCATCACCAAGCGAGCCGTCGCGGCGCACGAGGAGCGGAAGGCAGTCCGCTGTGGCCGATGACCCCGACTTCGAGGTCCCCATGGGGATGTTCCAGGACCTGGAGGACCTCAAGACCCAAGTCGTCAGCCTGACCGCCCAGGTCAAGGCCCTCACCGAGAGCGTCCGCAGCGAGCACAGCTCCTCGCCGCAGCGCGGCGTCGTAGGCGAGAGCGAGCATCACACGGTTGAAGACAACTCCCATCGGGCGCCCCGGCCGCTTTCAGCGGGGACGGGGCGCCCGGGTCAGCCGAACCGCTACCGGGCCCTTGGCCGCCGTGGGCCGGGAGTCCGGTGGCCGTCGGCTATGCGCCGGCCAGATACCACAACTGGGAAGCGGTGGCGTTGCCGCCGGGCATCTCCCTCAAGGGAGCCCAGTTGTCGTCGCCGTAGGTGGCGGTGACGGCGAGGTTCTCGTTGACGTAGGGCACCAGGGCCCAGGCAGATCCGTCGGTGGTGGGCCGCAGGATCCACCACTGCGCGGACTTCCGGTCCTGGCACTTGGCCAGGTAGACCGACGTGCCGGCATCTCCCCTGACCTCGGCGCAGTTTCCCGTCCTGGTGATCGTCCATTTGTAGACCGTCTGGCCGTGCGCGGTGGCGACAGGGGTGAACTCGAAGGTACGAGGGAAGGGATGATCGGCGCGGTAGTACACCTGCAGGTAGGTCCCCTCGTTGCCCGCACCGTCGTCCGGGATCAGGTAGTTGGTATGCGCCACGCTGGTGATCACCACCGGATAGCCCGGCGCGGCCGGGGCTGCCGGTGCGGCGTCGGTGGCGTGGGCGGCGTCGGTGAGGGTGAGGCTCAGCAGCGCCGCGACCGCGGCACCGAAGGTCAGGACGCGCCGTCGGAGTAGTCGGGTGTGAGCGCGTGCGGCCCCGTGGCCGGGAGCGGTACGGGCACGGCGGATGAGCACAGAGACCTCCTGTAGCGAAACCGGAATTGATGCTTGAGGTTTCCCGTGTCCACTTGAGGCAGAGTGGGCAGAGGGTCGAACACATCGTGAGGCCATCTCGACGGCAACACCCCGGCGAGCAGCCACCCCGCCCCCTTCCGCCGACCGCGACTTGGCCCACGCGGTGGCGTGCCCCCCTCCCCCCGGCGCACCGAGGCTCAACGTGCCGGGAAGGTTCCTCAGGCGCAGGGGTCGAGCATGCCCTCCAAAGCCGAGCACTCGGCGGTGTCGATGATCAGGCCGTATACATATTTCACCGAGATCCAGGCCCGGCCGTAGGTACAGCGGTAGTCGGCGAGCGGCGGCTGCCAGCGTGTCAGCTTTCGACCTGTTGGAGCGGGCGGAGACTGCGCGCGGCACTGGCCGTCCCGGGCGATGTCTTCGCCGTCCCGGGCGAGGACGTTCTCGCGGGTATCGCAGGTGCCCTGCTGAATGATCCAGTGGGGGAACTTCGCTCGGCTGTAGCCGGGGACGTCCGTCTCGGGCGCGACGGTCAACTCGGCCAGTTCCGCCCGTGCTTCGCCGACGGCCGGGGGGTCAGGGAGCTCGGCGGAAGCGGCGGCCGAGGAAGGAGCGCTGGGGGCGGCCCAGCTCGGTGAGCCGAAAGCGAGGAGACTGCTCGTGGCCAGACCGGTGGCCACGGCAGCCCAACGGCGCATCATCATCGTCATGCCCGCCACCATGGCCAGGCCCGGCCACCGCGGGGCCCAGCTCTGGGGGATTCACCCCCATGGGTGGCTGCCTTCAGACTTCTCAAGCCCGGTGTGCAGAGCAGGCACACCACCATCCTGAAGAAGAATGTCGGCAGCAATCACGGAGGGGAGCGTCATGCAGCTGACGATCAACACCGACACCTACGAGCAGGCGATAGCCGCCGTGTAGGCGCCTACAGACTGCGTCCCGTCACCCCGTCAACTGGCTCGAACCACCAGCCGCCGACCCACTCCGGTCCGCACGACCTGGGCGACGATGACATCGGGGGCGACTGGCTGGATGTCAAAAGACGTTCGGGGAGCGGAAAGCTGCTGTCTCCCGGGCGCTCAGTCGCTCTCTTCTGCCGCGCCGCAGTGCTGGGCCGTTTGGGTGACGTGGTGCGACTGGCCGTTGTCACCCGTTTGGCGCTGCCCGGGGATCGACAGGGGCGCCACCGCCTTGGCCACGGCGCCGGCGACCCGGCCGAGGGGCTCGTTCGGTTGGGTGTCGCGTATTTTCCCCGTCCACACGGGCACGTTTTTCCCTTTTCGGGAGGGCGGAGGTGTCCCGGCGTCGGGCTGTGGCCATGGTTCGCACTCCGGAAGGAGGCCAGTGTTTTTTACGGGCGTGCGCGGCGTCGGGGCGGCCCACGGAGGCCGCTTAGCGGGTGCGCCGCATCGGGCGCTCCTCGCCGTCGGCGTCCTTCATCCTCCGCGGGAAGAACCGGGCGTAACCCCGCCGGCTTGTCGGCTTGTCGGCTTGTCGGCGACCTCCGGGTGGCCTCATGGCAGTTGCCGGCCTCGGTGACCAGCAGCGGCGCCTGGCCAGCTGCGGGGCGGTGAGCGTGGTGTCGGTCCGGGCGCCGTGCTTGCCGGGCGCGTTCCACGTGCCGGTGGCGGGCAGCGGGACCTGGGCCCAGTAGGAAACGAGGCAGCCGATGCGGACGGGGTATCGATGGCAGCCTCGGCGGCTGCCTGGATACCGGGCGGCCATCCGGGCCTTTGACGAGGGCACCGTTGGAATGTGTTCCGGTTCATTGACACGGGGCCGCGAGGTGTCTGAACCATGCCGGCCCACCTGCCGCGGACGACCGGCCCCCAGACAGACTCCTCGCCAACCAGGGCGTGTTGTGAAAGTCCTGGTGAGAGCCACTCTGTGATGGCTGCGGCCAGCGCGGTCGCGGGGTAGTGGGCGGCAGGTTCCGGGATCGGCGCAATCCGAAACATCGTTGCCACTGGACTCAGGTGTCGAGGAGTTCCGGCACGAAGATGTCCTCGCACCTCAGCCGGCGCTTCGACAGGCCCTGCTCATGGTGGTAGCGCAAGAAGGTGTCGATGGCCTTGCGGTTCGCACCGACCCCGTAGGGCCACCAGTCGTCGCCCAGGAGCCGGCGGTTCTCCTCGAACAGCGCGCTGAACCACGGCGTGATGACGCTCATGTGCTGCTTCGCGGCGCCGACGAGGTACTTCCGCTCGGCGAGCTCCTTCGCTTCTGTGAAGGCGTCGTAGACGGCGCGTGCGAGGCCCGACTGTTGTGCCAGTTCCCTGCGGATCGCGACGATGTGCATCGGGGGGAAGATACCGGTGCGGCGGTAGTAGTCGCGCTCGACGGCCTCGTAGTCGGGGAACAGGCGGGCGACCTTCGGTGAGCCGTCCAGCACCGCATGCGGCACGTCGATGGAGATCAGTGCGTCGATCTCGCCGGATCGAGCATGGCACCCAGGGTCTGGCCGTCCTGCGCGTGGCGCACGTCGACACCGTCCGGGACGGGTTGCGGGATCCAGTCGCAGGCAGGGATCGGGTGGTTGGTGCCGCCGATGACCCAGCGGCACTGGTCGGGGGTCACGCCGTACTCGTCGGCCAGGATGCCCTTCGGCCAGACCCCGGCGTCGTGACCGTAGAGCGTGAACTCGCCGACGGTCCGGCCGACGAGATCCCGCGGCTTCTCGATGCCGCTGGCGGTGTTCACGAAGATCGCCGAGTGGCGGAAGTTGCGGTTGGGCAGGATCGGCAGCGCCAGGAACGGCGCATCATCGAGGTCGAAGGTGCGCAGGAAGTAGGTGAAACCGAGCTCGGCAAGGTCGTAGTGCCCCTCAACGGTGCGACGGAAGATGTCCGATACGAGGGGTGCCGTCTCGAACTCCGCCTCCGCCCCGTCGACCACGACCCGGCCGTCGAACAGTGCCTCGGTGTGTTCATAGGCGTAGACGCCGATGCTCAGCTTCGCACTCATCAGTGGATCTCCTCTCTCAGAGTTCGCAGGGAGCCCGCTTCCGTAAATGATCGTTCACTTTTATAGTGGTCCCGGAGCAGCCGGGCCGTCAAGGTGAATGCTCATTCACGGTGAAAGGGGTCGCCATGCCGCGCATCACAGCCGAGCGCCGCGAAGCCAAGCGCGCCGAGATCATCGCGGCGGCCCGCCGCTGCTTCTCCCGCGACGGATTCCACCAGAGCACGATGCCGGACATCGCCGCCGAGGCAGGCGTCTCGGCGGGCGCGCCCTACCGCTACTTCACGAGCAAGGACGAGATCATCCTCGCTATCACGGGCGACGCGTTCCGGCTGATCTTCGAACCCGTTGAGCGCCTGGCCAACAGCACGGACGCCCCGACCGTCGCGGAACTGGTGGCCGCCGCGCTCGACACGATCAGCGGCGAGACAGTACAGGACGCGGCGGGGCACACCGTCGCAGTCGACGAACTGCTGCGCTGCGTCGTGCAGACGTGGTCGGAGGTGCTGCGCAACGACCAACTGCGCCGCCCGGCCGCGGAGGGCTTCGAGAAGGTCCGATCCAGCATCGCCCACGCGCTGCGCCGCGGCCGGGCCGCAGGCGCCGTCCCCACCACCGTGGACCCGGACCGCGGAGCCCGCGTGGTGATGGGGCTGCTGCACGGATTCCTGCTCCAGCGCGTGAGCTTCGGACTCACGGACACAGCCGGCTTCGCAGACGACCTGCGCGCCGGGCTGATCTTGTGATGAGCGACGACTGCGCCACTTCCGCGCGACCGGCTCACACGACGCCACAGGGCATCGAGGCGGGCCCTCGATGCCCATATACACCTCGAGTGCCGACTTCGGCGATCACCCCTCCAGGCCATCACCGCCCGATCGAGCGGCCCACGCAGCACCCACTCGACGGAACGGCAGACGCGTGAACGAGAACGAGCAGGCGTTGCCCCCCCGTTGACTGGTACACACCACGGCAGCCGGGGGCACCGAAAGGAGCACTTGACCGCCTACCCACCCTGCCCCCCGTCCACCTCGACATGGGTCACCGGCAATCGATCACCTCGCCGCACTCCCGACACTGCAGAAAGGGGCCACGCCCAGCCCCCCGCCGCGACGGCGAGCCACCTGCACCGCCTTCATGGTAAGGAACCGCCCTATGAACACTCCTGCCCACTCACCAGCTCCCCCCTCACCGACAACCAACCCCCGGAGATCCGCAACCGCATCATCGAGTTCGATCACCACTCAACCGTCCCCCCTCCATCCACATACCCCACAGCGCCACACTCGCCCACGACCACAGCAACACACCCGCCGGGCTCCCCGCCTGACTCCTGGAACGCTGGAACTGCGGGAGCGACAACAGCGGCGACTTCGAATCCGTCTTCACCAAGGACGACCTGCTCACCCACGCCACGATCTACTGGGCGAACAACTCCACCGCCACGTCGATGCGCCACCACCCCAACGCCAACCGGTGGTCTGTCGGCCAGGGTGAGCTGGACGGCTTCTCTTCTGCTGTCGGGCTCCAGCTCGGGTTCGGGGGCCGCAGGCACGAGGACTCGGAGGCAGTGGCGGTGCTGGGCGACGGACCGTTCGGCGGCTTCGCTCAGGTTGTGCCAGAGGTGCCACCGGTCCGCGACCTGGACGGCCTGCTGGGGTGCCGCGGCGGCGTCTTCAGCGAAGAACGGTGCTCGGTCCCGGCAGATGATCTCGACGCCTGGCCGGTCGGCGAGCCAGGCCGCCAACTGGATGCCTCCCGGTCGGGCAGCAGCTCGTTGGGACGGCGGGTCTCGATGTCGACGAGGACGGTGCCGTAGTGGCGGCCCTTGCGGGTGGCGTACTCGTCAACGTCGACCACACGCGGGGCGCGACCTCCGGCTCGCGAAGAGCGCCGACCAGACGGAGCACCGTACTGCGGCTCACGGACACCCCGAGGACGCGGGCAATGCGGGCTCCGACCCGGCCCGCGAGGGCCAGACCGACCGCCGCCAGGGCCGAGCGCAGCCGATCGGTCCGCCGACTATGTCGGCGTGTTCAGGCCGGGTATCTGCTCGACGAAGGTGCGGCGTGCGCACCCCGAGTTCCCACAGAGGAACCGACGGACCCTCAGATGGAGAACAACGCTTCGTTTACCGCTTGGAACATCAGCGGGAAACCGCAGGTAGGCACCGTGAACCTGGTTCGACCAGACCCCGCAGGCCGGGCACACGGCGCCGTCCGCGGTACATCGCGCGTCAACGCGTACTACCTCGATGTTTACGTTCACCGACAGCACCTCCACTCCCCCGAGGCTCTTGACTACCTGGTGATCGGCGCCGGCCCCGCGGGCCTGCAGCTCGGGCACCTCTTGGCGACGGCGGAGCGCCGCTACCGGATCCTGGAAGCCGGAAACAGACCGGGCACCTTCTTCCGCACATTCCCCCGCCACCGCCAGCTGATCTCCAGCAACAAGGTGCACACCGGCATCGACGACCCCGAGTTCAACCTCCGGATGGACTGGAACTCCCTGCTGTCCCCGGATCCCGAGCTGCTCTTCACCCGTTACAGCAAGCGCTACTTCCCGGCCGCCGACGACTCAGTGCGCTATCTGGCCGATTTCGCCGAGGCGTTCGACCTCGACATCGCCTATGACACCCGGGCGGTACGGATCCGCCGCGACGACGACGGCTTCACCGTCACCGATCGGCAGGGCACCGACCACCGCGCCCACCGGCTGGTGATGGCCACCGGAGTGAGCCTCCCCTACATCCCGGACGTGCCGGGCATCGAGACCGCCGAAAATTACACCGTCGTCTCGGTGGACCCCGACGACTTCACCGACCAGCGGGTGCTGATCCTCGGCAAGGGCAACTCCGCGCTGGAGACGGCCGACAACGTCATCGAGACGGCCGCCGTCATCCACGTGGCCGGACCGCACACCCTGCGGCTGGCCTGGAAGACCCACTACGTGGGCCATCTGCGCGCCGTCAACAACAACTTCCTCGACACCTATCAGCTCAAGTCGCAGAACGCCGTGCTCGACGGCCATGTGCTCGCGATCGAGAAGGAGCCGGGCGACGGCGGCCGGTACCGTGTGCGGTTCAGCTTCTCCCGGGCGGACGAGGTCGTAAAGGAACTGATCTACGACCGCATCATCGTCTGCACCGGCTTCCGCTTCGACGCCTCGTCGTTCGACCCCGACTGCCGCCCCGAGCTGGTCATCAACGACCGCTTCGCCGCCTTCACATCGGCGTACGAGTCGGTCAACGTGCCCGGGCTGTACTTCGCCGGCACTCTCACCCAGCAGCGCGACTTCAAGCACTCGACCAACGGCTTCATTCACGGATTCCGTTACGGCGTACGGGCGTTGAGCCGCATCCTGGACGAACGCCACCATGACCGCCCCTGGCCGCACCAGCCGCTGGCCACCGAGCCGTCCGCCCTGGCGGACGCCGTGGTGGCGCGGGTCAACCGGAGTTCCGCGCTGTGGCAACAGTTCGGCGTGATCGGCGACCTGCTGGTCGCGGTGGACGGCGACCAGAGCCGCTACCACGAGGAGGTGCCGGTCGCCTACGCCCGTGAATCCCCTCTGACGGCGGGTGTCGACTACTGCGCGGCGCCCACGAGCGCGACCTGCGCAACGGCTTCCTGGATCTGCCGGACGGGCTGCGCTGCGAGCACATGGTCGATCCGCGCGAGGGCGGCCGGGTGCGGCCGATCGCCATGTCGCCGGAGATCTCCTGGCAGCACATCGACTGGCTGCGCGGAGCCACCTCGCTGCCGATCCTGCTCAAGGGCGCCCTGCACCCCGAGGACGCCCGGCTGGCGGTGCGCCACGGTGTGGACGGGCTGCTGCTCTCCAACCACGGGGGCCGTCAGCTGGACACCGTGCCCGCCACGATCGAGTTGCTCCCCGAGATCCACGCGGCGGTCGCCGGACGCATCCCGATCGTGCTGGACGGCGGGGTGCGGCGGGGCACCGATGTGGTCAAGGCGCTGGCGCTCGGCGCGTCCGCCGTGGGCATCGGCCGGCCGGTGATGTGGGCCTTGGCCGAGGGCGGGGAGAAAGGTGTGCGGCGGCTGCTGGAGCTGTTGCGCGAGGAGGTCGACCGGGCCCTGGCGCTGTGCGGCGCCTGCGGCGTCCGGGACCTCACCCCGGACCTGGTGCGCGCCCCTGCCTGGCCGGACACCGCCGCGTACGCCGCCCGGCCCGGTGGAGCGGTCTCATGAGCCGCCTGGGACGTCCGGCCACCGGTGCGGCGGCCGTGGCGCTGACGGCCGGCCTGCCGTACTGGCTGCCCCAGCTGGTGATCGCCCTGCGGGTGCGCCTGTTCGCGCGGGTCAACGGCGAGGAGGGCATCCCGGCGCCCGGCCGTGAGGTGCCCGTCGAGGAGTTCAAGCAGGTCTACGGGCATCCGGCCGCGAACGGCCGCAGCCGTGGCGCCGCCCTGTCCGATCTCTTCTGGTACTGGCTCTCCCCCGGCCCCGAGGTCCACCAGGAGCATCTGGAACCCGGCCCCCGCTACGACGACGTGGCCAGGACGACCCGGCAGATCCTCGCCGGGCTCTCCCGGGAGCGGTGGAGCGAACTGGTCGGCCGCTGCACCCGGCGGGTGCTCGATGAACTCGAGACACGGACCGGCGGATACGGCGCCCGGGAGTACCGGGTGCGACTGCGCAATCTGATGATGCCGGTGTGGGCCGAGGTCTACTACGAGGTGGTCTTCCGAGAGCCGTGTCCGCGCCACGTCCGGGACCTCATCGTCGGCAACGCCGACAACGTGGTCAGCGCTCTGAAGTGCACCAGCCTGCGCCAAATGGACCGGCGGGACCGGGTCACTCGGTATCTGCGCAAGCGGCTGGCGAGTGCTTCCCCGCCGGTGCCGCTGCCGTCACTGCTCACCGAGCGGGAGCGGGCGTACTACCTGCAGGGCACGTTCTTCAACACCGCCGTGGTGCAGACGTCGGAGGCGATGGCCCATCTGCTGCTGGCCCTCGCCACGCATCGAAACGTCCAGGAGCGTCTGCTGTCCGGCGAGGAGGACGCCGACTATCTGGACCATGTCATCAACGAAACACTCCAGCACTTCCCACTGTTCGGCGTGGCCCACCGCATCACCACCGACGAGATCCCCCGGGCCGGGAGACCTCCGATACCGGCGGGCTCGGTCCTGCTGTTCAACTACCCCGAGTATCAGCGGTCGGGGGCCACCGCCCCTCAGCGGTTCGACCCCGGCCGCTGGCTGTCCGCGGACACCCGGCCCACCGCCTTCATCCCGTTCGGCGTGACCGCCAACCGGCCCTGTCCGGCCCGTGGTTTCGCCGTGCTGACCATGCGGGTCGCGGCCGAGCAGGTCCTGCGGCGCTTCCGGCTCGCCTCCACGGCCGAGCACACCCGGTCGCTGCCCAGCCGCGGCCCCTGTCTGCTGATCCCGCACTCCACCCGGCGAACCCCGGTGGCCTGGGAACAGGTCAGGCGGGCGGCGCGGCTCGCGGGGATGCGGCTGGGCGACCGGTGGGAGGCGGTCCCCCGCAGCGTCACCCAGCTGGTGCTCGGTGGCTACATGCTATGGGACGCCCGGCGCCAGGGGCTGTGCCGCAACTACTTCGCCACCGCGTCCGGTGACACCGCCGTACCCGCCGTCGCCGGCAGCCGAGGAGGAGGGTGAGACGATGACTCCCACAGAGCTCGCCCCCGCTTTCTTCATCGCCGCCGTGGTGATCCTGCTGACCTGCCGTCTGGTGGTGCTGGTGTTGGGCCGCTTCGGCCAGCCGCCGGTGGTCGGGGAGATGATCGCCGGCGTGGTGCTCGGCCCGTCGCTCTTCGGTCTTGTGGCGCCGGACGCGTCGGGCGCGGTCTTCCCACCGGAGCTCACACCGGTGCTGTACGTGGCCGGACAGATCGGCCTGGTGGCCCTGATGTTCCACGCGGGGTACGAATTCCGGGCCCACGCCGACCGGGGGCTGGCCGGGCCGGCGGTGGCAGTCTCCTCGGCCGGGGTGGTGGTGCCGCTTCTGCTGGGCGTGGGACTGACCTTCTCCTCCCATGGCCACGTCCCCATCTTCGTGGACGGGGTGCCGGTCTGGGTGACCGCGGCCTTCGTCGGGGTCGCTCTCGCCTCTCCGGACAGGTGCACGGGTAGAGAACCGAAGCGAAAAGCGTGGAAGAACCGGTCTTCGAGCGCTGTTCTCGATGTCACCGAGCTTATGGGCCGGGGCGGGGCGCGGTCCTCGGGCTGCGGGGATGATTGCCGCGTCGAACCGAAGGTAGAGGACGCTTCCGCTGCGTCCACCCGTCCGAGGTGACACCGGCACTCAGCACCGCTCGCTCCATCTCTCCGTAGAGAGGGAACCGGCGTCGCGTCGCTCACCACGGCATGTGCAACCCAGGTAAGAGAACGGAATCCGCCTCCAGCGGGAGGGGGCCGTTCGCTTGCGGCCATAGCCTTGATCCGTCATGAATCGAAAAGACGACCGGGTGATCCCGGTCCTGCTGACCTGTGCCCAGGCCGTTGTGTGGCCCGGCGCGGAACTGGTGCGTGGGGCCGTCCCGCCCGCGTCCGCCCTCTTTGTGGCTGCCCTGGTCGCCGGACTCGTGACGGCCGCGCTCGCACTACGCCGCGCCCGCCCGGTGGCCAGCCTCGTTCTGGTCGCCGCCGCCTGTGCGGTGGGCGCGGGACCGCTGCCCGCCGGGGCGATGGCGGTATTCGGCACCGCGGGTGTGGCGCTGGCCCTGTTCACCGTGGCGGCGAAACGCGACACCTTCACCGCCGTGTTGTGCGTCATGGCGCTCGCCGCCTGGCAGCTGCTGCAGGGCCTCAGCCTCCACGGGCTCAGCGACCGGGATGGACTCGACCTCGTCCTGACCACGGTGCTGTACGCCGCCACGTGCGGCGCCGGTCTGCTGGTGCGGCACAGAAGTCGCGCGCGGCAAGCTGCCGAGCAGTTGCTGAAGCGGGCCGAGGCCGAGCGCCACCGGCTCCCTGCGGTCGAACGGCGCCGCATGGAACGGGAGCTGCACGACGTCAGCGCCCACCATCTGACGGCCGTGGTGGTCACGGCGGGGGCAGCGCTCGGCCTGCGTGACCGTCGCCCGGAACTGGCCGACGAGGCCCTTCGGTTCGCCGCGGAGACCGGCCGCGAGGTCACCCGGGCCCTGGGAGCGGTGCGGGCTCCGGCGCCCTCGCAGGCAGAACAGCCCTCGCCCAAGGAGCGGCTGCTCGACCTGGTCGCGGGGTTTCGCCGGCTGGGCCAGCGGGTGGACTGCGAGATCGATCCGTTGCCGGACGGTGCCGTCGCGGACGCGGTGTACGGCATTGTGCGCGAGGCCCTGACCAACGTGACACGACACGCGCCCGGTGCGCATACGAGGGTGCGGTGCCGGTACGGCGACATCCGCACGGACGTCGTGGTCACGAGCGCGGCGCCGCCGACCGGGTCGGCGGCGCACGGTGCGGGCCTCGGCTCAGGACGCGGCCAGGGCTTCTTGCGGTCCCGGGCACGGGAGGCGGGCGGCACCCTGACCAGCGGCCCGACGGCGGAGGGCGGTTGGGAGGTGCGCGCCGTCCTGCCCGGCCGGAGTGCCGTCCCGGCGGAGCGGTCGGTTCCGCGGAGCTACCGCCTGGCGCAGGTGACGGCCGCGGTCGGTCTCGTCCTGCAGCCGTTGCTTCCCGCGCTGGTCATCCGGGCCGGTACGACGTCGAGCGGGCCGCAGGTATCGGCGGGCGTGCTCTTCGCGTTGCTGGCCGCGGCACAGGCCCTCGCGCTGCTCTGGCTGCGTCGGGCACCCCGCGCCGCTCAGGGCGTTCTGTTCGCTCTTGCCCTGCTCTGGCCGGTGGCGATGGCCACGGGCGAGTACACCGGTCCGGTGGTCCTCCCGCCCGCGTTGAGCATGCTCGCCACCTGCGCGGCCCTCGCCGCGGACGCGGCTCGTACCGCGGCCGGCAGCGCCGCCGGATCCTGCTCTGCCGAAGACCGTCGGCGCCTGCCTCTGCCGGCCGGCCCGGTCGTGGCCGTGGTGGCGCATGCGGCGGCCGCGGCCGCCGCCGTCCTGAACCGTGGCACGACCCTCCCCGTCTGGGCGGTCGCCGCGGGGGCGACAGCCGGGGCGGCCCTGGCGGTCGGCGCTGCATGGCGGGGCGGAGCCCTGCGCGGGCGGCGCGAGCGGGCCGCCCGCGGGACACGGGAGGAACGCTTCGCCGTCTGGACCGAGGAGGCGGTCCGGGACGCGTGGGCCGAGCGCCGCCGGATCGCCACCGGGCTGGAGACCACCGCGTTGGCGCGCACCGCCGACGTGGTCGCGGAGGCGGAGGCGGGCCGACTGGAGGCGGCCGCCGAACGCGCCCGCGAGGCCCTGGCCGCGATGCGCGCCCTGCTCGACGCCGTCCACGAGGCCGAGACGACGCCCGAACTGCGGCCGCAGCCCACCCTCCACGCTCTGGACCTGCTCGCCCACCAGGTCCGGGCCACCGGCCGTGACGTCGAGATACGGCTGACCGACCGCGTGCCCGAGCGGCTGCCCACCGCGGTGGACCTGGCCGCCTACCACGCCGCCGAGACGGTGCTCACGGCCGGCGGGGCGGAACCCGCGGAGCTCGAACTCGACGCCGAGGACGATACGTTGACGCTCACGGCCACCGGAGTGCCGGGCACCGCGCTCCCCGCCGTACAGGAGCGGCTGCGGGCGCGGGTCGCGGCGCTGGGCGGCACCCTGACCACCGCTCCGCCGGGCCCGGTGCGCCTGCGGCTGCCATTCGCTCCGGGCGGAACGGCCGGAGATGATGCGGTGGGGACCGGCGGCGGACCCACCCACGGGGGCGGACCTGCGACCGCCGGCGCTCCAGTGCCGGAGCAGGCAGACCAGGAAGATGGAGAAAGGGAACGATGAGCCTCAGCGTGCTGGTCGTCGACGACCAAGGCGTCGTACGGGCGGGGTTCGCCGCCCTGATCGACGCCGAGGAGGACATGACGGTCGTCGGCGAGGCCGCCGACGGCGCCGAAGCAGTACGGCTCGCCGAGCAACTGGCGCCCGACGTGGTCGTCATGGACGTCCGGATGCCCGAGCTGGACGGCATCGCCGCTACCCGGATCATCGCCGGCCGGGAGGACGCGCCCCGTGTTCTGGTCCTCACCACCTTCGACCTCGACGCCAACGTCTTCGACGCGCTGCGCTCCGGTGCCTCCGGTTTCCTGCTCAAGGATGTCCATCCCGGCGAACTCCTGCAGGGCATCCGGGTGGTGGCCGCCGGCGAGAGCGTGCTCGCCCCGTCCGCGACCCGTCGGCTCATCGGCCACTACGCTTCCGGAGCGAGAACCGCCCTTGCGGCCGGGCGCGCCCCCCGCGAACTGGACAGCCTGACCGGCCGTGAGCGGAACGTCCTCACCCTGGTCGCCTCCGGACTCACCAACGCGGAGATCGCCGAACAGCTCGGCATCACCGTCGGCACCGTGAAGTCCCACGTGAACGCGCTGCTCCGTAAGCTCGAACTGCGCGATAGGGTGCAGGCGACGATCCTCGCCTACGACCTCGGCCTCGCTCGCCCGAACCCGCCCGACACCCACATCTGACGGCCCCCCGGCGGCCACCGGACAAGGCGGGCTGCAGGGCTTCGAGATGAAGTCCTTCACCGGACATGCCGTGAGGCCGCGCCCCGCCAGGGTGCGCCTGGACGTCCCCGCCCGGCGGCCGGGGTGCCGTACCCGCCGTCCCCACCCGTCGCGCGGGCCGCACGAGGGCCGCCGTTCCGGCGTAACGGGAGACGCCGCACCACCCATGACCACCACACCTGAGGAGTCCACCGTCGTGACCGGTTCCGGCCGATTTTTCGTCCACCGTCTGCGCCACGCGTTCGGCGAAGTCGTCGCCCGCGTCTACCTGGCGGTCTGTACCGTCCTGCTCGCGTGGGCGCTCGTGGTGACCGTCAGCGACGGCTCGGGCGAGTCCATGGCGGGTGTCATCCCGCTGCTCGCCACCGCCTCGGCCAGTCTCGTGCTGCTCGTGCTGCCGGACCACGACGCGATGTTCGTCGCCGCCGTCACTGTCGGGGCGCTGGTCAACGCCGCGGTCATCGGATGGTGCGCTCGCGCACTGCGCCGCGGCGACAGGCCGGACCCTTCGTCCTGAGCCCGGGTGCATTGACCATTGATGGCCGGGAGACGGGTGCGCTGACCGGTGGCCGTCCCTCTCAGCCGGTTGCCCGGAAGCCTGTCAGGACAACGTCGGTGTACCGGTTGGCCGTCACCGTCCTCGCCCCGCGAAGACGGCATCGCGCTCACACGCTCGGATTCTCACCTCTCCGAGATCGACGACTGGGCGGCGATCCCATCGCCTCGGGGGTTACACCCGCAAGGCCCGGCCCTGCAGGATCGTACGCGGAACCGGGTTCAGATGGCTTCGAGTTCCACCAGCGAGTACAGGGAGTGGGTGGGGCTGACGGCCGTGCGCCGCCATCCGACGTGCGCGCGACGAGGGCCGGTCGGTGACGACGTACGTGGAGCGCACGTTCCGCCTCCAAGGCAGCGCTGTCTTGTCGACTTCCCCTGTTCCCGACGGTGTGCGAGGTGGGGCCGCGGCTGTGCTACCAGTCTTGATATGCGGCCGGAATCGCCAAAACTTACGATGGAGACTGGACCGCTCCGCATAGGGAAGGCGCTGCGATGGACGGTCAAATCGTGCAGGTGAAGATTCACCCTGCGATCGGTGTCGCCCGGGTGGGCAACAGCACCGAAACACCCTTCATCGGCCCGGAATCACCGGACAAGAAACCCGCGGACCTCGGCTCTTACAAGGATGGTTCCGGGGCAATCCGGAGGCAGGCTGCGCGTTTCCGGGTGTACGGATACAATGCCGCAGGCGAGGTCGTACGGGAGCTGAAGCCGGGCGACGCGGGTGTTTCCGAGATTCAGTGGACTGTGCACCTGGCCAACAAAAAGCCCGCCTGGTACCAGTTCCATCTGCCGCTCGACATTCCCGAGGGCAATGCGCTCACGGCCGGGCAATACGCTCGGCGAAATGCCGACGTCGTGGGCGCCGACCGGCAGAAGCTGGTCAACGACCCCGGAAGCCGCACCGTTCGCGGCTCGATGACCGAGACGCAGAAGTTCGATTCCGGCAAGATCATGGGCAAGGCGGTGTACCTCGGAGAGATTTCCACCCATTCCGACGGCCGCCTGGTGGTGCTCGGCGGCAGGGGAATCTCCGCCTCCTACAAGAACAAACCGATCACCGGAGTCGCCAACAACGACACCTGGTACGACGACGTGTCCGACGGCCCGGTGACGGCGAAGGTCCGTATCGACGGCAGAGAACTGACCGCCACCTCGGCCTGGGTCGTGGTGGGGCCTCCGCACTACGCCCCTGGCGTGAAGCCCATCCGCACCCTCTACGACCTGCTCTTCGATGTCTTCGTCAAGGCCGGTTCGCTGACCCGCCCGCAGCAGATCTCGTTCACCGATCACATCGAACCGATGCTGCGCCGGTTCTGCGATCTGCAGTGGGTCAACAAGGGTTTCGCCACGCAGTTCGGCTGGAACGGCCCCAACTTCTTCCTCTCCCCCGCGATGCGGAAGCGGCTCGCCGATCCGTCCAACCGGAACCGGGAACTGCGCCGCCAGACGTACGTCGCCCTGCGCGACTACTACCGGGACGGAAAGTCCCCGCTGCCGTGGCCGTGGCTCTACGGCGACGCCATGGCCAGTAAGCCCAAGTCCGTGCGTCAGCACATCACGCTGTCCCCGACCCAGGACTGGATGCTGCAGCGCTGGGCAGACGGCGCGTTCCAGGCGGGACCGTTGCGACAGCCCCGCCCCACGGTGGACGACGCCCCTGTCGCCGAGCAGCCGGGGCTGCTGGACCGGGCGGCCCTGGAGAACTGTGCCGCCGACGCGTTCCACCCGGGGTGCGAGGTCACCTGGCCGATCAGGACCCCGAGCATGTTCAGCGAGCCCTTCCGCATCCTGCACCGAAGCACTCCGGAACCCGACTTCGGGCCCACCCTCACCCCGCAGGAGGCGGCCGCCAAGAACGGTCCGCTGTACGCGCAGGGACCCGGAGACCTCACCCGCTGGATGGCCGCCCCGTGGCAGGCGGACACCGCGAGCTGCCGCTCCGGCTACGAGGTACTGGCCAACCTCGGGCCCCGCTACAGTCCGTACCTGCCGACCTTCTGGCCTGCCCAGGTTCCCAACCATGTGCTCATGTTGGAGGACTTCGAGAAGGTCAACACGCCGCCGACCGGCAGCGACGACAGCGCCCGGGAGGAGGCGTTCGAGCGGCGGGCGACCTGGCTGCGCGGCCTGAACGGCAGCATGAACGAGCAGCGCACACAGATGATCACGGACTGGCCGAAGCTCGGCATCGTCGAGGTGCGCGACTACACCGTGGGCGACGGGAAGTTCCCCGAACGGATTCATGTGGAGTCACGCCCGGGAGCACCGCTCGACCAGGCACTGGACACGGCAAACCTCGTCAACCTGCAGGTGCCCGAGGCGGGTCCGCCCGTGCTGGCCGCCGCAGACGGCACCTGGCCCGCGGACAGGCCCACCCCCGAAACCGTCGAGGCCGAGTACGTGGCACGGGCGGTCAGCGAGGCGGTGGAGGCGACCGGCTACCGCGAAGAGGAGATCGCCGCCGGCTACCTCGAGAAACTCGACCCCTTCCACGAGGGGCTGTGAGCCCCGCCCCCGGCACGGAAACCTACGACGTCGTGGTGGCCGGCGGCGGCCCGGCCGGATGCGCCGCCGCGCTCACACTCGCCCGGGCCGGCCGTACGGTTCTGCTGGCGGACGCCGACACCGGGCCGCCGAAGGTCGGCGAGACGCTCGTGCCCGCCGGGCGGGTCCTGCTCGGCGACCTCGACGTCGCCGACCGCGCCCTTGGGTCGGGGCATCTGCCCTGCTATGGCAATCTTTCGGCGTGGGGCTCGGCCCACCTGCACGCCGTGGACTTCATCAACGATCCACACGGCCATGGCTGGCACCTCGACCGGCGGCTGTTCGACCGGCGACTGCGCGACGCCTCCCGCGCCGCGGGTGCCGAGGTCGCCGAGGGCACGGCCGTACGCGCAGCGGCGCGGCAGCCGGACCGCGGTTGGACTCTGGCTCTGCGCGGCGGCACGGACCCCGCCGATTCCGGGGCCGGTGGCGAGCGTACGGTGCACTGCCGCTGGGTGATCGACGCCACCGGCCGCGCCGCCGCGATCGCCGTTCGGTGCGGGGCCCGGCGCCTGGTCCGGGACCGGCTCACAGCCCTCCTCGCGCTCCTGGAGGCGGACCCGCGGGACACCGACCGCTGTTCGCTCGTCGAGTCCGACGAGGACGGCTGGTGGTACACCGCGCCGCAGCCCTCCGGGGGGCGCCTGGTCGCCTACTTCACCGACACCGACCTGCCTGCCGCCCCGTACACCGCGCGCCACTTCCGCCGACGGATGTTGGCCACCCGGCACGTGTCCCAGCGGGCCCGCCGACACGGACCCACGCCACCCGCCGGGCCCCGCCGGGCCGCCGCACACACAGCGCACCTGGACCGGGTGTACGGAGACGGCTGGACCGCCGCCGGGGACGCCGCGGTCGCCTTCGACCCGCTCTCCTCCCAGGGCGTCCTCACGGCCCTCTACACCGGGATGAGCGCGGGCCGGGCCGTCGACGCCTGCCTGAGTCGCGTGCATGACGGCGAGGACCCGGCCCTCGCCGCCTACGCACACAAGGTCGCGGCCGCCCGGACCGCGTATCTGCGCGGCCACCGTCTCATTCACGCCCAGGAGGTCCGCTGGGCCCACCGCTCTTTCTGGGCGCGGCGCCTGGCCGACCTCCCCAACTCTTCCTTCTGAGCGCAGGAAAGGAGCAGCGCATCATGAGCACGAGCAGGGAACATGAAGCCGACCCCACCAGCGGAGCCCTGCATGGTCTCCACCGGTTTCTGCTGATCGGCAAGAGACGGATCTTCTCTTACCACTTGGCGCTCTACAACGTGGAGGCGCATGCCTTCCAGGCAATCGTGACCCTCAGCCTCGCAGACGCCGTGCGCGAGGCGTATCTCGCGGATCTGGAGGTGAACAAGGGCAAGAAGGTCTTCTACAGCCTCTTCTCCCCAGACCACTTTCCGCTCGCGGACCTCAAACAGGGCAAGACCTTCAAGGTCCAGCTGGAACGGGTCATCGTCAAACCTGACGGATCACGGGAATTCCAGAAGATGCTGAACGGGCAGCAGACCGAGGCGGCCTGCAGAGCCGAGGACGTGCGGTATTTCCGGAAGCTGGGAGGGCTGGAATACCCCACCTACCTCACCTGCCTGATGTTCGGCGAGGGCGACGAGGTACACATTGCGCACCAGCTCGCGAAGAAGCCGAACTGGGACGAGGTCATCACCGTCACTGAGCCGCGAGACATCGACCCCACCCTCCTGAGCAAAGTTCCGGAGATCACCATCGAGTCGATCGAGGACCCGCACGGTGTCGTGACCGAGAGCCCCTTGAAGAGGGGGCAGAGGTACGACGCCAAGATCAACGGAGCCGGTGCGTCGATCAGCTTCAAGGCAGGTCGGCAGGGCTGGTGGAACCACACCAGCCTCAACAACTGAGTCGTCGACGACGGCTGCGGCATCCGCGGTGTCCCCAGCGCCGTTGCGGGCTTGGTCGTTGACGGGCAGATCATTGTCGGCGGAGGCTCGGACGGCCTGCGGTTCGCGCAATGGGCCGGACTCTCAGGAGGCGACGGGGTCCCCGGCCGGCACCCCAGCGGCGCGGCCTCGCGCACCCCGTCACTCAGCCGCTTTTCCGGCTTACGCCCGCGGGCGGCGGCGCCTAGCCCTGCCCCCGCCCGCACAGCGGTACCGGAAATCGGCCTCGACCGGAGAGACCGCACGGGCGGGGACATAGCGGCCGGACGCCTCGGCCTCGTACAGGGCGTAGCTCGAGCGGTCATTGGCGGTGGTCCTGGCGGACGACCCGTTTTGTCGTAGTGGCGCGTCCGGCCCAGGTCGGTCAGTACCGACTGCCGGGAGACGTTGAACCATTCGTAACTGCCCTTGTCACACGCCCGGTCGGCAGCCTCATCGCCGTCTCCCCCGGAACAGCGGGCCGCCCCCGTGACGATCACCATGGCCGCCATGGCGGTGGTCCACCTGCGCTTCGTTCGCTCATCCCCGTTGTCTGTGCCGCGCCACCGCGGCCGATCATGGTCGTCGGGCGTGATCCACAACAAGGCAGGAACGGACAAGGGCGGGCGGAGGTTTCACTTCCGGAAGCCGAATTCCTGGCAGCGGAGGTGCGGCTGCTTGCCCCGGAACACTGGATCGCCTGCCACCACCCGCACACCTCCGGGAACGTCACTCCAGCTGGGCCGCGGCCTCCCGTGGCTCGGACGAACGGAGGAAGCGCAAGTCCTCCATGACCAGCGCGACATCGGTGGCGCCGCCGCGGCGGAGGGCTGGGGCCAGCGCGTCCAGGTCGGACCAGCGGGACGGACGGAGGCGGACGCGGTAGCCGTCTCCGGCGGGCTTCAGGGTGAGGGCTTCGCCGATGGCGAGCCTGCTCTCCGGGAGGTGGGCCGCGGTCGCTCCGGCTGCTCGTTCCAGGGCGGTGACCGAGGTGACCGCGGCGGCGATGGGCAGTGTCGTGTCCGGGCCGGTGATGTGTTCGTGCAGGTCACGCAGGCGGGCGGCGCGGCCGTACGGGCGGGGTGGTCCTTGGGCAGGCGGTCGGCCAGGAGCCTTACAGCGCGGGCGATGTGACCCAGCGGCGGTACGGACGGACGCTCGCCGAGCAGGGCGATCAGCGCCTCCAGGGCGTCCTCGGCACCGGAGGCGACAGTGACCCACTGCTCGGTGGTGAGCGGAGTGAGCCTCGGGTGGCGGTCCGTCCAGTACGCGACCGCCCGGTCCAGGTCGGGGCCCGTACGCCAGAGGTCGGCGGGGTCGTCGGGCATGAGCAACTCGACGACTTCGACGGCCTCGTCGGTGGTGGTGAGCGCCTCCAGGGAAAGCGCGGCGATGCGCAGTTCGATCTCGGTCAGGTCGAGTTCGCGGGCGCGGGCGGTGTCGCCCTCGCGGAAGGCGGCGACACGGCCCCGCGCCCAGCCGTCCGGCCAGGAGAGCGTGCGGGCCGAGGTGGACAGCAGGATCAGGCACTGGGCCGGTGAAAGGCCGGTGGCCTCGGCGAACGCCCGTACGGTCGCCTCCCGGTCCACGGGCGGCGGGCCGTTCTCGGCGATCAGGTCGAGCGCCCGCCGGAGCCGGTCCGGGTCGCCCCAGCCGCGGCAGGTCCGCAGCTCGACGGCGCGGTTGCGGGTGAACAGGAGCGGGTCGGGGCCGTCCGGGGTGTAGAGGAGCGCCGTGACCGCGTACCCGTGCCCCACCCGCTCGTAGTCGGCGACGGCGGCGGCCACGATGGGGCCGCGGCCCGAGTGGATCTGTCCGAGGTCGTATTCCGGGCGCAGTCGGGCGACGTGCCAGGTGCCGTCGGTACGGAGGAATTCGGGGACGGCGGCCAGTTCCGGAAGTTGCGCCCGCCCGCCGCCGTTGCCCCACGCGGTCTCCAGGACGGCGGCGCCGAGGCGGCCCAGCGTGTTCTCGACCCCCTTGACGGCGGAGGCGTCGAATATCGCGATCTTCTTGTCGTACGGCACATCGACGGCGGCACGGGTGAAGTGGACGATCCTCTCGTACGCGGACTCAGGCCCCGGATCGCCGGCCGGGCGTCAAGGGCCATACCGTCTGCGCGTAGCTCCCGACGTCAATACGGTTCAGAACCTTTACCCCGGACGCGCCGCACCTGGCCCCACCGGCGATCGCGGTGTCCGTGGTTGCCTGCGCTCGGCCGTGGACGAGACGTACCGCTCAGCGGCGGCCTGAGCCCGACCGTACCTCCATGTGGGTGATCAGCCCTTTCTCGAAGGTGTAGACGTGCTCGACCGGTTCCTCGGCCCAGTGGTCGCCCTCCGCGTCGCGCAGCCCCGTCCGCACCGTGGCCACGGTCCGGCCGTCCGTACCGAGGGCCAGCCCTTCGAGGGCCACCAGCGGATGCCCCACCTCGAACTGAGCCTGCCAATAGGCCCGTACCTCCTCATGGCCGCGCAGCCGGGTGTTCTCGGCGACGTTCGGCCAGTCCACCTCCGGGTGCAGGGCCTCGGCCATCATCGCGACCATCTCCGGATGTCCGGGGTGTTGGAACACGTCGTACATCCGGCGCAGCACCTCGACCTGTGCCTCCGGTACGGGCTTGTCCATACGGCCACGCTAGACCTCACGACGGCGCCAGGGGAGGTGATTCTGCCGTCAGCCGATCGCGTCGCCGATGTCCGCGGTGGGCCCGGCACCGCTGAGTACGGAGCCGCCGACAACGCCGGGGCGTGAAGCGGCCCCTGCCGACGAGAGATGCAGCGGGGGCCAGCTCTGCGGCCTCCTCGGTGGTGACGCGGGTGTGGCTCTCGCGGGCCTGCCAGCAGTCGCGGCGATGCGGCCGTCGACTGGCGTCGTCGTCGCCGTATTGGTGCAATTTCTCGAGCACCCACTGCCTGCCCGCCAAACAGCATCAGCTTCCGGCAGATCCACACCGCGGACGGCGGCCGGATCCGGTACCGCAAGGTGTGCGAGATCGAGGACCGCGTGCTTGAGCCGGACGAGATCGGGCGCGCCGACGAGGAGAGCAAAGACCAGCTCGTCCCCATCATGGACGAAGAGCTGGACGATCTGCCGCTGCCCACCGCGCGGGCCATCGCTGTGCAGGCATTCGTGCCGGCCGAACTGCTCGATCCGATCCGGTTCGGGCGCCCCTACTACCTACAGGGCGACGGCGCGGTCGCCGCCAAGCCCTACACCCCGCTACGCGAGGCGCTCCAGCGCAGCGACAAGGTGGCCGTCGCGAAGTTCTCGTGGCACAGACGGAGGCAGTGCCCTCCACCTCACTACGCTCCCTCTCCGCAGCGCCAGTCCATGGGTCCGCCCCGGAGCCCGAAGCCCGGGCAGAGCCGGGGCGTTTTCGTGTCCTTCAAGATTGTTGGCTCGGCCCATGCCGACCCAATCCGGTGGCCGACTCCGGGACCGGACGGACCGGTCGTGTGTCGTGCCTGATAAGCGAAAGGCTATCGATACGGCTTCAACACTTATCAGGATGTCCTTCGCTTTCGCCCGTGGAGGGAGGCAGGGTTGTACACGTGGCACCGACACAATGCGCCGCAAGGCATCCGCCGTCCTGACCATCGTCGCTGCCGTCGGCTGCCTGGGAGCGACCGTTTCATCGGCCGCCGCCTCGGACCGGTCCGCCGCCGCGCCCGACCGCTGGTTCTACTGCTCCGTCGCACCGGCCGGGTCCCTGGTCCTCGACTTCGACACCATCAACGACGACGCCCCGGACCAGAGCATCTGCTGGAGCGGCTCGGGCCGGGCCACCAACCACGACGGCGGTGAACTCCGCCAGGTGCACACCGCGAACAACCGCGGCTCGCTGCACCTGAAGACCGGTTCCAGGGAGTGGGACCTTCCCTTCGACCGCAACCAGACCCACGACATCCCCCAGGACACGGCCCTGCTGGGCCTGTCGCTGAACGAGTAGGCGGTACCGGCGGGCCGGGGTCCCGGGAAGGGGCCCCGGCCCTTCCGTCAGTCTCAGGTCGCGCGTTGCGCGGATGCGTTGCGCGGATGCACAGTGCCGGGCCCGATGGCGGCAGGTTTTCGAAACCGGGGCTCAGCCCTCCAGGCCCCGGGTCAGATCGACCACGTCGAAGGTGTCGCTCGCGGGCGGGCCTGCACCGTGACCGGCTTGTTGATGTCCACGAAAGTGATCGTGATGTCGAGCGGGCTCCAGCCGACCCCTGCGTGACGGCGCGGCACGGCGGTTCCGTCCTCGATGTGTCGATCGGATGTGCCGGTGCGGGTGAACCCGACCTTGGCCAGGACACGGCCGGAAGCCGGATTGGCGGGATGGTGCGTGGCCTCCAGGCGGTCCCAGTCGACAGTGGTGAAGGCAAACTGGACGACGCGCTTGGCGGCTTCGGTGGCGTAGCCGTTGCCCCAGGTGTCCTCACGGAGGATGTAGCTGAGGCTGGCCATGACCGGGGCCCTTCGGCGCAGGGCGATCCGGCCGATCAGATCACCATCGACGTCGATCCCCCACGTCCGCTGCTGGCAGGGCTTTTCGGCCGCCCTTGCGAGGGCCGTACGATTCTTGTCCCGCGCTTCGCCGAGCGTGCATGCCCTGCCGGTGATGTAGCAGACCGAGCCGCCGTTGTAGATGCGCTGGAGAGCCGGGGCGTCATCGAAGGGCCAGCGCGCGCAGGGTCACCATGCGGCGGCCGGCTCCTGGGCGGTGGGCCGGCCTGCGGAGGCCGCGGTCAGGCAGGCCGTGATTGCTTCTTCCAAGGCGGAGAATGACCACGGCCGGACATCGCTGATGGGCGTGGTGCTGCCCTTTGCGATGGCACGCAGCTTCTGAAGCCGGTCGGCGTCATCGTCGTAGCTCCGACCATGAACTGGACGAACGTCCTGGCGGTCTTCGGCACTGTCACCGGCGCTGGTGGCTTGGGCTGGCAGATATGGAGTCACCGCCTCACGGGCGGGCGGGTGAAGGTCTGGTTCACCCGGACGGAGGGCCGGTGGTGGGTACGGAGCAACATGTCGAACGTGGGTCGCCTGGACGTGACAATTGTCGGCTACTCGATCTGGCGGGATGGTCCTGGCCATCGTCTGACCTTGTCTACCTTCCAAGAGAGCCGCAACAGCCGACCGGACCTTCGGAAGCTAGGTCAACTGAGGATTGACAATCCGTCACCCACGTACTGCATCCCAGGGCGTATTCTTCTGCTGCGGGCTAGCCTCGATGTTTCGTGACGGTCCGTCGGTTTGCCCGGGCGGCCCATTTCGGCTGATCGGGCGGGTGGTCGGCACGGCTGTGGCCCGGCCGTCGCGTCGGGTGGGCGCCGGGTTCCACTGCTCCGGGTGTGTGGGTGGCTGGTCGGGGTGGTGCGTCGTTGCTGGTCAGCTGGGGTGCGGTAGGGCTTGCAGTCGTTCGAAGGCGACGCTGATCACCCGGGTCCAGGGCCAGTGGCGGGCCAGGCGGAGCCAGCGCCGACGGCCGGTGGTGACGAGCCGGGCGGCGGCGGAGAACAGCCGCAGCCGCAGGCGTTTGGGTTCCCACCTGCGGGATTCGCCGGTCAGGGCGAGATGGACGACCTCCGGCCAGATCTGGTTCTGGGCCGCGTCGTGCAGGGGTAGGTTCCGCAGGCCGGTGTCGCGGGCCGCACGGATACGGTCCTCAGCCCGCGCCCGCTGGCGGTGCCGCAGCTCAAGGGCCGCGATCGGGGTGCCGGTCGTGTTTGTCGCGAAGCAAGTCAGCCGCATCCCGTCGGCGTCGGTGAAGCGCGACTGGGCACCGTAGTGGGGCCGTCCTCGACAACACCTATCAGCAGGACACAAACGGACTGTACTGAAGCTGGAAACACGCCACGCCTGTGGTTCGGTCTAGCGCGCCCCCGGCGCGGAAGCCGGGCGGCCCGCTGCCACCAGCGTCGGTGCTCCGCCGCCCACCTGGCCCCGCAAAGAACTGATCGTGGACGTGCTGCACAAGGCCGTCCACGCCTTCGCCTCCGGCGCCATCGCCGACGCCCTCGCCGCACGAGGCGGCCCCGGTCCCGGACAACGCCACGCCGCCATCCGCCCCGGCTGCCACGCAGACGTGGCCCCCCTGCCCCGCAGAGACGCCTACGGTCGCTGACCCGGTCCTCCGGGAGCGGGCCATCCGCGCTCGGGCGGCCCGCCCTTCGCACAGCTCGCCGACGCGGGTTGTACGCCACCGGACCGCGCCACGCATGTACGAACCACACGAGGGGCACTCGCCACACCTGCTACAGCGGTCCATTCAGGTGAGGAGCTCGGCGGAAGTCGTGGCCGAGGAAGGGGCGCTGGGGGCGGCCCAGCTCGGTGAGCCGAAGGCGAGGAGACTGCTCGTGGCCAGCACGGTGGCCACGGCAGTGGCCCAGCGGCGCATCATCATCGTCATGCCCACCACCGTGGCCGGGCCCGGCCATCGCGGGGCCTCAGCTCGGGGGGATTCACCCCCACGGGTGGCTGCCTTCAGAACTCCTCAAGCCCGGTGTGCAGAGCAGGCACACCACCGGCATGCGTCATGAAGAATGTCGGCAGCGATCACTAAGGGGAGCGTCATGCGGCTGACCATCGACACCGAGACGGACACCTACGAGCAGGGGATAGCCGCCGTGTAGGCGCCTACAGACTGCGTCCCGTCACCCACGCCAACTGGCTCAAACCACTACCGCCGAACCACCCCGGCCCGCACGACCTGGGCGACGATGACATCGGGGATGACTGGCTGGATGTCAAAAGACGTTCGGGGAGCGGAAAGCTGCTGTCTCCCGGGCACCCAGTCGCTCTCTTCTGCCGCGCCGCAGTGCTGGTCCGTTTGGGTGATGTGGTGCGGCTGGCCGTTGCCACCCGTTTGGCGTTGCGTCTTACTTGAAGCACGTGCACTCGGCGGAGCCCGCCCCATGCAGTTGCTTGGACTTGTGCTCTTGCCGCCAGCCTTGGGCTTTGTTTCCCGTACGTGCTCAGGGGGCCTTGGACATGACAACGTTGACCTTGCCTCATCCGCTGCTGGCAGTCGGCATGGCAGCACCGGAAAGCTCCGTGCTGCCGGCCTCTGCTGGCGTCACCGTCACCGTCGGCGGCGGACCGCTCGGAGTGGTTCCGGACGGCGCCCGTGCGTATGTGACCTTGGTCAACGACGGCAAACGTCGTCGTGCTCGACACCACCACCAACACCATCACCGCCACCATCCCGGTCGGCGCCGGAGCCGCCCAGGCGGCGCTCACCCCCGATGGCCGCCGCGCCTACGTCACCTGCCAGAACGCCGACGTCGTCAGCGTCATCGACACCGCCACGAACGCGGTGACCGCCACAATTCCCGGTATCAGCGGGCCGACCGGGGCAGCGGTTTCTCCGGACGGTACCCGCGTCTATGTGGCCAGCGTCGACACCGTGGCGGTGGTCGACACTGCCACCAACACCCTCACGGCCTCTATCTCCGTCGGCAACGGCCCGCGCATGGTGACTATGAACCCGGACGGGAACGCGGCCTACGTGGCCAACCTCGGCGCCAACACCGTCACCGGCGATCGACACCGCGACCAACACCGTCGTCGACGCCATCCCGGTGGGCAACGGCCCGATCGGCGTCGCGGTCTCCCCGGATGCGACCCGGCTGTATGTCACCAATTCCCTCGACAGCACCGTCAGCGTGATCGCGCTGACCCTGGGACCCGGCCAGGGCCCCACGGCGGGCGGGACCATCGTGACCATCCGCGGCCACAACCTGGCGCCGGCCACCGCCGTGTACTTCGGCAGCAAGGCCGCCACGATCCTGTCCAACACCGCGACCTCGATCACGGCCAGAACCCCGGCCGGATCGGGCGCGGTCCCGGTCACGGTCACCCCCCCGGCGGCACCAGCCGACTGGGCACCTTCTACTACCGCCCCGCCCCGCTGCTATGCGACATCACCACCACCAGCAACCCGCACAGCGGTGCGGAACCCGCCATGGGCCCCATCGGCAGCGGAGGCACCGCGGTCATCACCGTCATCAACCTCTCCCGCGCCACGACCGTACGCTTCGGTCCCACCCGAGCCACCGTCCAGTCGGCCACCCACACCGCCGTCACCGTCAGTATCCCCGGCGCCCCTCCTCCGGCCCCGTCCCGGTCACCGTCATTACCCCTGGCGGCACCGCCGACGGTCTCACCTTCACCTACCTCGACGCTCCCACCCTGCGAGGTCAACCCCGCCGCAGGCCGGACACCCCGGCCCGGGCACCGTTCACCTGGTCCGCCCACCCGCCGGTCACCGCCTTGCGGGCCATCCACCGATCCGGTGAGCGCCAGTGCCACCGCCGCCGCCCAGCGCTCACCTAGATGCCCGGTTCAGGTGGCCGCGGCAGCACCATCCACCGGAAGCTGCCCCTGGGAAGCGGCACCTCAGCCGACACACCGTCACCTGCCCCCCATTACTGCTCATAGGAGACGCACCATGCGCCACGTCAAACGGCTTGGTCTAGGCACGCTCACCGCCCTGGCCACCGCCCTCTACTGCTCACCCCTGGCATCAGCCGCCACACCAACTCCCGGCACACCTGGACCCCTCCATGGACAGGAGGAAGTCTTCAACCTGACAGCGAGACCGACTCAGACCAACTTCGTCGATGTGGCGCCTCCTGGAAACAGCCAGGGCGACGAGCTCATCGTCACCGGGGACCTCTTTCGCTCCACCACCACGGTGGGCCGATTCGACGAGGTCTGCACCATTACCCGCACCGGACCCATGGATACCAGCGACCTGCAGTGCCAGCTCACTCTGTCGCTGACCAAGGGCCAGATCACGGTGCAGGGAGTATTCACCATCACCAGTGCCGGCCCCGGTGACATCACCCTGGCAATCACCGGAGGGACGGGACGGTACCGCACAGCCCACGGCTACATCCACGCCGTCAACACCAACAACACCGAAACACAGGTCACCGTCCACCTCATCCGATGACCTGAGCGGACTGGTGGTGAGGAGAGCGGCCAGGGCCAGCCGGCCCGGTCGGGACGGGGGGGCAGTTCGGCCCGGCGGGCAGGCTTGCCGGTGAGGCGGCAGAGCCGAGTGAGGATGTCGGTGTCGTAACTACGCAGAGGAATGACACTCCAGAAGACCCTGCGCCGCTACCCCCGACCGGCCCTTCCGGATTCTGATGCCATGCCGCCTTCTTCACCGCATGCTCCACCTCATAGCGGTTGAGCCCCGCCGAGGAGGCGTGCTCCGTCACCGCCGCCTGCACACGCTCAGCTGAGCCACGCCACTGCTCCCACCGCGCCCGGTGCTCCTCACCATCAAGCCCGGATAGTCCCTGGTACTCCACATCTGCGGGCTTCTGCAGGCCAATCAACTCATCGGTTGCAAGATCAGACATGCGGACGATGCCGGAGAGCGGTGGCGGCCCGGCAGAGGCTCTTGACCGCTGGGCGAGCGCGCGGGACGGTCGTGCCAACCCGGTCAGCCAGGGGCAATACGGCTAAGGTGCTCCCAGGACCGGTACAGATCCGCTCGGGCCTGGCCCATCTCCAAGACGTGGTCAAAGGACTGGCTGCCGACTATCAGCCGTCGGGGCGGGTCCGGCAGTGCGGCCAGCTCCATGATCACCGGGGCAGCGGTTTCCGGTTCCGGCCCGACGGCATCGCCCCACATCGCCTCCATCTCGGTGCGCAGGGGCTGATACTGCGCCAGGGGTTCGGTGGTCGTGGTGCCGGTGGTGAACAGGCCGGTGTTGTAGCCGCCCATCTGCACGTTGGTGACCTTGACCCCGAACCCTTCGACCTCCATCGCAAGGGCCTCGCTGAGCGAGTCCAGCGCGGCCTTGCCCGCGCCGTAGAAGCCGACGGTGGCCATGCCGCCGCCGCTGCCCATCGAGGTGACCTGGAGGAGCTGTCCCCCGCCTTGGGCGCGTAAGCGAGGAAGGACCGCCTGAGCCACCCACACAGCGCCGAAGAAGTTCACATCCATATGCGCTCGGATCTGTTCTCCCGTGGCTTCCTCCACCATGCCGTAGAGCATTCCGCCTGCGTTGTTGACGACAACGTCCAGTCTGCCGAACGCAGCTGCCGCCCGCTCCACCCCGTCGAATACGCCCTGCCGGTCGGCGACATCCAGCGAAAGCGGGACCAGGTGGCCGGGGTACTTCTCGGTCAGTTCCTCCAGGGGCCCGACGTTGCGGGCGGCGGCCACTACTCGGTCGCCGCCCGCCAAGGCGGCCTCGGCGAAAGCTCTGCCCAGGCCGCGGGATGCACCGGTGATGAGCCAGACTCTTGCATTCGCCACGGCGCCTCACTCTCAGTAAAGAAAACGGTTCGTCTCGATTCGTTTTGAGCCTAGGGCATCACTCGGGATTCAGCAATACGGTCCGTCTCGTTTCGCTCAGGGGTAGGCTGGGCACATGTCCAACGAGAAGGGCCCGGACCACTCCCGGCGCAAGGAACGGTCGCGGCAGGCAATCTTCGCGGCTACCCGCGCCCTGGTCGCAGAGCAGGCGTACGAGAAGGTCACTGTCGAAGCCATCGCTGCCCGGGCCGGCGTCGGCAAGCAAACGATCTATCGGCGGTGGCCGTCGAAGAGCGCGGTCGTCTTCGCCGCCCTTCTGGCTCTGAGTGAGGGTGCGGGCGGGCACTCGGTCGCGCTGCCGGACACGGGCGACCTTCGGGCAGACCTCAAGCTTGTCATGCGTGCCACGGCGGAGGAGTTCGCCGACCCATCCTTCGACAGGCTGATCCGGGCCCTCAACACCGAGATCGCCAACGATGCCACGCTGGCGGCCGAGTACCGCGAGAAGCTGGCTCAGCCGCTGGAAGAAGCGAAGAAAGCACGTTTGCGCAGCGCCCAGGAAGTCGGCCAGCTCGACGCCGACGCCGACCTCGACCTGGTCCTCGAAGTGCTCTACGCCCCCCTCTTCCAGCGGTGGCTGCACCGCAGCGGTCCGCTGACCGCCGCATACGCCGACTCACTTGTCGACGCGACCCTCAGAGCTTTCGGCCCCTGAACAGGAGCGAAACCACACCCGCAGAGCAGCGTTCCATCCCGCAGACGCCGGGCCTGCGGCTATCCGTGCCGCGCCGCCCGGTGGCGGTCACCAAGCGCGCGAACCGGCAGAAGAGCGACCGGGACCCCACCGAGTGGATGCCGGAGAGGCGGTGCACTGCCGCTACATCGGCGACTGGGTCACCGCCCGTGTTGCGTCAGAACCTGGGTGCCCTGCGCCGGCACCAGCGGTTCGGGAACTTGTGCAGTCAGGCGCCGTTCGCCGGCAGGTCCGTCAGCTTGGTCTCCAGCAGGGCGGCGTCCTCGTCGCTGATCACGACGCCGAAGGCGTCGTCCAGCAGCTTGCGCACCTCTTCGGCGCGCACCGTCTGGGTCTCGGGTGGGATGCTGACGTCCGCCAACTGTGTGGTCCAGGTCAGCCCGTCGAGAATGTGCAGCCGGTCGGGGAGGATCCGCTGGATGAACGGACGGGTGACGAACGGGGAGCGGCCGTTGGAGTCGACGAAGTGGTTTCCGACGGCGAAGTCGATCGGGTACTGCGGGTCAAGGGTCGTCGCGTGCCGGCTCAGCCACCCGTCGGGGCTGTCACCGCTCCGCTGGTACACGGCCCATCCGTCGGCGCCGGGGGTGATCTCCTCATGTTGCACGCGGTATTCCCACGCGCCGGTGGTGAGTGTGGCGCCGTCCGCCAGCTCGATCGGCTCGAACAGGCTCGCCCCAAAACCCACGTCGCACAGCCAGCGGCGCCCCTCCAGCTCGACGATGAGCATGGCGTGCGTGGCCGGAAGGATCTTGTCGGAGCCCATCCGTACCCGGCCGGAGACGGCGGTGAAGCGATAGCCCAGTGCCTCCAGGGCGGCGGCGAATAGGGTCACGTGCTCATAGCAGTAGCCGCCGCGCCCCCGGCGCAACAGCTTGTCCTGGATGGTTGCCAGGTCCAGCGCCACGTGGCCGTGCAAGAAGGCGTCGAGGTTCTCCCAGCCAATGGAGAGGACGTGCGCCCGCTGCAGGGTGCGGAGGGTGCCCAGGGTCGGTGTGCGGTCGCCGTCGTACCCGATGTGTGCCAGATAGGCGTCGAGGTCGAGCTCTTCGCTGTGCCACACGGCAGTCTCCTTCCGTCGCACGCCTGGGTGCGCGCGTACCCGTATCGCATCCGGGGCGGTTCTCTGTCAGCGGTCGCCGGCGGCCGCCCATACGCCAACATGCGGCCCCACGGCCGCATTCCTCCGCGACGCGCGTTCAGCTCGACGTCGTCTTGTTTCAGTTGTCCCAGCTCGCGCTCGCCCGTCACCAGCCAGGGCGCTGCACCTGCACCAGGGTGCTGTCGCCGCCCAGCTGGCGGGTGAGGGGACGGGTGACCGCGCCGACCGGCACCTCTGGCGAGACTCCGCAGGTCAGCAGGTTGCGGCTTCGGGGCGTCCCGAGGATTTGGACACGACGTGAGACTGAACGGCTGGACCCTGCGTGAGGCACCGCGAGAAGCCGCAGGTCACGGCGTCGTCATGGGACACGAGCCACGAGACCCTCCACGGCTCCAGCCCTGGGCCAACGCCGGAGGGGATGCGCCTCGTGGACGCGAAGGAGGCGTGGCGAGTCAAGGCCGGGCCGTGGGCCGGGGCCACGCTCGCGGGCGGCCGGCAGCGGGGCGTCGTGGTCGTCAGCCGCGCCCGCACCGCGGACGGCCGCTGGTGGTACGAGTGCGACGCCCTCCTCCCCGCTCGGCACCAAGGCCCTGACGGCACCACCAAGGCCATCGGTGCGCCCACCCCGATCAGCGTCGAAGCTGATGACATCGCGCAGATTCCGTGCGATGTCTGCCGACCCGACCGGGCTCTCCTCTGCTGACCGCCAGACGGCCCGGCGTGCATGGACACCGCGCCCAGCGTCGGCCACCGCGGCACGGGCGATAACCGGATGCCGCCGGAATGACGCGGAAGCCAGCACCGAAGGCGGCGCTGGCTACGGGCTTTCGGCCTCAGCCAGCCCCGAGGCATCTGGGCTCCTTGTACGTGGCCCTCGCCCGGCCACGCACGAGCGGCCCGGGTCACGGGGCGCCGACAGCGACCACGGGGGTGACCATAGCGACCAGCACCGTCGCAGCGGCCATCGCGACCATCAGCGGCTGGGTGAGTACCAGGCGGCGGTACACCGCGTAGGCGCGACCGCCGACAACCAGCAGGCCGACCAGAAACAGCAGCAGAACAACCAGAAGAACGAACGTGGACACGGGAATTCCCCTTGGGATCAGGCATGCGCAAGCCGCATGCGGGAGGTGGGCGGTAGAGCAGTGGTGACTCCCTGGCCCCTGCGCCGCGGGGCGCCGCCGCGCTGGACCGACCGGCTCCCTTAGGTGATCCCGCCGCGGTCCGCGCCGGCGCCGTGCCGTGCGCTGCACCGGTTCGTTGGGCAGTGCGTGACGATGCCCGCACTTGCCGAGGCGCTGCGCCGCGACGCGGCCGCGTTGCTGGAGGCGTACCAGGCCGGAACGTGAGTCTCCGCGTCGAAGGAACGCCAGTTCGCCGAGGACCTGGCCCGAGGCGCGTGGGACTCGTTGTTCTTCCGTACCGCGCTGCGTGAGGTGCCAGCCGCCGTACGGTCCGGCCGCCTGCTCATGTCCTCGCTCCGGCCTCCGAGGCCTTCGACCAGGCGCACGCTGATGTCGGCGAGGACACTGTGCTGCAGCTGCGCGCGCCAGTCGAGGGGCTCACCGCTTACCCCTGAACCAGTCCCGGCTGCACGAGAAGCACCACCACCGGCTGCGCCCCAGCCGAGATCCTGGCCGGGACGCTCCCCCGAGGTTGCTCTACGGCTCTGGCTTCGAAGCATGCCGCGGAGGCCGCCGGTACGAGCGGCTGGGAGGGGGAATGGTCCGGGACCATCATTCCGTCTGAAGGACGCGGCCCCGAACCCGCCGTAGGATCATCAACGTGACAGTCGCTCGTCGTGCGCTCGGGCCCGGTCCCCGGCACCGATCCCGGCACCCGCTACGACCTCCCCGCACCGGAAGGGTGCTGCTGAGGCCGACCTGGACGCCGAACTGCCAGCCATCCGGCTGCCGCGCCTGGGCGACCTCCGCAACCGCGGCGTATGGGGGGGGTTGAAAAGTGAGCACCCCCCGCCGTCCTCTGGGCACCGGTCCCCGGCCCGACGCGCCGCAGCCGTCGGCAATCGACCGCCCCGAGCGCGCCCGCATGGCTGCGGAGCGGGCCACCGCGGAGCCGCCCGCTCCGTCCGACGAGGAACAGCTCCCGACACAGCTGCCGGGGCGCCGCCCGCTGGGCATCGGACCAGAGCCGGACCAGCCCAATCCAGGTGGAACGCAATGACGACGACGTGCAGGGGGCCGGGTCGGCACGCCAACGCCGTCTTCAAAGCCGAGGAACTGGACGTGGTCAAGAGCGCGCCACGAGCACCGGCCCTACCAGGCCCGCACCCAACTGCCACCCGATGCCCAGAATCAGCCTGCTGCAACGGACACCGGCGCTCACCGACTGCTGCGAACCCGCATCCTCGGCGGCCTCATCAGCGAGTACCGATACGCAGCGTGACGCGCAGCGACGACTTTTTCTTCGCAGTAGGTCCTCTGCCCATTCGTCGGCTGCTGCGAAGCACTGCCCGGGCCGCTGCTGGGCGTTCTCCGGCCATGGTGCAAGGCCGCGCCTCGGAGCTGCTACTTGGCACTTCTGGCGCACACCGTCACACTCTCCGCTGCCCCGAGAACAGCGCCCCTCGCGTGGCGGCGGCGACGGCGCTTGCCCGCGCGCCGAGGGAGCAACCTGCTTAGATGTGCGGCCGTTGGCACCCTGACGGTTGGTCCGATCGGGTCCCACGGTTAGCCTGTGCCCCTCGCCATACCAGCGGCCGTGCTGATCCACCGTTCCCAGGAAGACCTCGTGACCAATCTCCAGGACCCGCAGGATATTCCGGACCCTCAGGACACGCCTGACGGCACGGGCCCGGTGGCGCCGCCTCCCGGCTGCCCCGCCCACGGCGGCGCCTCGCCGTTGTACGGGTCGCGGTTTCTGCGGGATCCGACCGAGAGCTACCAGCGGATGAGGCGCGACCACGGGCAGGTCGCCCCGGTGCTGCTCGAGGCCGACATACCCGCGTGGCTCGTCCTCGGCTACCGCGAGACGCGCCAGATCCTCGGCGACACCCAGACCTACGGCCGTGACCCCCGCCGCTGGAACCGCTGGGACGAGGTTCCGCCCGACTGGTCCCTGATGCCCTGGGTCGCCTACAGCCCCATGATCCATTGCACTGAAGGGGACGAGCACCGGCGGCGCTCGGCGACCGTCAGCGAGGCTCTCTCCATCGTCGATCCCTTCGAACTGCGTGCGCACTGCGAGCGCTTCGCCGACGCTCTGATCGACCAGTTCGTCGGCAGCGGCAAGGCGGACCTGGTGGCCGACTACGTCTACTCGCTGCCCGCCTTCGCCGTTGGCATGATGTTCGGCGTGCCCGAGGACCAGCTCGACGACCTGGCGTGGGCTCTGACGGCAAGCCTTGACTCCAACGAGGACCCCATCCCGGCCCAGCAGCGGGCCGCCGAGATAGTGGGGCGGCTGGTGACGGCCAAGCGTGAAGCGCCGGGCCTGGACGTCACCTCCCGGTTCATCCAGAGCGCCCCGGACCTCACCGACGAGCAGTTGGTCGGAGACATCATGGTGATGATGGTCTCGGGCTTCCCTGCCACGTCGTACTGGATCGGCACCACCGTCCGGCTGATGCTCACCGACGCCCGGTTCGCCGTGACCCTCGCGGGCGGCCGAAGGAGTATCGGCGAGGCCATGACCGAGGTGCTGTGGGCGGAATCCCCCGTCCCGAACATCATCGGGCGCTTCGCCACTCGGGACACCATACTCGGAGGCCAGCGCATCCGCACCGGTGACCTCCTCGTCCTCAGCCTCGCCGCCGCGAACACGGACCCGCTGCTGTGGGCCGACACCACGGCGGGCTTCGCCGGGAACAACGCGTACCTGTCCTTTACCGGCGGCGACTACGGATGCCCGGCGGGCGCGTCCGACCTGGCCAAGACCATGGCGGAGACGGCGATCGAGGTGCTGCTCGACCGGGTTCCGGATCTGACCCTGGCGGTCGAGCCCGAGGAGCTCGAGTGGGTTGACTCCCTGTGGTGCCGAGCCCCATCCAGCCTCCCCGTCACCTTCACCCCCACACACATCAATGCGGGCTAGGGCTTGTCTGACAAACGATCACCGTGTGGGTTCGCGGAGCCAGAACAGCATCGAGCCAGAACGACTCCGGCGTGGTAGCGATCGGTGAGCAGTCGACTGGGTTGTGCCAGTTCGGAGCTGCTTGAGGTGGCGGAGCACCGTTCGAGCGTTTGCGGTAGACGTTCGCTTGGAGAGGGGCTCGCACAGCCCGTGCCGTTCAGGGAGTTCATGCCTCGGAGCCCCGGTCGGGGGTCGGCGGTTCCTGGGGCGGGCCCGTGCTCGGGGTTCAGGAATCGGCGCGGGGGGCTTGGCGGGGGGCGCGGAAGAGGCACCCGATGGCTGCGGCGAGCACGATGACGGCGACGACGAGGAGGGAAGCTGACAGACCGCTGATGAAAGCGTCCTTGACGGCCTGCGTCAGGGCGGGACCCTGGGAGCCGGCTTGTTCAGCCACCTGCAGACCGGCGGCCGCGGAGTCGTGGACGGACTCGGCTGCCTGGGGCGGGAGCTGGTCGATGCTGGAGGGCAGGGCGTCGCGGTAGTGGCTGCCGTAGACGGAGCCCATGAGGGCGATGCCGACGGCGGAGCCGACTTCGCGGGTGGTGTCGTTCATCGCGGAGGCCACGCCTTGCTGACCGCGGCCGAGGGAGCCGGTGATGGCTGCGGTTCCCGCGGCTCCGGTCAGTCCGATGCCGAGGCCGCACAGGACCAGCCCGCCGAGGAAGGGCAGGTAGCCGGAGCCGGCGTGGACCCGGGAGATCGCGAAGAGACCGCCGCTGAGCAGGGTCAGGCCGACGACCATCACGGCTTCCATGCCGAGCCGGGTGACGAGGTGGGGGGTGATGTGGGAGGTGGGCAGGACGACGACGGCGACGGGGACGAGGGCGACGGCGGCTTTCAGGGGGCTGTATCCGAGAATGAGCTGGAGGTACTGCAGGCCGACGAAGAAGAACCCGAAGACGGCCATGAACTGCACCAGTACGGTGACGGCGCCGGCGCGGAAGCCGGGGATGCCGAACAGGTGCGGGTCGAGGAGCGGTTGGTCGTTGCGCAGCCCGAAGAAGGCGTAGGCGGCGAAGCCGGCGACGGTGACGGCCAGGGCGGCGATGACGGCGGGTTCTGTCCAGCCCTGTTCGTTGCCCTCGACGATGGCGAACACCAGGCAGCCGATGGCGAGGGCGGTGCAGGTTGCGCCGATGACGTCGGGTCGGTGGGGATGGGGGTCCTTGGTGTTGGGGGCCAGTGCTGCCGCGGCAGCCCCCGCGACCAGGGCGGTTGCGGCACTGGCGACGAAGATGGAGCGCCAGGAGAACTGCTCCAGCAGGGCGCCTGCGGCGAGCATGCCGATGATGGCGCCGGCCGCCGCGAAGCCGGACCACACCGCGACGCCCTTGGCTCGCTGCTCGGCCGGGAAGGCGGCGGTGATCGTGGAGAGGGTGCCGGGCATGATCATGGCCGCGCCGATGCCCATGACGACCCGCCACACGATCAGGTGGGCGGTGGTGTCGGCGAGGGAGGCGGCGAAGGAGGCGGCGCCGAAGACGACGGCCCCGGCGACCAGGACGTGGCGTCGGCCGATGCGGTCGCCGATCGCGCCGAGCGGCAGGACCAGCGCGGCCAGCGCGACGGTGTAGGCGTCGGCGATCCAGGTGAGTGATGCGTTGGTGGCGGACAGGTCCACGGCGAGGTCGGGCAGGGCCAGGTTGAGGGCCGAGACGGAGGCGACCACCAGGACGAGGGCCAGGCACATGGAAAACAGGACGCCGCGGTGGCCGGCCCGGCCTGCGGCGGCTTCTTCGGACGGCTGAAGGGAAGGGCGGGGAGTCGTCGTCATGGGGTACGTCCCTTGGATCAGGGTGACGGAGCGGCGAACCTTGATCACGTTGAGAGCAGCAATGCCGATGGATTCGAGCGTGACCGGGCGTGCCCCGTCGTCCGCTGTCACCGTTTCGGGCGCCGGGGAACGCCTGCGTTCCGTGCGGTCCCGCTTCACCGTAACTGATGGCATCATCAATTACGAGTTTTCAATCAGCCGGAGGTCACCGGTGCGTCCCATGCGACCGGGAGTGTGGCAGGCCCCCGCGCCGGGAATCGGTGCGGGGGCCTGGACGGGCGTGCGGCCGGCGGGGCCCGCCGAGGTCAGGGCAGTTCAGGCAGCGGGCGGGTGGAGATCTCGTGGGCCTCGTTCGCCGGGAGTCCGAGCATGCGCAGGATCATCTCGGCCATCTGCTCACCGGCCGCGGCGTCGAGATCGCGCGCCGAATTGAGCTGGATCAGACCGATCAGCGCGCCGCCGACCGCCGACAGGGCCACGATCGGGTCTTCGAAGGTGAAGCGGCCAGATGCCTTGCCGACCTCCAGGTCGCGCAGGGCGCGCGGGCCGAGCCCGGTGGCGGCGTTGATGTGCGGCAGGCCGCGCAGGCGCAGGATCTGGGTGATCTCGGGATGTGAGGCCGCCAGCCGCAGCGTGAGGCGGACGCTGGCGGCGAAGACCGCAGCCGGGTCGTCGATGTCCTCGGTGACGCTGTCGAGCAGCTGCCCGTACTCCTCCAGGGCGTCACCGACCGCGGCGTCGAACAGGTCGTTCTTGGTCTCGAAGTGGTTGTAGAACGTGCCGAAGCCGACATCGGCGCGGGCGGCGATCTCCTGGATGCTGGCCTGGGTCTCGCCGGTCTCGGCCAGGATCTGCCGCGCGGCGCCGATCAGCGCCCGGCGGGTGCGCGCCCGACGGCGCTCGAAGCGGTTCGCACTCGCGGGGCTGTCAGGGGTGTCGAGCTTGTTCGGCATGCCACCAGTCTAGATGCATTCAGATCTGATGATTCCATCACTAGGCGCTTGACGATTGCTCCGCCAAGTCTGATGCTTCTATCAATTCAGAGCTTCTCATCAGAAGCGTGTCCGTTCGAGCCACCACTGACGGAGCCCCTATGTCGGACGATCGAGCCCGCCCGCCCGGACCCACCACCGCCCACCAGGACCTGCACAGCGAGCACGGGCCGCTGCGCGGTGAGCATCCCGGGCGCGCACGGCAGCCCGTGATCAAAGTGGCGGACCTGGCATGGCTGGAGTTCGAGAAACCCGATCTGGTCCGCGCCGAGGTGTTCGCCCGCGACTTCGGCTTCGCCGTCGCCGCGCGCAACGGCCGGGCGCTGTATCTGCGCGGCACCCTGCCCGGCTCGGCGTGCGTCGTCGTGCGCCACGGCCGCACCTCGCGGTTCCTGGGCCCGGCGTTCCGCGCCGCCGAGCGCGCGGACCTGGACCGCCTGGCCCGCGCCACCGGCCATCCGGTTCGCGAGCTCGAGGAGTTCGGCGGTGGGCGGGTCGTGGACCTGACCGACCCGTCCGGCTTCCCGGTCCGCGTCGTCCACGGCACCGAGCAGCTCCCGGCCCTGCCCGAACAGTCCCCGCTCTCGCTCAACTTCGGCGGCCGCCGGGCCCGGACCAACGCCACCCAGCGCCCGCCCCGCGAACCCGCCCGGATCCAACGGCTGGGGCACGTGGTCCTGGAGACGCCGAGGTTCACCCGGGCCCTGGACTGGTACCTGGACACCCTCGGCCTGATCGTCAGCGACTTCCTGTTCCTGGACGGCCGGCGCGACCGGGGGCCCACGATGGCGTTCATCCGCTGCGACCAGGGCAGCACCCCGGTCGACCACCACACTCTCGCGATGCACCTGGGCCCCCGCACGGGCTATGTCCACTCCGCCTACCAGGTCACCGACCTCGACGCGATCGCCGCCGGCGGGCAGTACCTCGCCGAGCGCGGATACAAGCGCAGCTGGGGCATCGGTCGGCACATCCAGGGAAGCCAGCTCTTCGACTACTGGCGTGACCCGGACAAGCTGATGGTCGAGCACTTCGCCGACGGCGACCTGTTCGACTGCGACCTGGAACCCGGCTGGGCCCCGATGTCCGCGAGCGGCCTGGCCCAGTGGGGCCCACCCGCCACCCGCGACTTCCTCGGCGCCAGCCCGACCCCCGCCCTGATCCGCGAGGTCGTGCGCGCACTGCGCGCCGACAACGAGATCGACCCCGGCCGCCTGCTGGGCCTGATGAAAGCGATGAACCGATGAGCGTCAACGTCCTGCGCACCGCCGACGGCTGGTACGCCCTCCGTGATCAGCACGCCGTCCACGTCCGGACCGCGGCCGTCACCACCGCCGAACTGCTGGCCGACCGCGATGCCGTCACCAGCGCCGTGCACAGCACCGCCGCCGGTCTTCCGGTCGCCGACCTCGCGGTGCTCTCCCCCGTCACCCCGGGATGCCGGGTCGTGGCCCAGATGGCGAACTTCGCCTCGCACGCGGCCGATGCGGGCCTTGCTCCGAAGAGCGTCCCGCTCGCGTTCTTCCGCAAGGCGTCCGGGTCGATCAGCGGCCCGTACGAGGACATCGTCAAGCCCGCCCACGTCCGGCTGCTCGACTACGAAGTGGAGATCGGGCTCGTCATCGGCGCACCGCTCCCGGTCGGCACCCGGGTCTCCGCCGCGAACCTCGCCGATCACGTCGCCGCCCTCGTCATCACCAACGACGTCTCCGCCCGGGACCTGCAGCTGCCCAAGACCCAGTTCTACGAGGCCAAGTCCTACCCCACGTTCACCCCCACCGGGCCGGCGCTGGTGCTGCTGGAGGAAGGCGACCTCGACCGGTTCGCCGAGCTGCGTCTGCGCCTGTGGGTCAACGGCGAACTGCGGCAGGACATGCCCGCCTCCGACATGATCCACCGGCCTCTCAAGGCCCTCCAGGCGCTCACCGGCTTCCAACGGCTGGACCCCGGCGACGTGCTGCTCACCGGCACCCCCGTCGGCACCGCCCTCAGCGCGCCGCCCAAGCCGGTTGAGATCCTGGGCTCGCTGCTGCCGGCCGCGACCAAGTGGCGCCTGTTCTTCAAGTCCCAGGCCAAGAACCCCAAGTACCTGCGGGACGGCGACCTGGTGGAGGCCGCCGTCGCCACCGACGACGGCAGCCTCGACCTGGGCCGCCAGCGCACGACGGTGCGGTACGCGCGATGAACGAAGACCTACTGTGGCCCCGCTATCGCGGCCCCGACGACCTGCCCTCCATCGAGGCCGTCCCGCTCCAGGCACGCGGTCTGCCCGGCTCCACGTACGACCTGCTCGTCCGCGCGGCGAGCAGGTGGCCGGACCGCACCGCGCTCACGGTACTGCCCGAGGCCGCCCGGTGGCGCGAACCGGTACGGCTGCCCTTCGCCGGGCTGCTGGAGCGGGTGCACCGCTACGCGAACCTGCTGCACCGTCTCGGGGTGCGACGCGGCGACGCGGTGGCACTGATGGCACCCAACTGCGCAGAGCTCATACCGGCCGTGTTGGCCGCGCAGCTCGCCGGGATCGCCGCACCACTCAACGGCGCGCTCGGCCCGGCGCACCTGCGCGAGCTGCTGCGGCGCTCCGGTGCCCGGGTCCTCATCACCGCAGGTCCCGAGCTGGCCCCGGAGGTGTGGGCGAAGGTCCCCGAGCTGACCGGCGCACTGGACGCGGTCCTGGTGCTGCGCCCCACGGGCGCGCAGGCCCCTGCGGCGCCGCTGCCGAAACTCGCCGGAGTCCTGGTCGGCGAACTGGCGGAGCTGTCCCTGGAACAGGACGTGTCCGGCTTCGCGGGCGAGGCGCCCGCGGCGGGTGACCTGGCGGCGTTCTTCCACACCGGTGGCACGACGGGCACCCCGAAGCTCGCGGCGCACACCCACGCGGGCGAGGTCGTCAACGCCTGGATGATTGCCGCGAACTCGATGCTCGACGGCGACGCCGTCGTCTTCGCCGCCCTGCCCCTGTTCCACGTCAACGCCCTGGTCGTCACGCTGCTGGCGCCGCTGTTCAAGGGCCAGCAGGTGGTGTGGGCAGGACCACTCGGCTATCGCGAACCGGCCCTCTACAAGGAGTTCTGGTCGATCGTCGAGCACTACGGCATCACCGCCATGAGCGCGGTACCGACCGTCTACCAGGTGCTCGCCCAATGCCCGGTCGGCGCGGCGGACATCAGCAGCCTCCGGCAGGCCATGGTCGGCGCGTCTCCGCTGCCCGACGCCGTCCGCACCGCGTTCGAGGCCCGCACCAAGGTGACGCTGGTCGAGGGGTACGGCCTGACCGAGGCCACCTGTGCCAGCGTCCGCGGCTTCCCCGACGCGCCGCGCCCCGGCGCTGTCGGGCAGCGCATGCCCTACCAGCGCGTGAAGGTCGTCCACCCGGACTCGTGGACGGAGCTGCCCACCGGGCAGACCGGGCTGCTGGCGATCGGCGGCCCGACCGTGTTCGCCGGCTACGTCACCGGCCGCGACGACCGAGGCCGTCCGGTCCTCGATGGCCTCGGCAAGCTCGTGGACGGCTGGCTCGACACCGGCGACCTGGCCCGGCTCGACGCCGATGGGTTCGTCCGCCTGGCCGGCCGGGCCAAGGACCTGATCATCCGCGGCGGCCACAACATCGACCCGGCCGTCATCGAGGACGCGCTGCTCGCCCACCCGCACGTCACCGGCGCCGGCGCGGTCGGACGCCCGGACCCGCACGCGGGCGAGGTCCCGGTGGCGTACGCGACCCTCGCACCGGAAGCGGACGTGAGCGAGGACGAACTCCGCCAGTGGGCCGCCGAGCACGTCCCGGAAGCCGCGGCCGCGCCGAAGTCCGTCACCATCCTGACCGCGCTGCCGGTGACCGATGTCGGCAAGCCCTACAAACTCGCCCTGCGGGCCGACGCCACCCGACTCGCCGTCGCGGAGGCCCTGGCCGGCCACGGCCCCGACACCCACGTCCACGCGGCGATCGAGGACGGCTCCGTCCTCGTGTCCATCACCCCCGGCACCGGCGACCGCGAGGCCATCAGCGCCGTCCTCGACCAGTACGCCCTGCGCTGGATCTGGTCCCGGCCGACGCCAGGACCGGTGACGTCATGACCGCCCGCACCATCCCGGTCGTCGTCATCGGCGCCGGCCCCACCGGGCTGGCCGCGGCGACACTGCTGGGCCAGTACGGCATCGAGACCCTCGTGCTGGACCGCTGGGAATCGGTCTACCCACTTCCGCGGGCGGTCCACCTGGACGACGAGATCTACCGGCTGCTCGCCCGCCTCGGCGTCGCCGAGAAGTTCGCCGCGATCTCCCGCCCCGCCCACGGCCTGCGGCTCCTGGACCGCGACCTGCGGGTGCTGGCCGAGTTCCGGCGCGGCGCCGACCTCGGCCGCCACGGCCACCCCGAGGCCAACATGTTCGACCAGCCCCAACTGGAGGAGCTACTGCGCGCCAGCCTCGAACGGCACCCGACCGTCACCCTGCGCGGCAACGTGGAGGTCACCGCGATCGAGCAGTCCGACGGAGGCCCGGTGCGAATCCGGCTCACCGACCGGACCACCGGCGAAGCCGGCACCGTGACGGCCGGGTACGTGCTCGGCTGCGACGGCGCGAACAGCCTGGCCCGCGCGACGATCGGCTCCACCATGCAGGACCTGGCCTTCACGCAACGCTGGCTGGTCGTCGACCTCGCCACCGACGCCGACCTGGCCCAGTGGGAAGGCGTGCACCAGGTCTGCGACCCCGTGCGTGCGGCCACCTACATGCGCATCGGCGAGCGCCGCTACCGCTGGGAGTTCCAGCTCCTTCCCGATGAACGCGCCGACGACTACCGCGACATGACCCGCCTGCACCCCCTCGTCCGGCCCTGGACCGGCGACCTCCCCGCGGAGCAACTGGAGATCGTGCGCACGGCGGAGTACACCTTCCGCGCCCAGATCGCCGACCGCTGGCGCAAGCAGCGGCTCTTCCTGCTCGGCGACGCCGCCCACCTCACGCCGCCCTTCATCGGCCAGGGCATGGGCGCGGGCCTGCGTGACGCCGCCAACCTCACCTGGAAGCTCGCCGCCGTCCTCGACGGCCACCTCCCCGAACACGTGCTGGACAGCTACGAGGCCGAACGCAAGCCCCACGCCCGCTCGATGATCACCCTGGCCAAGCTGGTCGGAACCGCGATGACCGGCGGCGGGGACACAGGCAGCGCCCTTCGCCGCATGCTCGCACCCCGCCTGCACCGGCTTCCCGGCCTGAGCAACCGCATTCTCGACAGCCGGACCCCGGCCCTGCACCGGTCAGCCCTGGTCGACCGCGGACGGTTCGGGCTCGGCCTCGCGGGACGTCTGTGTCCCAACGCCCCGTTGCCGGACGGCCGACGCTTCGACGACCTGGCCGCGGGCCGCTACGCGCTGGTCACCTCGGCAGCCGTCACCCCCGCGCTGCGCTCCGAGGTCCACGGCCGAGGCGGTGTGCTGGTCACCGCCTCGCCTGGCACCGCTCTGCACCGTTGGCTCCGCCGGGGCCGCACCGCAGCGGCGCTGGTCCGCCCCGACGGCACCGTCCAACGCACCACATCCGACCCGAAGGCCCTGTGCGGGCTCCTGCCCGCGCCGAGCTCCTGCGGGCGTGTCCGAGGGTGATTCCGTGTCAGTGCGAGGCGAGTTGACGGACGCGGCATGGGAGCGGATTGGACCTCTGTTGCCGAAGCGGGGCGGACGTGGCCGTCCATGGCGTGATCACCGCCAGGTGGTCAACGGTGTGCTGTGGCGGCTGCGGACCGGGGCTCCCTGGCGCGATCTCCCGGAACGGTACGGGCCATGGCAGAAGACGCGCCAGGCTCTCGGCCGCTCCCGTGGAGGCCTGACCACCAAGGTCCACCTCGCCGTCGACGGCCGTGGCCTTCCGCTGTCGATTGTGCTCACGCCGGGCAACATCAACGACGCTACCGCTTTCGGCCAGGTCCTCGACAGCATCCGCATCCCGCGCGCTGTGATGGACCGACCTCGCACGACACCGGCACGGGTGCTGGGAGACAAAGCGTATTCCAGCTGGGCGATACGCCACTTGCCGCGGCGCCGGGGCATCGCTGCCACGATCCCCGAACGCCGCGACCAGATGGCCAACCGGCGACGTCGTGGAGACCAGGGCGGTCGCCCACCCGCCTTCGACAGGAACATCTACCACGCCCGCAACGTAGTCGAACGATGCTTCGCCGTCTCAAGCAATTCCGTGCGATCGCGACGAGGTTCGACAAGCTCGCCGATCGCTACCGGGCTGGGAACGTCATAGCAGCTCTGATCTTGTGGCTGCGAGAACCCCGTCGGTGATCATTTGTCAGACGGGCCCCAGTATTCCAGTCTCGTTCGCGATCTTGTCGCGGCCCCGGCTGGGAACGGGTACGGCCACCGCGTGATCATCGGGGGTTGTGTGGACTCCTGAAGATCGTGCGGTGGCCGCAGGCCATAGCGTAGAGCTTGCCCGCTGGCGGACGATGTTCGACCAAGCCATGGCCCAGATCGCGGGACGGTTCGGGCGGGTGGACCCCTGGGCAACCGCCCGTGCCTATCTGCTCGGATTGCTTTCGGGTGCCGTACGCAAGAACTGCTGGCGGTTCGCAGAACAGGCCGGTCACGCCCGGCCCGGACCGATGCAGCGTCTGCTGCGCTATGCCCGCTGGGACGCCGACGCTGTCCGTGACGACATCCGTTCCTACGTTGCCGAACACCTCGGCACCGACGGCCGAGACATCAGCTGAGTAAGGCGCTGCGCCCGGGAAGGCTGCCCGGTAGGCAGTTCTCCTCCGTGGCTGCATAAGATCACCGATCCGCGGCGTCCAGTTCGTGCTGTACACCGGGATCCGCCGGGAGTTTCTGCCCCAGGAGCTGGGCTTCGGCTCGAAGATGCCCTGCCGGCGACGGCTGCGGGACCGGAACGAGGTCGGGCTCTGGAAGCGCCTGCACGAGCTGCTGCTCCCCGCGCTGCGGGACGCAGACCTGCTGGACTTCTCCCGCGCAGCGGTCGACTCCAGCCACATCCCGCGCGGTGAAGGGCGGACCGGGCACCTGTCCGTCCCCGGTGGACCGGGGCAAGGCCGGCAGCAAGCACCACCTGATCGTCGCAGCCCACGGCATCCCGCTCGCGGCAATCACCACCGACGGCAACCGCAACGACGCCACCCAACCGATCCCGCTGATCCAGGCCGTCCCGCCAATCCGCGGCAAGCGCAGCCGGCCACTGCGCCGCCCCAAGCACCTGTAAGCCGACCACGGCTATGACCACGAGGCCTACCGGGACAAGGTCCGCCGGTTCCAGATCACCCCGCACATCGCCCGGCGCGGCACCGCGCACGGCTCCGGCCTGGGCGTGTACCGCTGGTCGTGGAAGGAGCGATCGCGCTGCCGCACTGGTTCCGCCGCGCCGCCTGCGCATCCGCCGGGAGATCCGCGACGGCATCCACCACGCGTTCGTCACCCTCGGCTGCGCCGTCATCTCTTGGCGACGGCTGCGCACCGAACCGTGTCGAGAGCAGGCGATGCGCCCCACCGGGATGGCCTGCTCGATACGTCGACACGCATACGTGGCAGTCAGGCCCGCGCCGCCTCACATCCGGGATCTCAGCACGTCGACCTCACAACCCGGCGCGAAGGGGTCGAAGCCGTGCTCGCCCAGCCAGCGAGCTGCCAGCAGGCTTCGCAACGACCACCACGCGCGGATCACGTCGAGGTCGACGTCGGTGCCATAGCCGGCGATGACGTCGTCGAGGTGCTCCTCGTGTCCGAGCGTGAAGGTGGCGAGGTCGTACAGGGCATCACCCTGGCCCGCCTCGGACCAGTCGATGATGCCCGTGACCTCCTCGTCGTCGACGAAGACGTGCGCGACCTGCAGGTCGCCGTGCGTGAACGCCGCAGTCCACGGCCGGAGCGCGGCCTCGGCGACCTGGCGGTTGCGGGTGACCAGGTCGGCGGGCAGGACGCGCTTCGTCACGAGCCACTCGCACTCGTCGTCGAGTTCCGCCGCCAGCGCGACGATGCTCCGGCCGCCGCGGCCCGGCCGGGGCGGCAGCGGCGCTTCGTGCAGCTTCCGGATGGCGGCGCCCGCCGCGGCCCACGCCGTCGGCGACCCGGTCGACGGCCCGCCGAGGCGCCCAAGCGTCGTCCCCGGGATCGCGGCGATCGCGAGCACGGGCGGCTTGCGCCACAGGACCTCAGGCGTCGGGACCGGGGCGAGGGACATCGCCTCGACCTCGACGTCGATGCGCGCCTGGTCGGCGTCCACCTTCAAGAACACGCCACCGACGCGCAGAGTCGCGCGCTCGGAATGGGCGACGACGACTTTCACCTCATCCATGGGCGACCAGTATCCCGGGGATGATCGCCGGCGTCGCCGGGTTTATCGCGTGCGATGACACGGCTGACCGCGTCCCGCTACTGCGGAGAGAGCCCGCGAAGCATGGCGGACGGGGCCGCGGGCCAGGCTCGCTCAGCCGCGCGTTCTCCCGCAGACCAGGTCCGGGCCGAGGTGGCGGCGCAGTACGGCTGCGAGGGGTGGGCAAGGCCCCTCGCGGCCGAGTTTGAAGCCGGTGGAGACGAAGGTGCGTACCGGATGGAACGGGCCGCTGGGGTTGTGGCAGGAGTTGGTGTCCATCGGACGCTTCTGCGGGTGGGCCAGGGCGAAGCAGGCGAGCAGGATGCGGTTGTCGTCGCCGAAGTAGTGGTCGTCGATGTCCCGGTTGGTGAAGTCCAGGCTGTGGAAGGCGAGCCCGATGTCCTCGGCGCCGTACGGCGCCGAGGCGAGGGCCTCCGGCAGCGTGTCGACGTCGTCGCCTTTGGCGAGGAGCGTTGCCGATTCCCGGGCCCAGCCCCACGGCGGCGGCTCGTCGTCCTCGTCGGCCCAGGGCGGCAGATCGGACTTCAGCCGGGTTCCTACCGGGGGATCGTCCCAGCGAGCTCGTCCCAGGACACCGATATAGGGGAGTTCGGCGTTGGCGCACAGGTCTCCCGCGGCCAGCAGCCACGGGGTGCGCACCACCCGCTCGCGCACCAGGTCCGCTGCCAGTGCGGCGAACGCTTCGGCTGCGACCAGCACCGGTTGTGCCGGTGCGATGAACTCGTCTTTCCAGATCCCCATAGGGCAGGTGTAGCCGATGCCGCCCGCAGGTGGGTCGGCGTGGTCCTCGAGCGCTTGGGGCAGGTCCAGCCCGAACGCCGACTCGGCCAGGGTCAGGGCCCGGAGTTCGGGCTGCTCCACGTCGAGACCGCATTCATAGGGCGACCTGCCGTCTGTCAGCGGCAGGCCCGCCTCCCGCATAGGCCCGGCGAGCCGCTCGAGGCCCGCACCGGTGCGCTCGTGCTCGTGGCCCGGCTCGAGCCGGCACACGATCCGGACGTCTTCCGCGTAGCCGAGCGCACTGTCCGCATTCACCGTCCGCCAGAAGTCGACCGCCTCGGTGCCATGGTGCGAAACCGCCGCCCATTCGCCATGCCTGCCCTTGCTTCGCCTATCGAGATTCGATAGATTCCCATCGTAACTCGATGGAAGGATGGGGCATGGGAAAGCTGGCAGTACGTGCGCTGTGCGCCGTGCTCGTGGTGGTGCTCGCCGGCACCGTGTTCGTACAGGCATCGATGGTGTGGGCGTTGGTCAGCGGGAGTGACCCGGAGGGCGGGTCGCTCCCACTGACCCCGCTGCGCGTGATCACGATCCTGGGCATGGTGTCGGTCCAGGTCGCGCTGGTCTGTGTATGGCGGCTGGTGACGATGGTGCGACACGGAACCGTGTTCTCCCACGCCGCCTTCCGGTACGTGGACGGCGTGATCGGCGCGATCGTGGCGGCTGCCCTTGTATGGTTCGCGGTCACGGCTCTCAATGCGCCGGGCCAGCGGGACGACCCGGGCGTCACCGTCATCATGGGCGGGATCGGCGTGGCCATCCTGGGGGTCGCGCTCATCGTGCTCGTGCTGCGGATGCTGCTCGCCCAGGCGGTCGCGCGCGACGGCGAAGCGGCGCAGATGCAGGCCGAGTTGGAGGAGGTGATTTGATGCCGATCGCCGTCGACATCGACGTGATGCTGGCCAGGCGGAAGATGTCTGTGGGTGAGCTTGCGGATCGCGTAGGGATCACGCCTGCCAACCTGGCGGTACTCAAGAACGGCCGCGCCAAGGCGGTGCGCTTCGCGACGCTCGCCGCGCTCTGCGAGGTGCTCGAGTGCCAGCCGGGCGACCTGCTGCGCTGGAAGGCCGAGGACGCCGCGGGCGGATGACGTGCCCCGGGGCGGGCGTGAAATCGCCCGCGCCGACGTCCTCGACAGGCCACTCCTTGCCGCCCGACTGGCGGAGTGAGTGCAGCCGACCCGATGAACGTCGACGTAAGCAGGGGTCGGCGCCCACGAGAGATTTCGATTGCGAGAGTCCGGGGGGCGTGTGAGACCCGCGTACGCCATACCGCCCGACGGACGAGATTGTCGCTTCGTCAGGTCGGCGGCGTCTCCGTCGTGGTCGGCTGTCGGTGTTCAGCGCGGAATCACCCAGTCCGGTGTCCAAGCCCCGGCGGCGTCGTGGTCGGCTGTTGTGGCGGCGAGGTGGGCGCGGAGGGTGGCCAGCGATGGGTGGGGGTTGTCGCGGTGCCACAGGAGCGAGTGCGGGTAGACGGGCGTGGGATCGGTCACCGGGATGCGGCGCAGGCCGTGGTCGGCGGGCCAGATGAGGCGGGTGTGCTCGCCCATGAAGGTGGCCAGGGCCGGAGTGTCGGCGATGGTGTCGAGGAGTGCGTCGGAGCCGAAGTTGGGGCCGGTCGTCTCGATGGTGAGGCCGAATTCGGCGACGAGGTCGTCGTAGTAGGCGGTCCACTCGGCGCCGGGGACGATGCCGGGCATCCAGATCCGGTGCCCGTCGAGCTGAGCGACGGTCACCGACCGGGTGCCCGCCAGCGCGTGGGCGGGGCCGGTGAGGAGTTGGAGCGGCTCGTCGAGCACCCGGACGGACTCGATGTCCTCGCCAAAGGGCCGACCGGGCGCGGCGACGGCGCGGAAGGACGCGTCGATCGCACCGGAGCGGATGGCGGCGACGGCCGTCTCGATGTCGAGCAGCATCACCACGTCAAGGCTGATCTCGGGGTATGCGTGGTGGAAGCCTCGCATCAGGCCCGACGCCGCACCACGCGAAGCGATCACGTCGACGCGCAGTGGACGGCGACCGGGGCGCACGGACGCGGCCGCGGATTCGGCAGCGCGCAGCAGTTCCCGAGCGTGGGGCAGGAACGCTTGGCCGTCGATGGTGAGCTCGGCGCCGCGCGCGGTGCGGGTGAACAGCCGCACGCCGAGGTCGCGCTCCAGCGCGGCGATGCGCTTGGAGACGGCCTGCTGGGTGACCGCCAGCTCGGCGGCGGCCTCTTGGAACTGCCCCGTGTCGGCGGCGACGACGAAGGTACGGACGGTGTCGAGATCCACGCCGACACTCTATTGTCACAACCGATAGTTGTGACATGTGGCCCTACGGTTGCTTGGTCCCTGTGCATGGTGCTCGCTTTGATGTCCCTGAACGCGGATTGGTTGTGCGGACGAATGGCGAGCGGGCGTCGGGCAGGAGGAGTGAGCCCGGTTGGGGCACCGGTTGAGGCGGCAGTTCGGGTGGCTCTGGGGTCGCACGGGACCAGCGCGCTTGATATTGCGTGCCGTCGCGGCTGTCGGATTTCCACGAGGTGCCGCGCCCTGGGTGAAGACCGCGAAAGCGGCCGCGCTCAACGCCGCGGCTGCGCGGGCTGCTGGAAGCGATGCAGTCGTAAATGTGGGCCCGCCGCCGAGATGGCCCCGTTCAGGGTGCACTCGAAGAACCCGTGCGGCCACTGCCACGTCACGGCTGCCCGACGATGATCATTGGCTGCGGCTCTTCTGTGGGAACTGTCCGAGCTGGGAACTTCCCTGCAGGAAAGCAAACGTAGCCGGCCGAGCACCGGCCCGAGCATCAGGGCCTCAGCAGTCCGCCCACCCACCAGTCGTGCGGCTTGCCATCGTTGGCGATGCCGCGATTGCGCAGTGTCCCTTCGACGGTGAAGCCGACTTTCTCGGCGACGGCACGCGAGCCGGTGTTCCCGGCCATGGCCCACCACTCCATGCGGTGGACGTCGAGGGTGGCCCAGCCCCAGTCACACAGGGCCCGAGCGGCCTCCACCGAGTACCCGCGCCCGCGCTGTTCCTTAACCGCCCAGTAACCAAGCTCCCAGACGCCGCGGCTGACGAGGGTCAGGCAGTACGAGCCGACCAGGGCGCCGCTGTCCTTGCGGAACGCGCCGAGGGTGTAGCCCCTGTCCTCCGCCCACTGAGCGGGCAGCTTCTCGCCGACGAGCTTCTCCGCGTCCGCACGCCGGTACGGCACTGGCACCGGGGTGTAGAACTGGATGTCCTCGTCCTGGCAGGCTTCGTACACCGCATCCACGTCGTCAGGTGTGAAGGCCCGCAGCACCAGACGGTCGGTCTCAAGAGTCACTGGCTCCATCGCGGCAGTATGACCACCATCAAGAAGCGGCGACCAACGAATATCCCGACCGAGCACCGCCCCTCACAACACCCCGGGCTGGTCAACGGTCGTCGCAGCATCCCAGATCAGCTGCCCCCGAGGCAGAGCTACACCCACCATCAATCGCGGACCGAGCCGTAAGGAGACGGTTTCCCCTTCTAGTGGAAACTGATCGCCTCGATGGGCGGCGAAGCTCGCTCGTCCGTCATACCTGTGACCGTCCCCTGCATGCTGTGGCGGGCCCGTGCTGCGCCCCGTCGACCGGGCGGGTGGTCACCAGACCGTCTTCGGCCGGCCCTCGTACAGCTCCACGCGGAGCTGAGGCAGACCACGTGCACGCGGGCATGTCTCGGGGCAGGAGGTCGCGCACACTGACGGGGACGACGACAGCGGCATCAGTTGAGTCGTCCGCAGTGATCACATGCCGCCGGAGCTATGGCACAGCAATACCATTCTTCCGTCGGAGGTCCGAGCGCTGGCGTGGCAGGCAGAGCCGAACCGAACGGCAAGCCTGCCCCCTCCTCACGCGAGCGGAGGTGAATTGCCGGTTCCTTCGATTTCGAGTGGAACGACGGCGTAGTGCGCGAGGGCGGCCTTGAGCGGTGATGTCGGCGGCTGCTGGCATAGTCGCGACCATGCTGCAGGTATGTCTGAACGGGGCGCGAACACGCATGGAGTGCCGGTCTCTCCCGGTATCGGCCCGCGAACTGGCTGCGGAAGCCGCACGCGCTGTGGCCACAGGCGCCGACGACATCCACCTTCACCCTAAAGACTCCGAAGGGCGTGATTCGCTGGATCCCCACGTGGTAGCGGAGGCGGTCACCGCGGTGCGGCGTGCCGTCCCGTCCGGTGTGCCCATCGGGGTCACCACCGGAGCGTGGGCGACCCCAGGCCCCGAGGAACGTACGGCGCTGGTGCGTTCCTGGTACGTGCTGCCGGACCATGCTTCGGTGAACTGGCACGAAGCAGGCGCCGAGCAGGTGGCCGCGGTGTTGCTTGACCACGGAGTTGGCGTGGAAGCAGGCATCTACTCGGGGACCGGCGCGGCAGGCCGGTTCTGCGCTTCGCCACTTTCCCGTCGGGTCTTGCGGGTGCTTGCTGAAGTCACCGATACCAATGCGGCCACAGCCGCACAAACAGCCGTGGCTCTGGTCGAGGAGCTGGCCCCCGTCGGCCTGACTCCGTTGCTGCTGCATGGAGAAGAGGGCGGAGCGTGGCCGGTGCTGCGGGTAGCGGCCCGGCTGGGGCTGGATGCGAGGATCGGCCTGGAGGACGCCCTGGTGCTGCCCGATGGCACCACAGCAGCCGACAACGTCGCACTCGTGCAGGAGGCACGAACGTTCCTGGCGGGCGAGGGGTGGTAGCCGCTCGCGCCGTGGGTCCTTCGCGTGGCGTCTCGAACGTGATCACCGTGTCGGTACCCGCCCGATGCCCACGCCGGAATGCGGTATAGCGGTTCTGCGCGATGCCTCTCGGAATGCGATGGCGCGACGCAGCATCCGCGATCTGCGCACCACGGCGTCAGGTGGCTGTCTCCTTCAGGCCATGGGAGGGATGGCAGCCCGTCCGGCGCCGCCCAGTGAGCTCGAGCTATGCCTGGGGCGACAACGAAGGGCCCTCACCGACGGGGGATGCGGTGAGGGCCATATTCAGTGTGGCACGGATTAAGCGCCGAAGCGCCCGGCCTGGTAGATGTATTAAGCATATATCTATGAGCCAGTTGTCAGGGAGCGGATGTTCCGAGCGGTGCATCGGCGGGCGGTGCCGGCAGGGGCATGGACGGGACTCATCGGAATTCCCGCCGCTCACAGAACGCACGCTTCGGCAACGTAGGGAGAATTCCCGGTGTCGTAGAGCTGAACGCGAAATGGGGATTCGAAAAGATCGGTGAACAGGGCATGGGAACGGCACAACCTCGCGTGGATTTTCCACGTCGAAAGGGGTGATCGGAAATCAGATCCACTCCCCACGGAGGTTTTACGTGTCCACCCTTGGCCCGCGCTCCCGCCGCGTCCGCCCGGTCGGCGTCGCCGCCTTACTGGCCGTCGCGGCCAGCACCGGACTCTTCGCCTGGAACGCCCAGGCCGCCACCTCGCCCGCGTCGTCGTCGCCAGTGTCGCCGGCCGCGTCGTCGGCCACCGTGACCGTCACCGACGGAGCGATGGCCTACACGGCGGCCGACGGCCAGACCAACAAGCTCATCATCAAGCGGGTCAGCGAGACCGATACCACGCTGGCCTTCGGCGTCGACGACGTTGTCGAGATCACCGCCGGCACCGACTGCACCCACCCCACCACCACCGACCTGACGTATGTGACCTGCACCGTGCCCGTGCCCGACCCGGACCACGGCGGCGACCAGGGCAACGTAGAACTCGGCGAAGGCAATGACAGCGTCAAGATCTCCGGCGGCGATGTGAACGTCGACGGCGGCGCCGGGGACGACACCATCACCGGCGCATCCGTCGCGGTGGGCGGCGACGGCAGCGACACCATCAGCCACGCCACGAACGCAAACGGCAACGCCGGCAACGACACCATCACCGAATCGTTCGCGGTATGGGCCGGGGACGGCGACGACATCGTCATCGGCGATGACGTGGCCAACGAGATCTACGGCGGCCCCGGCAACGACTATCTCGACGGCGCCGGCAACGATGACTCGATCGACGGCGAAGAGGGCGACGACACCATCAAGGGAGGACCGGGCAACGACTACCTCTTCGGCGGCCCCGGCCAGGACAGCATCGACGGCGGCCCCGGCAACAACGTCATCGACCAGGACGGATCCATGCCTGAGGGGTTCTGAGGGGACCTCAAGGGATCGCAAGGGACCTCAGCGACCTGAACCACAAGACGCCCCGGGCCGACGCCCCGGGGCGTTCACCCGCGGAGCGGGCAGACGGTCAACTCGACCGATTCCGCCCGTGCTTCATCGGCGGCCGGGGGTCGGGAAGCTCGGCGAAAGCGGTGGCCGAGTAAGGAGCGCTGGGGCCGCCCCAGCTCGGTGAACCGAAGGCGAGGAGACTGCTCGTGGCCAGCCCGGTGGCCACGAGCAGTGGCCCAGCGGCGCATCATCATGCCCACCACCCTGCCCGGACCCGGCCATCGCGTAGCCCAGCTCAGGGGATTCACTCCACGGGTGGCTGCCTCCAGAACCCCTCAAGCCCGGTGTGCAGAGCAAGCACCTCACCGTCCTGAGGAAGAATGCCGGCAGCGCTCACAACGGGGAGCGTCGTGCGGCTGGCGATCGACACCGAGACGGACACATACGAGCAGGCTGATCGGCTCGACCGCCGGCCTGGTCGCGATCCGGCTGTACGACCTGACCGGCGATGACATCGGTTTCGGCTGGTACATGACGGCCGCGTGCCTGGTGTCCGTCCTGGTCGCCGTCTTCGCCCTGCCGGCATAGGTCGATTACCACGAGCCCGACTGGTCCAAGACCCGTCTGGCGACGCGGAAGCCCGCGCTGAGCGAGCCGACTCCGAGGTGATGCCTCCAGTACCGATGCCCCGCGATCCGTACCTGCGTCGGACAGGGATGGCCTCCCGCTCAAGCTCCGCGTCAGGTCTGTGCCGACTCCGGGATGCCCAGCCGGCCTGCCACGGCGGTGAGGGCCGTCCCCAGCGGAAGGGCGACCCGGATGACGGCGTGCCGGTCGCCCCGGGTCGGGCCCAGGTTGACGATCAACACCGGTTTCCCGTCCTGGGCCGCCTGGCGGACGAACCGGAGCCCGGACATCACCGTCAGTGAGGAGCCCAGGACCAGCAGCGAAGTGGCCTCACGGACCAGCGTGCGGCAGTGCTCGACCCGACGCGGCGGAACGGCTTCGCCGAAGAACACCACGTCTGGTTTGAGGATGCCGCCGCAGACCGTACAAGGCACCACGCGGAAGTCCCCGACCTGTTCGTCGGTGAGGTCGGCGTCACCGTCCGGGTTGATTCCGGCCGCCACCGGCTCGAAGCCCACATTGGCCTCCTCCAGTCGCCGGGCAAGTGCGCGGCGCGGGCTGAAGGCGCCACAGGAAAGGCAGACCACCCGGTCCAGGCTTCCGTGAAGTTCCACGACACCCTCGCTGCCGGCGGCCTGGTGCAGGCCGTCGACGTTCTGGGTGATCACACCCGAGAGCAGGCCGTGCCGCGCGAACGCGGCCACGGCCCGGTGCCCAGGGTTGGGGCGGGCGCGGCCGAAGGTGCGCCAGCCGAGGTGGCTGCGAGCCCAGTACCGGCGCCGGGCCTGGGCGTCGGCTGTGAAGTCCTGGTAGGTCATCGGAGTATGCCGGCTCAGGCTCCCGCCCTCCCCCCGGTAGTCGGGGATGCCCGACTCCGTGGAGATGCCCGCCCCGCTGAGCACCAGCACACCGCCGGTGCTCAGCGCATCGGCGACCGGCTCCAGATCCGTGCTGCCCGGCGGCAGGTCCTCAGTAGGGGTCCAGCTCAAAGTTGGCCGCATGCGCATGCGGCCAGAGTACGGAACAAGCTGCGACCGCCTGCTTCCGCCTTCGTGCTGCTGCGTCGCTGAACGGTCGCGCGCCGGGTGGTGTCTCGGCCACCGAACCTTGGTCCTGGGGGCACGCGTCCCCTTCTCCGGCCGCTCAGCTGAGTTGCTCGGCGAGTCCGACGACGACGCCCTCCGGGCCGCGGACGTAGCACAGCCGATAGATGTTCTCGTACTGCACGATCTCGCCGACGAGTTCGGCACCATGGGCCCGCAGGCGGGCAACGACATCATCAATGTCGTCGACGGCAAACATGATGCGACGAAGGCCGAGCGTGTTTGCCGGCGCGTCTTTCGGCTCGGGGGTGATGGCCTTCGGTCTGTGGAACTTGGCCAGCTCTACTCGCCCGGGGCCGTCCGGGACCCGCAGCATGGCGATGTCCTGCTGGACGTCAGCGAGCCCGATGACACGCTCCGCCCCGCGCCATTCGAGAGGCCCCTTACCTTCCAGCTCCATGCCGAGTTCGACGAAGAACGCAATGACGGCATCAAGGTCGTCGACGACGAAGAGGACGTTGTCCATCCGCTGGATTGCCATGCTGGACCTCCTTCGCGTGGTACGGCCACGGTGGCCGGCTTCTGCCCCTGAGACGGAGCGTACAAGCCGTCCTCGACAACGCACTGCGAAACCGGCGTCGGCCACGGCCCCCGCTCCCTCGACCGCTGGCTCGACCTCCGAACCGACAGGACAGTGGCATGCTCGTGCAGCGCACGATCGTGCACTCGACCGGCCGGTGAGTGCCGCCCAAGCACCGGAGTGGAGGGATGCGGGCGAAGTGACCGCGGTGGTGAGGGCTGCGGTCGGCGAAGCCCGGTTCAGGCGGGGAGATGAGGCGCGCTTCGCGCCGTATCAAGGCCAGATCCCTCCCCGAGCGCTAAGCTTTTCGGGGAGGGCCCTGGCCTTGATACGCAGACGTGCGGTGCTCAGAAGTAGGGGTTGTAGGCCGGGGACGAAGCGCGGCAGGTGTCAGTACCCGCGTCGTCCACGCAAACCTCGACCCTCAGGGCGTAGATCCGCCATTCCGCGTTGATGTGCTTGTTGTGCCACTCGGCATAGTTGGCGTCGCACCCGCTGCTGTTCCAGCGCTTGCCCGTCCTCCAGTTCCCGCCGTCCCCCTCGTAGACACGGAAGCGGAGGTAGACCGGGTGGCTGTCGCACTTGTTGTCCTTCACGGACATGTCGATATTCGTTGCCTGCGAGCCGTTGCTCTTGAACGTGAACGTCGCACTGCCGCAGGCCCCCGTGAAGCATGCGTCGAGCCGGTCGCGGACGTCCGTCGGCTTTGCCGGGGGCAGGATCGCCGCACCGACAGCAGGAACAAGCCGCTTCGGCGACTGCACTGTGGCCGCCGCCAACGCGGCTAATACTCCAGTCTGACTTCGCGATCTTGTTGCGGTGAGCCGAAGGGCGTTAGTTGTCACATAGGCAGGCTTCTTGTCACCTACAGGGCTGGGTGCTGCTGTTCTGGTGTCCACGAGGTGGCTCGGTGTGGGCTTTGACGGGCACGCGGACCGGCTTCGCCGGGGCTCAGACTTTGATCATGCGGTACTCGACCCCGAGTCCTTCGAGGAAGGCGAGCAGGTCCTTGGTGGCGATGAAGATCGTCGCCCTGTTGTCCCCGGGGTGGAAGGTGAGGGTTTTCTCTTCGAGCATCTCGGTGTCGAACAGCAGCGTCACCTCGCGGTGGTGCGGGTCGATGAGGCCGAACGGTGAGACCACTCCGGGTTCGAGTCCGAGCGCGGTCGCCAGCCGCTCTGCGGAGCCGAACGACAGCCGGTTCTCGCCGAGCGTGGTGACCAGATTGTTCAGGTCGAGTTCCTTCTGGTCGTCCATGATTAGCAGGTATCGGGCCGTGCGCTTGCGGTTGACGAGGAACAGGCTCTTCGTCCGTACGCCTTCGTAGCCCTCGATGAAGGCGTCGGCCTCCGCGGTTGTTCGCGCCTCCTCGTGTTCGACGAGCGAGAACGTGATGCCGGCGGCGTCGAGCGCCCCGGTGATGTCGCTGCGGGTGATCATGTGTACTCCTGCGTGGTGCGTGCGTGGCGATTCGTCGCGTCGGTCGGGTTTCGGGTCATCCGGCGGCCAGGAGCACTGTTCCGGCCAGTGCCAGGCCGGCGCCGACCGCTTGCAGTGCCTGCAGCCGTTCGCGCAGGAAGCCGCGTGCGGCCAGTGCGGTCACCACCGGGTAGAGCGAGGCCAGCACGGCGGCGACCGTGACGGGACCGCCCTGGGCTGCGATGGAGTAGGTGCCGTTGGCCGCGACGTCGGCCAGGCCGACGAAGGCGAAGGCCGACAGGGAGGCCCACGGGAAGCCGGTGTCCGGCAGCGCGGGGGTGCCGCGCCGGACGGAGACCCAGAGTGCGGCGCCGCCGGCGACCACGTTGGTGACGCGCTGGACGAACAGGGCGAGGAAGAGTCCGGGGATGGTCGTCGACGCCTCGGCGATCAGCGCGAAGACCGTGCCGAAACCGAGTGCGGCCACCAGCGCGAGGAGGACGGCCCGGCGCTGCACCGGGGCGCCTTTGAGTTGTGGTCCGCCCGCGAGCACGACGCCGGTGATGGCGATCAGGATGCCGCCGACCGCCACCAGCCCGGGACGCTCGCCCAGGGCGAGTCCGACGCCGACGGGGACGGCCACGCCCAGGGTGCCCAGCGGGGAGACGACGCCCATGGGGCCCAGGGCCAGCGCCTGGTAGAAGGCGATCATGGCGACCGGTCCCACCAGTCCGGCCGCGACGGCGAACCACAGCCGCGGCCCTGCCTCACCCCACGCCCCGGTGGTGGCGACGATCAGGCCGAGCACGACCGCGGAGATCAGCTGCGAGACCACGACCACGGTGAGGGCGGGGATGCGGCGCGTCAGCAGCCCGCCGCCGAAGTCGGCCAGCCCGTACAGGACGCTGGTGGCCAGGGCAAACAACGCGGTCACAATCCGCCTCGCAGTGTAGTTTAATGGACGGTCAGGCCAGTTCAGTGCAGTTCGATAAAGTAACTGGACCGTCCAAAATAGTAAACTACTTCGTGGGTGGACCGTGTCGGACCTTGATCAGTTGACCCAGTCCCTGGCGGGCAACGTCAGGCGTTGGCGCAAAGAGCGCAACCTCAGCCTGGACACGCTCGCCGCCCGGGCTGGCCTCAGCCGCAGCATGCTCGTCCAGATCGAGCAGGCCCGCGCCAACCCCAGCATCGGCACGGTCGTCAAGATCGGCGACGCCCTCGGGGTCAGCATCACCACCCTGCTCGACTACGCACAGGGGCCCGCGGTCCGCGTCGTCCCCGCCGAGCAGGCCGTACGGCTGTGGCACACCGACGCCGGCAGCTACAACCGCCTCCTCGCGGGCGCCGAGGCCCCCGGCCCCCTGGAAATGTGGGACTGGCAGCTGATGCCCGGCGACAGCAGCTCCTCCGACCCGCACCCCGCGGGCACGTTCGAACTCATCCACGTCACGGGCGGCGAACTGACCCTCACGGTCGGCGGCAGCACGTTCCACGTCCCGGCCGGCTCCAGCGCTTCCTTCGAAGCCAGCGCCGCCCACACCTACAGCAACGCCGGCGACACCCCCACGACGATGATGATGACCATCTCCGTCCCGCCCGCACGATGAGTACCAATCACTGGGCGACTCCCCGAGCTCCAGGTGACAGAAGGATTGCTGATCGAGCAGTTGTGACAAGCCGAGTGCCTCACGGGTGACAACCAGACTGCGTCACCGGTCTCGTTCACCAGCTCAACCGGCTCTGCTGGTGACAACTACTGAGCCTCGGCTCACGCGGACCCGGCTGGGAACGGGTACGGCCACCGCGTGATCATCGGGGGTTGTGTGGACTCCTGAAGATCGTGCGGTGGCCGCGGGCCATAGCGTAGACCCTGCCCGCTGGCGGGTGATGTTCGACCAGGTCATGGCCCGGATCGCGAGCCGATTCCGGCGGGTGGAACCTCGGGCGACCGCTCGTGCCTACCTGCTCGGCCTGCTGTCGAACGTCGAGCGGAAGAACTGCTGGCAGCTGGCCGAACAGGCGGGCCATGGCCGGCCCGGGCCGATGCAGCGCCTGCTGCGCTACGCCCGCTGGGACGCCGATGCCGTCCGCGACGACATCCGCGCGTACGCCGCCGAACACCTTGGCGCCGACGGCGCCGTTCTCGTCGTCGACGAGACGGGCTTTGTGAAGAAGGGCCACGCCTCGGCGGGCGTGCAGAGGCAGTACACCGGCACCGCGGGACGCATCGAAAACGCACAGGTCGGCGTGTTCCTCGCCCTGGCCACCAGCCGGGGACGGGCCCTGATCGACCGTCGGCTCTACCTACCCGAGCACTCCTGGTGCTCCGATCCCGAACGCCGCCTGGCGGCCGGGATCACCACCTCCTGGGTGACCGGCGACGAAGCCTACGGCCAGGACCCCCGGCTCCGCGCCGCTCTCGAGGCTCGCGGCGTCGGCTACGTGATGGCCGTCGCCTGCTCGATGCGGGTGATGATCAACTACGGCCGCACTGCCGTCCGTGCGGACATCATCGCCGGCCGCCTGCCCCCCACGGCCTGGCAACGGCACAGTGCCGACAATGGTGCGAAGGGGCCGCGGTACTACGACTGGGCCTGGATCCATACCGGCACCGGCGGCCACCGCAACCTGCTCATCCGCCGCAACCGGACCACCGGCGAACTCGCCTTCTACCTGTGCTGGTCACCCACCGAAATATCCCTGTCAGAACTGGTCCGCGTCGCCGGCATCCGCTGGAGCGTCGAGGAGTGCTTCCAGGCCGCCAAGGGCCAGGTCGGACTCGACCACTACCAGGTCAGGCACTGGACCTCATGGCACCGGCACATCACGCTCGCCATGCTCGCCCTGGCCTTCCTGACCGCTCTCGCCGCCGACGCGGCACCGCAGCGGCCCGCCGATCCGCACCACCCCGCCCGCAGCATCGACCCCATCGCGTTGACCTCCCGGAGATCCGCCGCCTCTTCGCCGCCCTCCTCAACCCACCAACCGTGACCGCGGCCAGGCTGCTGCACTGGTCCAGCTGGCGCAGACGCCACCAGGCAACAGCCCGACGCAGCCACTACCGACGACGGACCGCCAACGAGTCTGCTGGGTAGATCACGAAACCGCACTGGAGTACTAAGAGGTCCTAACAGAAGCTGTCGATCATGTGACTGTCGGCCTGGTTGCTCGTTGGTCTGAGCGTGGGGAAGAGACAGTCGCGGCCGTGGATCGTCTCCGATGAACTGTGGGCGCTGATCGAACCGTTACTGCCCAAACCGGGTCCGAAACCGGTCGAGGGCAGGCCACGGGTACCTACCGGCCGTGGCCGGGGTCGTCGGCCGGCCACGGCGCCGCCCCGACGCGCTCCTGGCCGACCGTGGCCACGACCACGACAAGTACCGTCGGCTGCTCTGGGAACGTGGCATCCGCCCGGTCCTCGCCGAACGGGGGCAGCCACACGGCTCCGGACTCGGCGTCTTCCGATACGTGGTTGAGCGCACGATCGCCTGGCTGCACGGCTTCCGTCGCCTGCGCATCCGCTGGGAACGACGCGACGACATCCACGAAGCCTTCCTCGGCCTCGCCACCTGCCTGATCACCCACCGCCACGTCCAACGCCTTTGTTAGGACCTCTTATACGCTGGCGTGGTGGGTGTAGCGATAGAGGTGCTGATCGTGGACTGGCCGCGGGTGGAGGCGACTGCGGCCGACGATCGGGAAGATCTGCTCTTCGATGCCGCCTTCGGAGAGACGCGTAGCGACGATCTCTTCGAGCATGGCTGGTCGTGGCCCGCGCAGCCGGGTGAGGACTGGTACGGCAGGTATGCCTGGCGGAACCGATCGTACAAACCGCACGTTTGGGCCGGTCACCGCTGGGAACACATGCGCGACTTCGTCGAGCCGAAGGTGCGCGAGGTACTGGACCAGTTCAACGATGCGCTGTTCTGGCACCGTCTGGAGGACACCACCGGGGTCGGTTCGGGACTCCCCGAGCGGCCGTGCACCTGGGACGCGGACCTGTTGCTGTGGTGTCCGCCGGATCACGTACCGCTGATCGCCGGATGGTGGCGGCAGGCGGCGCCCCAACTGGTCTCTCTGCGTGAGCCGTTCACCCGGCACGCTGCGGAGTCTCGCGGGTGGGTCACGACCTTCGAATCGTTTGTCGGCCTCCTGACCGAGTGGGGAGAGGTGGTCACGGAGGCGGAGCGCCGCGGCTGGGGCATCGTCGGCCTGCGCTGCTGACCGCCACCACGATTCACTTCACACGCCAGCAGCAAGGTAGGGGCGCGCCAGCTGACGAGGTGGCCGGCTCAGCGGCTGCAGAATATGCAGCTATCCCAGTGCGGAAGGGCACTCAGGACGCGGTGCCGTGCACATGAGGCCATGGCGGCATCGTCAGGCCCAGGGAAGCCGGGGAACCCCGGGTCCGGCGTGGCCGTCGCCGGGGGGAATCCCTCCACCATGCTCTTGAATTGCCGCAAGTATCGCTGGGCAAAGGGTGGATCGTACGTCAACTCGTCCCAGCGGTGCCTTTGCAGAGCAAGATCAATCACTCGCAGTACGAACTTCTTGTTACGGGCTTGCTCGGCGTCGTTGTGCCCCCAGTCGATCTCCTCCAGCTCGAAACTGACAACGCCCCATCCCCTGACGCTCTGGTCCTGCTGGGTGAGAAACCCTGCGAACCGGTAGTCCCACGGTTCCCGGACGAGGTCGGACACCGCCAGCATCAGAACCTCGACAAATTCCGAAGGGGGCCCTGAGCAGGCCGCGTTCGTGCGATGTGTGTGCCGCCCCGGTGGTTCTCCCCCGTACCACCGGGGCGGTTCGTCTTCATGGCCGTGACCCCAGTGCGCGTACGAGGTTGACCCGCATGGACGAGACGCAGATGTGGACGCTGATCCAGGACGAGGGCGAGTGCGAGCCGTTATTCACCCGTGGCGAGGAGCACGTCGTGCTGCGGCTGCCGCAACACCTGGCGGAGCAGCGCGGCGATCTGGCCGACGTCGCCGATGAGTTGGTGACCAGACTCGTCCGCCGCCTGCCCGCCGGCCAGTGCGACCACGACCACGACACCTGCAACATCGACTTCATCGACCCCGCCACCGGGGCCTTCGTCTACTACTCCAACGGGCGATGGGGCCGCACCGCCACCGAAGAGCACCACCAGCGCATCGCCGATCTGAACGCCACCGCCTTGGCATAGGTCCCTCGCCCCCCGGGCACCGTTTGCCGCCCGGCCTCGGTAGCCGAGGACGCTCCCGGTGCGCCGCGGTTCGGCGCACCGGGAGAGGCTCAGGCGCAGGTGGCGAGCATGCCCTCCAGGGCGGAGCGCTCGGCGGTGTCGATGGTGAGGCCGTACACGTGCTTCACGGAGATCCAGGCGCGGCTGTAGGTGCAGCGGTAGCTGGCCAGCGGCGGCTGCCACGCGGCGGGGTCCTTGTCGGCCTTCGACCGGTTGGAACGAGCCGAGACCGCGACGAGCTGAGAGTGCGCAAGATCGTTCGCGAACGCCCGGCGGGTTCGGCCAGTTTCCGCCGGCCGGGGCGGCCTTCGACGGCGACGATGGGGTGCAGGCCGTGCAGCCGGGCGAGTGCGATCATGATGGCGCCCGCGGGGCCGCGGCCGAATGCCAGGACCGGTAGTCCGCTAACGGGTGCGAGGCGGTCCGTGGAGGCCCTGTTCTCCCGAAGCTGCCGCGAAGTGACAAGTAACTCAGCGTGTCGTTAGGGCCTTGACTTCTGTGCGAGGTTCAGGAACCTCGCCGCCAGTGAGGGCGGCGAAGTCGGCGCGGGCCTGTTCGACGGCTTCCGGGTACGCCTCCCGCTTGGCGTGCTCGGCCAGCGCCCGGTAGATGCTGGCGACGGATGGTTCTGGCCCTTGCGTTTGCCGGTGGGGATGATCAGGTCGGGCTGGATCTTCTCGACCGACTCCCCGTTCGCCCGGCGCCGCAGCACGGTGTGGAGCATGTCCTCGGTGATGACCGGCGGCCGGCCGCCGTGCTTACCCTTGCGGGCCGCGGTGTCGAGCCCTTCCAGCGTCGACTCGCGGATGTTCTCCCGCTCGGTCTCCGCCATCGCGGCGAAGAACGCGAACGGCAGCTTGCCCGGCCCGGTGGGGTCGTAGATCCCGGGCAGGGGCCCGGCGAGCATCTCCAGCACCAGGCCGTGGGCGGCGAGGTGGTCGGCGAGCGCGGTGAGCTCGGCGGCGTCGCGCTCGAGCCGCTTCATCTCGTACATCATGAAGATGACCCGGCAGTGCGGGGCGTGCGCCTTGACCTCCCGCGCGGTCCTCAGCGCCTCCTCGAACTTCGGGCGGACCCGCACCCGGGTGCTGATCTTCTCGCTGAAGATCTTGTCGCGGGGGATGCCGTGCTTGCTGAGCGCGTCGAGCTGGGAGTCGAGTTCCTGCCCGAGGGTCGAGCACCGTGCGTACCCGATGGATGTCCGCGCTCGGCAGGTCCGGGTCGATCGGCGCCGGCGGCGGGGTGCCCGGCCGCCACGGCCGGCCCGGGCCGCGGTCGGCCGGGGTCGGCACTCGCAGCTCCTTCTTGAGCCGGGGCACCATGGTGAAGCGGCGGGTGTGGTAGGCGGAGGCGACCGCGCCGCCGCGCGAGCGGCACGGCGAACCGGGCTGGGCGTCACACTTCGGACAGGCGTACTGTTCGACGTCGTCGGCGTCCGACCGGGCGGTCGGGGAAGGCTGCTGAGGGTCGGGCATGGGCCCGGATTTTCGCACAATGCAAGTCTCAGAAGGGGGTCCATCCCGCTTTTGTGTGAGAACGGGTTCTGCGAACGAATCCGGGTCCAGCGGGCGCCCGACGGCCTGTGATTGATCTTGCTCGCGCAAAGGACCGTTTGTGAGAGCGCTGAGAGCCCCTCTGTGCGCTTCGCTCGTGGCACTTCCCGTACCGCGACTGTGTACACCCGTATTCGCCGGGGGTGCGCACGTCGATGACGGTCAGCTCGTGCGGGCGGGCGTTGGCCTGATCGACAGTGAGGGCGATGGTGGTGGAGCGAAGGGGATTTTCCTTTGCCCGGATGGGGTTGCAACCTTGGGTAGGATACCCAAGGGGGTATCTCGAAGGAGTGTGGGTTGTGGAACTGGCGACGGCGGCTGAGGAACTGAAGACGGTGGTCAACCGGCTGCGCCGGGCGCAGGGCCAGATCGCCGGTGTGATCAAGATGATCGAGGAGGGGCGGGATTGCGAGGAGGTCGTCACCCAGCTCGCCGCGGCGTCCAGGGCTCTGGACAAGGCCGGTTTCGCGATCATCGCCACGGGGCTGCAGCACTGCCTGACCGATGCGGACATGGCTGCTTCCGGTGACCGGGAGCAGATGCGTACCCGGCTGGAGAAGCTGTTCCTTTCTCTGGCCTGAGCTGTGGTGCCGCGACGCCGGATCACCCGCCCGGTTCGGAGCGGTTGGCCCCATGATGGCCTGGCATATGAAAGGGGAGGGACCCGGAGCCGGGTCCCTCCCCTTTGTGGTGTGGTTCAGCGGTTGCGCAGTGCGGCCAGGGTGTTGTCGAGGTCGGCGGCGCGGGGGCGGTTGTGGGGGAGCTTGGCGAGCATGGCGGCCATGCCGCAGGTGTTGGTCAGGGCGGAGAAGATCAGACCGCCCGCGACGCCGGCGGAGACGAACTGGAAGGCGGGGTGGACGACGAACCCGAGCAGCAGGCCGAGCAGCACGATCACTCCTGCGGTGAGCCTCACCTGCCGCTCCATTCCCCAGGTGGCACGGGAGGCGCTCTGGGGACGGTGGAGCTCGTGGCCGTCGGCTGCCCAGGCGCCGGTGCCTCCCGACAGGGTGGCGGCGGTGACGCCGTTCTCCGCGAGGATCTTGCAGGCGTTCTCAGAGCGGGCGCCCGAGGCACAGACGACCAGGACGTCGCCACGGTCGGTGGCGTGCCGGATGTCGGGCAGCGCGCGCTGGATCTGGTCGAGGGGGATGTTGAGCGCGCCGGGGAGATGGCCGCTGGCGTATTCGCCCGGCGTGCGCACGTCGATGACGGTCAGTTCGTGCAGGCGGGTGCGCGCCTCGTCGGTGGCGAGGGACGTGGGCGTGGTCATGGCAGATGTCATCCTTGCGTGTCGGAGTGTGCTGAGCTTGATCTGACGGGAGCCGGACTGAAAGCGGTCCCGAGATGCGCGACGGGCTGGAGAAGCTCTCCTGGTCCCTGGCCTGAGCCGGTGGCGGCCCTGGTGTTCAGACGATCACGTCGACGAGCATGAAGGCCGCCACTGCCAGCAGGACACTGGCGAAGATTTTCTGAAGGGTGGTGCCGGAGATCTTCGTCGCGAGGCGTTTGCCGTCCCAGGCGCCGAGGATCGCGGCTCCGGTGAAGGGGCCGATGATCTCCCAGTGGAGCCCGCCACTGGTGCCGGTGCGGGCGGCGAGCGCGGCGAGTGAGTTCACCGTGATGACCAGCAGGCTGGTGCCCACCGCCCGGCGCATGGCCAGGCCCAGGACGCTCACCAGGGCGGGCACGGCGAGGAATCCCCCGCCGACCCCCAGAAAGCCCGTCACGGCGCCAAGGCCGGCACCGGCGCCGGCCGCCTTGCCGGGACGGATTCGGTCCGGCGGCTCGGACGCGGACGGCCGTAGCATGCGCAGGGCTGCCAGTGCGGCGATGACCGCGAACGCCGCCGTCAGTACCGCTTCGGGCAGGCGCCCGGCGACAGCGCCGGCGAGGAAAGCAGGGACGATGCCCGCCGCGGCGAACAGCGCCCCCGTCTTCCATGCCACGTTCCCGTCGCGGGTGTGGGCGTACAGGGCGGTGGCGGAGGTGGCGGTGACGATGATCAGGCTGGCGGTGGTGGCGGCGGCCGGTGTGAAGCCGAGCAGGTAGATCAGCGCCGGTACGGCAAGGACGCTGCCACCGCCGCCGAGGGCTCCGAGGGCGAGACCTATGACGGCCCCGGCGATGAGGGCGAGAACGAGTACGGTCACGCTATCTGGCCGTTGTTCCCGCGTTCGTCGACGACCGGGTGCCCGGCGGCGGCCCACGCGTTCATGCCGCCCTCGACATCCACCGCCTGCACTCCCCGCTCGGCGAGGATCTTCGCCGCCTGCTGGGAGCGGTGACCGCTGCGGCAGATCACCACCAGCGGACGCCCCTCAGCTTCAGCGGGCAGGGTGCCGCCGGCGACCAGTTTCGTCAGCGGTACGTGGACGGCGGCCGGGGCGTGGCCCGCGGTCCATTCGGGCTTCTCACGCACGTCCAGCAGGACCGCGTCAGGCCGGTCGCCGCTGGTACGGCTGCGTGCCTCGTCGACCGTGACACGGGGCCCGTTTCGGCGAAAGAGGAACATCACACGCTTCCTTCCTTGCGGGGAGAACGGCCGGAATCAGCCGGAGGCCAGGGACAGCCCGGCATCCGCCGCAGCGTCGAAGCCGTCGTCGACGGCGACCACATCGCGGCCCGCGGCATCCAGCAGGGAGGCGGCGATCGCCGCGCGCATCCCACCGGCGCAGTGCACCCACACCGTCCCCTCCGGCACCTCGCCGATACGGCCGTGCAGCTCGTGGATCGGGATGTGGACCGAGCCGTCGATGTAACCGCCTGCACGCTCCGAGTCCCGGCGCACGTCCAGAACGACCACCTGGTCGCCGCGCTCACGGACATCGGCGAGGTCGGCGAAGCGGGCACGCGGGAAGGAGACGAGCTGCTCGCCCTCACGGACCCAGGCGGCCGCATCGCCGGTGGCGGCGGCGGCCGGCCGGTCGATGCCCACCCGCGCCAGCTCCCGCTGCGCGGCGGCGATATGCCCGGGCGTCTCGGCGAGCAGGGTGACGGGCTTGCCCCACGGGATCAGCCAGGCCAGGTAGGTGGCGAGCTTGCCCTCGCCCTCGAGGTTGAACGACCCGACCACGTGCCCCTCGGCGAAGGCCATGCGACTGCGCAGGTCCACCACCCACTCACCCGCGGCCAGCCGGGAGGCGATCTCCTCGGCGTCCGCGCGCCTGGGCGGGGTGAGGTCGACCGGCGCGGGGCCCGCGGCGTTGGCCGGGCCCATGTGCGCGTAGTAGGCGGGCACGTCCTCCAGCCCGGCCAGCATCCGGGCGACGAAGGTGTCCACGTCCAGGGTCAGCGCGTCGTTGGTCTCGCGCTCCTTGCCGATCGTGGTCGCGTCCCCCTCGGCCTGGGAGGAGGAGCAGAAGCTGCCGAAGCCGTGGGTAGGCAGCACCGGCACCTCGTCGTCCAGCTCGTCGGCCAGCCGGTGGGCGGAGGCATGCTGGGCGCGGGCCAGCTGCTCGGTCAGCCGCGGCTCGACCAGGTCCGGGCGGCCCACCGTACCGATCAGCAGCGACCCGCCGGTGAACACCGCCACACCCCGCCCGTCCTCGGCCAGGGCATAGGAGGTGTGGTGCGGGGTGTGCCCCGGGGTGGCTATCGCGCGCAGGACCAAGCCCTCGTCCACGTCCACGGTGTCGCCGTCGGCGACGGGGGTGTGGGCGAACGACACGTTCGCCCCGGTCGGCACCAGGTAGGCGGCGCCGGTGACGCGGGCCAGCTCCAGGCCGCCGGTGACGTAGTCGTTGTGCACGTGGGTTTCCGCCACGTACGCGATGCGCACCCCGCGCCTGGCGGCGGCGGCGATCACCTGGTCGACGTCGCGCGGCGGGTCGATGACCACCGCGGCACTGGGGCCGCCGGCCAGGTAGCTGCGGTTGCCCAGACTCTCGAATTCCATGGTGTCGACGAAGAACACGGCTCACGAATCCTCTCGGACGATGTACCCCCGGGGGTATTGGTCACCCACTCTAACAGTGATACCCGGGGGGGTATTCCAGGGATGGAAAGCACCACACGCTGTCCGGCCCGTCCAGACGGCCAACCAGCCTCCCCCCACGACGAGTCCGGCGAACCGCTGTGGCATGAGATCCCCGGCGACCAGCTGGAATCGTTCACCCGCCCGCCTTGTACGGCAGGCCGAACCGCAGTACCGGCGCGACCGCCTGCTGCCCTCCGGCAGCTCGGTACCGCACTGGCCGCACCGCCGGACGTTCCTCCTGGCCATACCTCCAGGTCCTCCCACTCAGCGGCGCAGGCCAGGGCAGTGGCCAACGCAAGGCTCGTTCTATGTGCCCTTGATGGCGGTCGTGGGCCCGGCGCGTGACGCGTGACGGCCCGTGCTGCGCGCGCCCGGCCATTGGGGTGACTCCCCGGTCACGGGTATTGGCACAGCGGTGGCCCGGTGGGATTACTGGAATCGTCCAGTCCGGTGGGTCGCCCATCCTCTCCGGAGGAGGGCGCCGTGCTGTCCGGTCGGCGTCTTGCGCCGGCGGCGGCGGTGACGCCCTGGACTCCCGGCGGGCTGTGAGCTCGCCGGTCACCGCGATCGGCGCCAACCTGCCAGGGCTCTCCTGCCTTCGCGTACCGACACGCTCTGGCCGAGCTGGCTGACCGCCCCGCTGTGGGCTCAGCCCGCGGTCTCGGCTCTCACCGGCTGACTCGGCATTGCCGAGGGAGGGCGGGTGTCTGCTCCGCGATGACATCCGGGCCGGTCCTGGATGCGCCGGTGCGCGGCTCGTCATGTCAACCAGGGAGACGACTCATGCCCATCAGCCCGAGCCAGGGGTCGAGTGGCGGCGGTACGACTGTCACCATCACCGGGAACAACCTCGCAGGCGCCTCCGCGGTGAAGTTCGGCAGCAAGAACGCCACCATCACCGCGAACACGCCCACCTCGGTCACCGTGATCTCGCCCTCCGGCACCGGCGCGGTCCCGGTGACCGTGACCACGCCGGGCGGCACCAGCAACCCGCTGACGTTCTTCTACGTCGGCGCGCCCTTCAAGTCCGGCCTCAGCGCCACCTCCGGGCCGCTCGCGGGCGGCAACACCATCACGATCACCGGCACCGGCCTGTCGACCGCCAACACCGTGCACTTCGGCGCCAACACCGCCACGCCCACCGTCGTCTCCGACAGCACCATCACCGTCCCCGTACCCGCGGGCGCCGCCGCCGGGTCCGTCGGGGTCACCGTCACCACCGCGGGCGGCACCAACAACGGCCTGTCCTACACCTATGTGGACGCGCCGACTGTCACCAGCTTCGCCCCCACCTCAGGACCGGCCTCCGGCGGCACCGCGGTGACCATCACCGGCACCAACCTCGACACCACGCAGTCCGTCACCTTCGGCGGCATCGCGGCACCGTTCAGCGTCATCAACGCCACGACCGTCTCCGCGGTCTCCCCGCCCACGGCCGACGGTGCGCCTGGTCCCGCGACCATCACCGTCACCAACCCGGCGGGCAGCGCCGATGCCCCGACCCCGTTCCAGTACCTCGCCAGTCCGGGGATCTGAGGCTCATCGGCACCCGCGGGCGGCCCTTAGCCACTTGGTCGGTGTGGCCGGGCCGCCTGCCGGGGCGGGCTTCGCTTCTCCGACCCGCCCGGGCAGGACATCCGGCCCGGGCCATGGCCGAAGACGTTCGAGAACACCAGCACGGCGCCGCATCGCTGCGCCGTGCCCCCGCCGGCCCAATTGGAAGGGAGAGTGGGACCGATGGCGTCCCTGATGCCAGGAGCTGATCACGCCGCTGGAGGAACCGTCCGCGCGGCCGGGAGCCGTCTGCCGGTGATCTGGTCGCCGAGCGCCGGGGCCGCGCCGCTGGCCGCCGTCAGCGTGCCGGTGGGCAACGGCCCGATAGGTGTGGCCATCACCCCGGACGGCAGCCGCGTGTATGTGACCGATTTCGGCTCCGCCGAGGTCTCGGTCATCAGCACCGCGACCAAGGCGGTAACCGCCACCATCCCCGTCGGCGCCGGCCCGTGGGGCGTTGCGGTCTCCCCGGACGGCCGGCGCGTGTACGTGGCCAACAACGGCAGCGGCACCATCAGCGTGGCCGACACCGCCACCAACACCGTCGTCGGCACCGTGCCGGGATTCACCAGTCCCGTGCAGCTGGACCTCACCCCGGACGGCGGGCGGCTGTTCGTCGCCTGCCAGGCGGCCAACGCCGTGCGCGTGATGGACACCGCCACCCACACGATCATCGCCGAGGTCCCGGTCGGCACCGGGCCGAGGAACGTGGTCATCAGCCCGGACGGGCTGACCGCCTACGTCGGTGAAGAGGGCGCCAACGCCATCAGCGTCATCGACACCACCACCTACACCGTCACCGCTCACCTCACCGGCTTCCTCTTCCCCCGGGGATCGGCCCTGACCCCGGACGGGCGGCGGCTGTTCATCCCGGCCTTCGGCGGCAACACCGTTCAGGTCCTGGACACCGCCACCAACACGGTCATCGCCAGCATCCCCGGCTTCTCCCTGCCCTTCGCCGTCGCGATCACCCGGGATGGGCAGCTGGCCTACGTCTCGGCCAATGGCGACAGCACCGTACGGGCCATCAACACCAGCAGCTACAAGATCGTCGCCACCTACAGCGGACTGAACGTGCCCTACTGGCTCGCCATCACCCCCGACACGCTGGAGGTGTATGTCGCCAACAACGGCAACAGCACCGTCAGCGTCCTGACAGGCGTCCGCGGCATCTACCCCAACCAGGGCCCCACCTCCGGTGGCACCCACGTCACCATCATCGGCACCCACCTGACCGGAACCACCGCCGTCCACTTCGGCGACCGGCTCGCCACTGACGTGGTGGTGGTCAACGACAACGAGGTCACCGCCGTCTCCCCGGCCGGTCACGGCGTCGCCGAGGTCACCGTCACCACCCCCGGCGGCACCAGCAACCCCGTGCACTTCTACTACATCCCCCCGCCCTACCTCAGCAGCTTGACCCCCACCACCGGGCCCACCGCGGGCGGCACCACGGTCACCATCACCGGCACCGGCCTGGCCACCACCCAGAGGGTGCGCTTCGGCACCACCGCCGTCGTCCCGGCCATCGTCTCCGACAGCCAGATCACCGTCACCACCCCACCCCGGCCGCCCGGCACTGTGCCCGTGGTCGTCACCACCGTCGGCGGCGTCGCCGACGATGCGGTCTTCACCTACACCGCCACACCCGGCCTCACCGCCATCGCCCCCGCCACCGGACCAGCCGCGGGAGGCACCACCGTCGTCCTCACCGGCACGGGCCTGGCCCAGACCACCGACGTGTCCTTTGGCTCTACCCCGGCACCCTTCGCCACCGTCTCCGACACCCGGATCAACGCCATCACCCCCGCACACGTCCCAGGCCCCGCAGCCGTAACCGTCACCACCTCGGGCGGAACCGCCACCGCACCAGAGCCCTACACCTACACCTGATCGCCTCCGGGCCGACTCCTGGCACTGGCTGTCGTGGGCGACCCTGGATTCAACGCCTGGTGTGGGTCGGTGACGTAAGCGGGCGGGGTCATCCAACTGATCACCGCGTCCGCCACCCGGCCCGCCGCGCGCGGCAGGGTCGACCGGGGCACGCCGAGTCCGGTCTCCACGCCCGGATGCGGCGGGCTCGCGGCCGGTCGGGGACGTGTAAGGGGTGGGACGGTGGGAACGCGGGGCTGGTCCAGTTGCCTGCCACGGGAGTGATCGTGACCTGTATCGACCGACGTGACGTGGGGCTGCTGCTGCTCAGGCTGGGCACCGGCGGAGTGCTGGCCGCACACGGCGCGCAGAAGCTGCTCGGTTGGTTCGGCGGAGGCGGGCTCGAGGGGACCGCGCAGTTCTTCGAGTCCGTGGGCTACCGGCCGGCCAAGCCGAGCGCACTGGCCGCCGGGATCGCGGAGGCGGGCGGCGGCACGCTGCTGGCGCTGGGCCTCGCCACACCGGCGGCGGGCGCCGCGGCGGCCGGCGCAATGGCGGGAGCGGCGGCCGTGCACGCTCCGCAGGGATTCTTCGCCCAGGACGGCGGCTACGAGTACCCGGCGTCCCTCGGCCTGACGGCGACGAGCCTTGCGGTCACGGGTCCCGGCCGGCTCTCCCTGGACGCGCGGTCCGGCCACGCGTTCAACCGCGACTGGATGGTACCGACGGCATTCGCGGTGACGGCGGCGGTCACGACCCTGGTGGTCGGGGCGCGGGCCAAGCGGCTGCGGCAGAAGCCGGAAGGGGAACAGGAGGCGCTGTCCGAGGAGTAGCCGTCCGTTCGAGCAGGACGAAGCTGCTCAACGAGCTGATCGAGGCTGGTCCTTCGCCGCCGGCGGGGTTCTTCGGCTGCTTGCTGGGACGGTAGCTCGGGCCGTTCGTAATCAACGGGTGGTTGGTGTTGATGAGCGGGTCCAGCAGGGTCCAGCCGCCGCGTCGTCCCGGCCGGTCGGCTCCGCTCACTCCGCCAGGACCTGTCCGGGCGATCACGCGTCCCGTCAGGGTGACTCGGCGGAGGGACCTGATGAGTGCTGCGGAGATGAGTCGCGGCACGTTGAGTGACAGCTGAGTGCCGGGTCGGCCTTCGCGAAGTTGCCCGAAAACAAGGCAGGTTCGCATCTACGACGGTCACCAGACGTCGTCCCGAGAAAGCCGTTACGGCACAAAAGTGATGCCCCCGTCCACGCGCAGGTCGATCCCGTTGATGTAGCCGGCCAACGGACTGGCCAGAAACGCAACCGCTGCCGCGATGTCTGCCGCAGTGCCCAACCGCCCCGTCGGGTTCGGGGCATACTCGGCCACCACCAGCGGCTCCAACTGCGTCCACTGCTCCGGCCAGCCCCGCGCAGCCGCCCCATCTTCGAACATCTGCCGCATTCCGTCGGTGACAATCACCCCAGGGCTCAGTGTGTTTGCGGTGATACCGGATCCGGCCAGATGCCGGGCCAAGCTGGTGGTCATGTTGACCACGGCGGCCTTCGCCGCCGAGTACTCGACCATGTTCGGCAACGGAGTCGTTGCGGCCCGGCTACCCACATTGACAACCCGGCCCCATCCCCGCTCGCGCATCTGAGGCACCAAGGCCCGGATCATCCGCACGGCGGATACGACGTTGCCGTTCACCGCATCCAGCCACGCGGCTGGCTCCGCGCTCTCCCAGTCATGCTCAACGAATGGACCGGCGTTGTTGACCAGTACATCCACACCCCACTCGCGAGCCCGCTGGGCCACCTTCCCGGCACCCTCATCCTCAGTAAGGTCACCCAGCACGACATCCGCCACCCCGCCGGTGGCGTTCAACTCCGCCGCAACCTCGCCAGCACGCACGGGATCGCGGCCATGCACCAACACAGCACACCCTTCATCGGCCAGCCGCCGGGCCACCGCCGCACCGATGCCCCCGCTACTCGCCGTTACCAACGCTCGTCGCCCCGCAAGATTAAGATCCATGTTCCGGCAGGCTAGGACACGCCTGTGACATTCCCGTCGAACAGGCAAGTTCACGAGGCGGATCAAGATCAGTAATTACGCGCGTGCCTGCTCCACAAAGATGAGCCAGACCCTTCAAGGGACAGCGTTCGTGTACCGGTTCCGGAGTCATTTGGTGATCTTGGGGGCGCTGGATGTTCATGGGAAATGACGGCAACCCTGCTCTCCGCGTAAGGAGCGGTCCGCCGCCTGTGAGGGCGGCGGACCGTCAAGGGCAGACAGTTGTAGGGACCCAGCCGACCTCGGCTGGTCTTCGGACCGGGCTCACGTGCCGGCCAGCCGGTAGGGAGTCAGTGCCGGTCTCGCGATCATGCGGGGCGCGCTTCGGACGGCACTTTCGCCCGCGTGTTCCGGTGAGTACGGGACCTCGTCGTCCAGCCGCCGGGTCCACTCGGGGCGCCAGCGCTCCGCGCGGCGTGCCATCTCGCCCCGCAGATCGCCGACCGGTGCCGCATCGCCCAGAAAGCCTGACCCGGCCCAGTCCGGCCAGTGGTCATACGCCCGGTCGACGATCGTCTCGTCCGGGGTGACGATCACACGCAGATACGGATAGCGACCGGACTCCGCGTCCGCCTCGATCTCCCGGAGGTCCTCGACCAGATCGAAAAGCTCGATGCCGCCACCCTCCATCCGCTTACCTTCCAGGTCCCGGAGCGCCCCCTGCGTGGACATCTCGGTGAAGGCCGCGGTAACGACGGCCCCGCCACCGCCTTCGGGAATCCGCTCACGCATCCCGCGCACCAAGCGGCGCAGGGTCGGGCTCTCCGGCGGTACGGCGCGACCGTCCAGCTCACGCGCCCCGCGCATCGCCGCTCCTACCAGGCGTCCCCACTGCTCACCGCTGAGCAGCGGAACACGACGGCTCTGCGGTGCGCCCCGCCCCCGCCGCCAACTCGGGCAGCGCCGACCCGGGCGCCAGTCCGGCGCGTTCGGCGGCCCGCAGCGCCGCCGGGACGCCGGGTACCTCGTCGGTCTGCCCGAGCCGGCCCAGCACCGCCTCGACCACCGCCGGGGTAACCGTGCCCGCGTGCGCATGCCGTAGCAGGTCCTGACCGGTGCGCCGGACGTCGGCCTCCATGTCGATTCCGCCCGCACCCGTCTGGTCCGCGCCGGCAGGGCCGGCCTCGAAGATGGCGTCGAGGATCTCCCCGAGTGCTTCCTGCTCATCGGAGATCCGGGTCAGATCCATGTCCAGACCGTCGTCCGTCAGATCCTCCGGATACGGCGCCCGGCGCCAGGCCGTCCCGTCCCACCAGTAGGCGTAGCCCCGGTGGCCCGCGTCCTCGATCTCGGTCAGCCCCGTCCAGGGCAGCCAGTCGGGCGCGTTCGCGAAGCGGTCGACGGGTGGGGAGTGGTGCACGATGGCGTGTCCGCATCCCGGTCGTATCCCAGCAGCACGGCCCGTCCGCCCTCGACCCGTGCGAGTTTCCACCAGCTCACACCTCCGAAGGCGTGGTGCAGCCCGACTTCGTCGGCCCAGTAGTGCTCCGTCGCGCCGGCCGCAGCGCATACGGTCGCGACAGCGGCGCCGTTGGCCCACAGCACCTCGAGGGACGGCAGATCCTCCGGGCGGCCCGGACGGTGAAAATGCACGGCGTGCCTCTCAAACAATGATCATGAACTGGACGGGGAGACGGCATACCACGCTGCCGCGGTTACGTTCCGCTCCAGCCGCCTTCCGAGCCGCCGCCACATCACGCCGTACCTGCGCTCCAGTTCGGCCGGCACCTCCGGCAGCGCGCCGCGTCGGGGAACATCCTCAGGCGCCGGGGCCGGGCGCTCCGTCGCGGATCGCCCGCGGCGAGGCGCCGAGCTCGCGGCGGCAGGCCTTGTTGAACGCCTGGAGGTCCGCGATCCCCACCGAAGCCGCGATCGTCGCGATCGGCAGCGTCGTCTCGCGCAGCAGGTGCCTGGCCCGCTCCATGCGGCGGTGCCGGATGTGGGCCACGACCGTGTCCCCGGTCTCGGCCCGGAAGAGCCGGGTGAGGTGGTTGTGCGAGACGCCCGCCCCGCGCGCCACGTCCGGCACGGTGAGCGGCTCGGCGAGACGCGACTCGACATACGCGATCGCGGCGGCGACGGCGGGGTGCCCGCCGCCCGTGCCGGTGGGGACGGACAGCTGCGCCACGCGCCACAGCACTGACCACACCTCGGCGACCGCCTGCGCGGGGGCCCTGGGGGCGGCCGCGATGGCCTGGAGCAGGAGGCTGGAGAGCAGGGCCGTCTGAGCCCCCGCGTTCTGCACCACCGGCACCGTACGGGCCGCCCCGCGGTCGGGTAGCCGCAGATGGGCGTACAGGTGCTCGGAGCGCCCGCGATAGCGGTAGCGCACCAGGACACCGGGCGGGACGAGGCTGACGTAACCCGGCCGCACGGTGTACGCGACGCCGTCGACCGTGAGCTCGGCGGTGTAACGGTACAGGTGCAGCTGCCACAGGTCGGGCAGGCGGAAGACGTCGCGGGGGCTCCGCGTGCCGTGGACGCCGACGCCGAGCCCCTCGATGTGCGGGGGCGAGTCGAGCCGGACCGGGACCCGCTGCGGCTGGGACCGGGGAGCTGCTCCCGTCATGGTCGTCATGCCCGTCATGGTGAAAAATTACCAGTAGTAGTGAGCAAGGCCCACGCATCCCAGGGTGGCCGCGTTCTAGCGTCGTGGAGACGAACCACGAGAAACCACCCGCTCCCGCTCTCCCGACCGGAGGAGAACATGGCCGCCCGACCCGCTCGCGAACAACTTCTGACCTCGGCGCACATGGCCCGGTTCGTGGCCCATGGCTTTCTGCGCCTCGACTCCGTCGTCCCCGACTCCCTCAACGAGCAAGCCGTCGATGTGCTCGCCGCGGGCGTGCCGGACGTCCCGCACGGCACCGCGGTCGCCGAGGCCTTCCCCGAGGGCTCCTTCGCCCGCAGCCTGCTCGACCTCCCGGCCGTGGCCGGTGCGCTCCACAGCCTGGTCGGCCCGGACCCCACCATCGACCACCACGCCGTGCACATCCGGCAGCCCCAGGAGGGCCGGGCCCAGCCGCTGCACGGTGACGCCATCATCGATGTCCGGCCGGACGCCTTCGACGTCCAGCTCATGTACTACCCGCGCGAGGTGACGCTGGAGGCCGGCGGGACCCTGATCGTGCCGGGCAGTCATCTGCGGCGCACCAACGAGAGCGATACCGGCCGGTACCAGAACCTGCTCGGCCAGCAGCGGCTGGTGTGTCCGGCGGGCACGGTGCTCATCCTGCACCACGGCATCTGGCACGGCGGCCGGCGCAACGACAGCGGTGTCCCGCGCTACATGTTCAAGATCCGCTTCAATCCGACCGTCCCGCAGGTCCGCCTGTGGAACACCGACGACCTCGGCGACCCGACGGTGGCCGAGGAACTGCGGACCCGGTTCCCGTGGTACGAGCAGGCGACCGGGCGGCTGGAGTTGCACAACCGGATCAGGCTGTGGCGGGCGCTGACCGGGGACCCGTCCTTCGACCTGGACCACTGGGTGACCCGGGTGACCAACCGGCCCGGCAGGGCCACCGTCGACGCCTGAGCGCCGTCCCGCCCGCCGCCTTCGCCTCCCGCCCCCTCCCCCGCCGTCGCCTCACACCAGGAGCTGCCCACCGTGACCACACAGCCCACGACCACCGAGCCCGCCCTCACCGGCACCGTCCGGCAGCAGGTGCTCGTCCTCTACCTGAACAACTCCTCCCTCGACAGCGGCGTCATCGGCTGGGCGCGCTACGACGGCACGGGCGCCACGTCACCCACCGCCGGGGACGGGGACGAGCCGCCGTACGCCACCGGCGTGGCGGCACTGCTCGACGGCTGGCGGCTGTTCCAGGCGTCACAGCTCATCCCGCCCTACCCGGGCCACGAATACGACGTGTCCTTCCTCAAGCACGAGTTCCTGTTCGAGAAGCTCGTCAACACCGCCACGGCCACCGGTCTCGGAGGCCCGAACGAGTTCGTCGAAGGCGGGCTCGGACGAAACCCCGGAGCCGGCCTGGCAGGGTCAGGTGCCGGCGCTCAACGCGGGCTGCGCCGGCTCCGGTAGGCCGCGACGCTGGCCCGGTGTGCGCAGGTTCGGGTGCAGTACTGCTTCGAGCCGTTGCGCGAGAGGTCCACGAAAGTGGCCCGGCAAGTCGGTCCGGCACATACGCCGAGACGAGCGGGACCGAGCGTGGCGATCACGGAGGCCAGTGCGCTGAGCGTAGTCGCGGCAAGGTGCGCCGAGCAGCGGTCGGTGTCGGAGATCACCTCGGTCCACCAGCGGTCGTCCTCGTGGCGCAGTACCGGGGTGGCGCGGCTGCGACGCAGACCATCGTTGATCAGAGCCGCAGGTTGGACCGCGTCCGCGTTCGCCCGTTCGAGCACCTCACGCACCGTCTCGCGCAACGCGCGGACTTCCGCCAGGTCGGCGCGGGTGATACGCCGCGGACCGGTCCCTTGGTTCGCGGCCGAACTCGGAGGCTCAGCCGCGGGATGGTCGTCAAGGAAGTCCCGGAGCTGCTCCACGGTCTCGAGCGCGTCCTCTCCCTTGATCGGCCTCAAGGTGTTGGCCAGGTCGACGGCCGTCTGGACCACCAATGGGCTGTAATACGCATCTCGCATTTGACGTATCTCCTCACTGCTCCGTAATGTTACACTCAAAGGAGCTTTAGCATGTCACAACATACCCGGCAGGGGACGACGCCGCAGACGATCCCGCCTGGAGGGGCCCCGGCACCGGAGCGAGCCGACGCCCCGGACGGGCGTCGGCTGGGGCTGACTTTGGGGATGCTGGTGCTGCCGATGTACGTGGCACTGGGAGCGCCGTCGGTGGCCCTGCCGGCCATCGGCCGCGCACTCGCGGTGCCGTTCGGGGCCACCGCATGGATTCTCGCCGCGTGGTCGCTGACCTCCGCGCTCGCGATGCCGGTCGCGGGTCGGCTGCTGGTCCGGTGGAGCCCCTTCCAGGTCCTCGTCGCCGGGGTCGTGGCGCTCGCCGCGGGCTCCGTGCTCGCCGGAGCCGGGCCGACACTGTCCGTCGTGATCGTCGGCCGACTGATCGGCGGCGCCGGGGCGGGCGCGACCGTGATCGCCGTCTTTGCCGCGGCCACCGCCCTTCCCGGGCGGCAACGGATCCGCGCCCTGGGAATCATCGCGGCCGCCAGCGCGACGGCGTCGGGGTGCGGGACACTGTTGGGCGGGGCGGTGACCGCATGGCTCGGATGGCGTGCCGTGCTCGCGATCCCGGTCCTCGCGCTGCCCCTCCTGCTGGCCGCATTGCCGAGTAGGCGCGCGCTGACGCGGAGCGGTAGCGGCGAGCGAAACGGCTCGACCGGGCGACTCGATATCGTCGGCGCGGCCGTGCTGTCGGTACTCGCCGGCTCCTTGATCACGTTGCTGCAGGCACACTCGGTCGGCCTGCCCGCTCCGGTCACTCTCGTCGTGGCTGCCGCCGGGGCGCTCGCCGCCGTGGGAATGTGGTGGCGCCTGCGAAGCACGCCCGACGGGTTCGTGCCTCGGCGGGTGATCGCATCCCGCGGCTTCCTGGCGGCCGGGCTCATCGGCGGGACCGTCTTCGCCGGCTACTACGGGGTGCTGTTCCGCGCCCCGTCCCTGATCGAGCAGGCCACGGGCGGTGGCCCCCTGGAAGCCGGCGTGCTCTTGGTCCCGGCCGCCGCCTGCTCGGTGCTGGCCGGGCGGCTGGTCGGCACCTTGACCGACCGGTTCACCGGCTGGCAGGTGTCGGCCGGGCTTGCGGCACTCACCGTCGTCGGCGTGCTCGTGGTCGCGATCTTAACCGGGCCGATCCCGATTGTCGTCGGCACGGCGTTGACCGTGTGCGGGTTCGCCGGCGCCCAAGCCGTACTGGTAAGCCTCACGCCGGACCTGGTCGCCGCGGACGACCGCGACACCGCACAGGGCCTTCTCAACTTCATGAACGCCCTGGGTGGCGGGATCGGTCCGGCCGCTGTCGCGGGTCTGTCCGGCATCGTGCCGGTGCCGGTGGCCCTCGCCGTGCTCGCAGCGCTCCCCCTGGCCGGACTCGTCCTCAGCCTGACCCGGCGCCCTACCGCCGACCGCCGCCCCGAACCCGACGCCATGCGTGGGAGCCCGCGATGACGGTCCACCTGCATCTGATCCGATAACGCCTTGACCAGTAAGGAGCCTTGCCATGTCCGCCGAGCCGTTCAAGGTCAGCATCATCGAAGCCGAGATCGCGGACCTGCGTGAACGATTGCGACGAACACGGTGGCCCGAGCGCGAGCCGGTGGACGACTGGTCACAGGGTTTGCCGCTGGCGTATGCGCAGGAGCTGTGCCGCAGCTGGGCCGAGGACTACGACTTCGGGTTCGCCGAGCGGCTGAACGTGTTCCCGCAGTACCGCGGCACGATCGACGGGCTGGGCATCCACTTCCTGCACGTCCGCTCGCCGGAGCCGGACGCGTTCCCGCTCGTGCTCACGCACGGGTGGCCGGGTTCGGTGCTCGAGTTCCTGGAGGTCCTCGGCCCGCTGACCGACCCGCGCGCGCACGGCGGTGACCCGGCGGACGCGTTCCACGTGGTCGCGCCGTCGTTGCCCGGGTACGGCTGGAGTGACAAGCCGTCGACGACCGGGTGGGGCATCACTCGCACCGCGCGCGCCTGGGACACGTTGATGGTCTCGCTGGGTTACGAACGGTACGGCGCGCAGGGCGGTGACTGGGGTTCGGCGGTGTCCGCGGTGCTGGGCGAGGTGGCGCCCGAGCGGGTCGCCGGCGTGCACCTGAACCTGGGATCCGTGGCGGCGGGCACGTTCGACGACCCGACGCCCGCGGAGCTGGCGAATCTCGAGGCCGAGAAGGAGATGCAGCGCACCGGCCGGGGGTACTCGACGATCCAGGCGACCCGGCCGCAGACGCTCGGCTACGGCCTCACCGACTCCCCGGCGGGGCAGGCCGCCTGGATCGCCGAGAAGTTCTGGGCGTGGACGGACAACGACGGCCATCCCGAGGACGCGTTGTCGCGGCAGACGATCCTCGACGAGATCTCGGTCTATTGGTTCACTGCGTCGGCCACGTCGTCGGCGCGCCTGTACTGGGAGAGCTTCGCCAACTTCCGGGACAAGGTGACCGTGCCATCCGGGCTGTCGGTCTACCCGCGCGACATAACGCGCCCGTCGAGGCGGGAGGCCGAACTGCGGTTCACCGACCTGCGCTGGTTCGAGGAGCTGCCGCATGGTGGCCACTTCGCCGCGCTGGAGCAGCCGGAGTCGCTGGTCAAGCAGGTGCGCGGGTTCTTCCGCCTGTTCCGCTGACTGTCCGTGCCACCCCTGGGAAGCCCGCGCCCAGGGGATGGTCCTGTCCGTCCCCCGGGTTACCGGCAAAACGACGGCCGCGCTCGGCGAGCGGACGCTGGTGATCATCCCCCTCGAACGAGGAGTCGGCCTTCGAATGACGGAACAGCACTACGGTGCGAGACACGTCGTGTACTCATAGCGGCCCGTCATGGCGTCAGGGGCGGCGCCAACCAGGGCAAACAGCCACTGGTTCAGCCAGATGGAGTAGATCCAACGGCCCGGCACTCACGGCGCTGACGGAGGTCAAGGGCTGCGGCCCCGGCAGGGGCGGAGTCAGGCCGCTTGGCCGTATCCGTCCGTGCCGGGGTCGTCGCCAGCTCCTGGACGCCGTTCGTCTCGGGCCCGAGGACGACGTCGCCGAGGTCACCGCCGCCCAGCTCCGCCGGGTGGTCACGGACCTGATCGAGATGGGCCGCTGGCGCATCGGGGACAGCGACATCCTCGTCGTCTTCGACGCCGGCTACGACGCCCCGCGCATGACCCACCTCCTCGACGGCCTCCCGGTCGAGGTGCTGGGGCGGATGCGCTCCGACCGCGTCATGCGACGGCCGACGCCCTCGCTCAAGGAGTACGCCCTGTCCTATCCCCAGGACGGGCGACCGCCCATCCACGGCCGCACGGCACCGCCCACGCGGTGGCCTGGGACCGCGGGCCCGGTGCGCAGCGAGTCGGGCCGGCATCGCGCCTTGCCCCTCCAGCCCCCGGAACCCGCTGGTATGCGGCATCCGTAGGTCCAAGATCAGACAGGCGGGACGGTCCGGGGCGAAGACCGCGAGGAGCGACTCGGCATCGGTGCAGCAACCAGGCCAGGGACGAACACAGTTGCTCGGCGGGGTGGCACACGGAAGAGCGATAGGTGGGCGGCCGGACGCGCGGTCCGCAGCGCGTGCACGGGGTGCCTCCAACGCGTGCACCGCGAGGGCGGTGCGAGTAGGGCCGCGTCAGGCGTAGGAGACCAGGAGGCTCTCCAGAACCTCCAGTTGACGTGTCGCCGTGGTGGCCTGCGGTGTCAGTACGGCGTTGACCTGGAAACCGGATACGACGGCGAACAGCGTTTCGACGATGTGCACGTCCGACGCTTCGGTGGTGACCTCGCCGAGTGTCCGCGCCTGGGCGAGGCAGTTGTGCATCAGCGTCCGCCACCGGTCCATGGTGGTTTCGTATGCTGCCGACATGCGCGGGTCGTAGACCGCGCGGTCGCAGAACGCGATGACCACCCTGGCTTCCAGCAGCCGGGTGTCATCCAGCGGCATCAGCTCATGGCAGAGACCGCGCAAGGCGGCCAGCCCGCGGGACTCGGCGATGGCCGGCTCCAGGCGGCATTCAGTGGCGTCGCACGCGTACTGGAATGCGGCCAGCAGTATCTCGTCCTTGTCACGGAAGTACGGCGCGAGCCCGCCGTTGGCGAAGCCGGCCTCGGCCGCGAGCTCCCGCATGGTCACGGCGGCGAGGCCGCGGCGGCCGATGAGTGCCCAGACCGACTTGACGATCAGACGTCGGCGCGCGTTGTGATCAACGATCTTCGGCATGCAGTCGCTCCCCGCTCCGCCGTCTCTCCGTCGTGCGGCGTCACACGAGCATGGCCGCCATGCTGATGATCATGAGTGTGGCGCCGGACTCCCGGCACACCTGGCCCCGGCGTGCCGCGGGGGCGGCTCCCTCCGCGGGGGCAGGAGCGTGCACCAGCTGCCGGAGCATGATCTCACCGGCCCTGGCGGTAATCCAGACGACGACGATGAGTACGGCGGGGCCCGCCGCCGGGGCGCCGGCCATGCTGGCCATGTGGGCGTGAGCCCCGGAGCCGGAGTGGCCGGTGCTGACCAGGATGAGCAATGTCATCGCGGCAAGGTCGACCGCCGCGGCCCGGCTGCGCCGGTCCCCGACAGCCCGGACAGCAGTCCACAGGCAGGCCGCCGCCACCATCCAGGTACCGGGCACTGCCCTGCCACCAGCCATGAGCACCATGCCATTCAGCGCCAGCAGTTGCGGTCCCCAGCGGTGCACCGGACCGGGCAGGTGGCCGGCCAGGCAGAGAGCCGCCCCTGCCAGACCGGCTACCGCGAGCCACTCACTCATGGCCACCGTGGTCGCAGCAACCGTGTGCGCCGGAGGTGTTCGGGGGAACGTCGAGGGTGGGATTGCGGTCGAAGAAGCCCGTCGGCTTCAGCATGAAGCCGGTGTAGTCGACCGGCATGATCGGCCAGTCCTCCGGGCGGGGCGCGTGAGTGAGGCCGAAGGTGTGCCAGACGACCAGGGACCGCCCGTCGATGTCTCGGTCGGCCGCCACATAGGCGGGCAGGCCGGCACCTCCCGGATGCTGGTTGACGAAGTCGCCGGCCGGGTAACGCTCGGCCGGGTCGTAGGCGGTGACCCACAGGTGTTTGGTGGCGAAGGCGGCCCGAGCGGCGATGGAGGAGTCCGGGTCAGCGAGCAGGGTCGGCTTGCCCTCGGGGTGGAGGACATAACTTACCGGTTGCCCCAGGGCGTTGAGCGAAGTGGGGTTGGTGATGTGCCAGACCCGGTCGACCGCCATGTCGGCGGTGCGCTGGGCTTCGCTCTCCCGGGTCAGGGGTGTGCGACGGTAGGTGAAGGCGTTGCCGCGCGGATTTCCGGACCCCATCGGGACCCGTACGGCGTCGACCTCCTCGACCCGGTTCGCCGTACCGTCGAGCGCCATGTCCAGGCGGGCGCAGAACAGGTGCTGGTGGTAGGGGGCGCCGAGGCCCGGGGCGATTTCGGCGGCGTACGGGTAGTCGTCGCCCGGGTGAGCGGAGGTGAAGACCACGCCAGTGGCCTTGGCTTCGAACTCGATGGTGCCGTCGAGGTAGAGGTACCAGTAGAAGCCGTAGTCGTAGTTGCCGATGGTGGTGAAGAAGGAGAGCACCATGCGGCGCTGACGGCGGGTCTCGCTGGAGCCGGCCCACAGGTCGGTGTGCTTCCAGAGGATTCCGTAGTCCTCCTCGTGCAGGCAGACGGCGTTGGGGAGGGTCCGCGGGTGGCCGGACTCGTCGGCGATGACGGCGTCGAGGTAGGTGATGTCGCCGAGGCAGTCGCAGCCGAGCTGCAGGGCGTTGGCCGACCGGCCGATCAGGTACTCGCCGGTGTCGAAGTAGTTCTGCCAGGACCGCACCGGGGAGGGATCGGCATAGGGCACGACCATCTCGGCGATCGAGGCGCGGTGGATGATCGGGCGCTCGCGACCCTTGTCCCGGTCGTAAAAGGCCAGTTGGTGCAGTATCAGGCCCTCGCGGGCGTCGAAGCCGATCCGCAGGGACCAGTTCTCCCAGCTGAGAAGGTTGCCCCGGAGTGTGAAACTGGGGCCTTCGGGCTGGGTGATCTCGATGGGTTTCTGCGTGGTGCGGGCAGGACCGGCGACGGAGAGGTCGTCGAAGTTCCCGGTCCCGGTGGGCACCGGGACCGGCCCGAGGTCCACAATGCGGTGAACCTTGCGGTTGAGGACGTCGACGTAGCCGACCAGCCCGTCCACGGGATGGGCCCAGGCGTGGTCCGCCGCATGTTCCTGTACGAACGCGAGGCCGCGCAGGATCCGGACGCCCGCCTCCTCCGGGTACTCGTCGGCATAGACACCGGCGGACAGCGGGGCGACGCGCACCTTCGTCACGTCCAGGCCCCGTCCGCTCAGCGCGGCGAGCCACTCCTCGTCTTGCGCGAGGACCTCCTCGACGACGCCGAACTCCTCTTCCAGAACCGGTAGTTGGCCGTCCGTGACGGCATCCACCGTCCGGTCGGCAAGGACGCCTTCCGTCAGGGACAGGATGACGTCACGGTCCGGAGCACCCGCGGTGTCGAGGAGCAGTACGCGCACCCGACGGTCCACCGGGGCCCCCTCGGCGAAGGCGCGCAGGTCGCTCCTGGTGGGCTCATCGAGCCCCACGTAGACGAAGCGTGTCGTGTCCCGGAGGTACCCAGCCTCGTCGAGTACCGAGCGGACACCCGTGATCTCGTCGGCGGTCAGTTGGTCGAGCGGGTGAACTGTGGCGGTCATCGTGCTCTCCAGGCATTCGCTCAGAGGTGCGGTTTTTTCTACGTCAGTAGAGGAAAAAGCCGAGACGTGTTCCCCGTCCATCCCCCGGCGGGAACTTTCCGCGCGGCGGCCCGGGCCGGTGCACGGACAGGAGAAACGGGGTGCACGCGCCGGCGGACCTGTGGGGGCCTCCTGCCCCAGCGGGCACCCACACGCCGGCCTCGGCAGTCAGGCGGACGCCGACACGCCCGTGACGCTGTCACCCGGCACCGGATTCCCGGAGTGTGCCGGGTCCGCGCCACGCCGTGCGTACCCCAGCGCGACCCCACCGGCAAATACGGCGACGACGGCCAGTCCGAGGGCGAGCGCGGTGGTGCCGGAGGCGGAGATCAGGGTGGTGAAGTTGTACAGCGCCAGCCCGGTGGCACCCAGCAGCAGGGCGATGGAGGCGAGCGGCGCGATCAGCGTGTTCCAGGGCCTGCGATCGAGACCGGTCCGGCGGAAGAACACGATGACGGAGGCCGAGGTGAGCAGGTACAGGAGCAAGAGCGAGAGGACGCCGACGCCTCCGCCCCAGGTCAGCAAGGTGATCACCGGGTCCGCTCCGGCCATGGCGAACGGGATCACGATCGCGATCGTGACAAGGGTCTGGACCAGGCTCGCGGTGTACGGGGCGCCCTGGCGGTTCGTACGGGAGAGCCAACCGGGCAGGATGCCGGTGGCGCCGAGGGAGTGGAAGTAGCGGTTGATCCCGTTGTGGAAGGCCAGCACTCCGGCCAGCAGCGAGGTGGCCAGCAACACCTGCATGACGTCGGTGGCCCAGCCCCCCAGGGTGTGTGAGACCGCGTCGAACACCACTGCGGTGGCGTCGCCCTTCCGCAGTGCGTTCAGCGCCACCCCCTGCACCTTGTCCGACCCGTAGTAGCTGACGAACATCCAGGAGACGAAGGCGAAGAAGAGCGAAATCACGGCGACGGAGAGATACGTGGCGCGGGGCACGGTACGGCCGGGGTCCTTCGCCTCCTTGGCATAGATGGCGGTGGACTCGAAGCCGAGGATGCAGGCGATCGCGAAGGTCAGCGCGACCCCCGGCGCCCCGGCGAAGAACGCCGTGGGCGTGAAGGAGCCGGCGAGATCCAGTCCCTGGGGGCCGCCGCCCGACAGCAGCTGGTAGACCGCGAACACCAACAGGAGGGACGTCTCGGCCACCACGAGGGCGCCGAGGAGCTTCGCCCCGAACTCGATGTTCAGCGACCCGAGCATCTGGACGAGGAGGACGGTCGCCACCGTCCAGAACCACCAGGGCAGGTCGAGCAAGGCATACTTCTGGAACAGTCCCTGGACCACCACGCCGTACAGTCCGTACATGCCGGCCTGGGTCGCGCTATAACACAGCACGGCGGCCTGGGACGCGCCGACGCCGAGGGGTTGCCCCAGTCCGCGGGACACGTACGCGTAGAAGGCTCCGGCATCGGTCACGTGCCGGCTCATCGCGATGAAACCGACCGAAAACAGGCCGATCATGACGCCGACCACGAGGTAGACGGCGGGCGCTCCGCCGCCGTTGCCCAGACCGAGCGGTACGGGAAGGGTTCCGGCGACACCTGTGAGCGGCGCCTGCGCGGACAGCACGAAGAACAGGATCCCGGTCACCCCCACGGCTCCCTGCCGCAGGTGGGTGCGATGTTCCGGGCTCGGGGACTGTCGGGTCACTAAAACTCCCTGGAAGGCGGGGCAAAGGCAGGGTGACATCTGCGGGCGATCGGGGCCGGATGGTCGTGGTCCGGCCCGTCCGCGGGTTTCGACCGCTCGTCGGCGGCCAGGAGCGGAGGCCTGCGGAACCCCGCGAGCGAGTGAAGAACACGGGCCGCCGGGGGGCGGTGCCCGCCAAGCGGGCACCAGTCTCCTCAGCCTGATGCGGAGTACTCTGCGCCAGCCCCGGGCCGCCGGAGTGCGGTGGGGTGCACCCGTTCCCGCCATCGCATGCACGGCAGTGGCCACAGCCGGGAGAGGTTTCGTCGTTCTCTGCCCGTGCGTACACCTTCCCATCGAGAATGGCGTGAGGAAACATTCAGGAAGCTGACGATGAATGCACGCGAGCCATTGGTGACCGAGAGACCTCTAGCGGGTGAAGCACGCCATGCGAACCATCGTGACCACCGAATCCGTCGCCAGGACGGAACGCTTCGATCACTGGACGTTCGAGATGTCCAAGGTGTTCCACGGCCTTGACACCGTGCCTCTCTCGCGGACCCCCTTCCACGGCAACGCCGCCACCGAGGAGATCGGTCTGCTCCATCTGAGTTCGATCAGCGCGGGCCCGCTGCGCGTCCGTCGTACCGAGCAGCTGGTCGCCCGGCACGACGATGACTTTTACAAAGTCGCCCTCCAACTCGCCGGCACCTCCATGGTCGAACAGGACGGCGTGCGCAGTACGCTCCGCCCCGGAGACCTCACGATCTGCGACACCTCACGTCCGTACTCGTTCACCTACACCACCGACTTCCGGACCGTGCTGATGGCGCTGCCGCGTCCGATGCTGCCCGTTCGTGCCGATGCCCTGCGCGGCCTCACCGCTCAGCGGATCACTGCCGACGGCGGCGTCGGAGCGATCGTCGGGCCATTCCTGCGGTCGCTGGGCGAACAGAGCCACGGCCATGCGGGCCCGGCGACCGGGAGCCTCATGGACGGCGCCGTCTCCCTCGTCACCGCCCTCGTCACGGAGCGGCTGGCACGAACCGTACCCAGCACTCCGCAAGAGGCGATGATGCTCCGCGTCCGCGCGTACATCGAAACCCGGCTCTCCGACCCCACGCTGACTCCGGATTCGATCGCCGAAGCACATGGCATCTCGCGCCGCTATCTCTTCAAGCTGTTCGCCTCCGAGGACACGACCGTCAGCGGCTGGATCCGTATGCGGCGCCTGGAGCGCTGTGCCCGCGACCTGTCGGTCACGGGCGCGGCCGAGCGGCCGATCAGCATGGTCGCCGCGCGCTGGGGACTCCTCGACTGCCGTCACTTCAGCCGGCAGTTCAAGGCGGCGTACGGCGAGACACCGCGGGACTTCCGGCGACGGGCCCTGGCCGATGGACCCGGGTCCTGACCCCGGGGCGGCAGTCCCCACCGGACACTGGTCCCCCTACGACGCTCATACTCTCCGCTCTCATGTCCCTGTTCTCAAGCCGCCACAAGCCACATCTCGCTCCCGCACTCGACGACGGCGAGCTGGGCCGTGTGGTGAAGGCCCTGCACGACGTACGCCGCCCCGGCATGATCGGCATGACGGACCTCCACGCGTCACGCGTCTCCGACCTGCTGAGGCATACCGGCGCGGACTGGGACCGCCGCATCCATCGGCTGTCCGTACTCGCACAGACCACGGCCCACTCGGGCGTTCCGTCCACCTGGGTCGCCCGCGAGCCGCGCCGTGCCGATGCGCTGCTCCTGGATGCCTGGGCGCGGGTGGTACGGGGCCGGTCATCCGGAGGGCTCGGCGATACGGACGCCGTCGTCACGTCCTGCCACCGGGCGGCGGACCTGAGCCCCGAGGACCCGGCCCCTTGGGTGATCGTGCTCGACGCGTCGCGTCTGGCGCGCTGGGCACCGCGCAGGGTTCGGGCGGTATGGCATGAGGCGATCGCGCGAGACCGCTGGAATCGTGAGGCCCACCTGCAGATGCTCGGCTACCTCTCGCCGGAGGAGGGCGGCTCGCTCATACAGGTCCTCGACTTCGTCGACTCCCTGCGCGGGCAGGCACCGGGCAACGCCCCGACGGCCGGTGTGGAACTCACCGCCGCCGTCGGCCAGTATCGGAGCGTCGTGGCCAGAGGTGGAGTCGAGGCTCTCATGGCCCGGGACTTCTGGAAGCACGGGCCGGTCTCCCAGGCCCTGGGCAGGGCCGGCGAGACCTGGCCGAGGCCGGGTTACCTGCGCCACGCCGCAGCACTGGCGGACCTGAACGTCCTCGCCTACGCCTTGGTCTCCGCCGGGCGGAGAGACCAGGCCGCTCGCGTCTTCACGACGCTCGAGGGAAGGGTGACCGGTTGGCCATGGCGGCTCGGCGGCGATCCGATCAGCACGTTCGCGTACGAACGGGCACGCGCGGTCCGGTGACGGCCGCCCCGCGGCGAGAGCCGGTTTCCCTCACCTCGCCCCGAGACAGAAGGCACGGATCGCCTGGGCCACCGCCAGAACTTCGCGGGTGGCCTCCTCGACGCGATCACGCCGGTGTGAGACGAACGTGACACACGCGTCGAGGACGTCGCCGTCGCGGGCCACGGTCGCGGCGACAGCATGCGCTCCCGGCTCCACCTCGCCATGGCTGACGGCCCAGCCGCGGCGACGGGCCTCACGCACCGCGTCCGGGTCTTCGGGGGTGGCCGGGCGCCCGGCCTGGATCGCGCACGGTGCGGCTCCGCGGTCCAGCGGCTGACGGCTGCCCTTGCGGTACGCGAGGTGGTAGTCGGCCTGGGAGGGGACGGCGGTGGCCACGGCGACCACACTGTCCTGCTCGGCCACGAACACGACGGCCGTACCACCGTGCTGGTCCGCCAGCCGCTGCAGATGGGGTTGGACGAACTCGACGAGCGTGGGCTGCGACATGTTCGCGAGGCTGTGCAGCTCCGGACCGGGACGGTAGTGCCCGGCGGTGTCCCTGGCGACGAACCCCTCCGCCGTAAGCGTGTTGACCAGGCGATGGACCACGGTGCGGTGCAGCCCCGTCTGCGTCGCGATCTCCGTCGCGGTCAGTCCTTGCGGGCGTTGTGCCACCGCGCGAAGGACGGTGAGACCACGGACCAGGGTCTGCGCGGCCGGCTGGCTGGGACGCTTCGCCGCTACCACTCCGGCATCGCCCGCTTCCGTTGCGCTCTGCGCACTTCCACTCATGGCAAGAGTCTAGCCAGGCGTGCCCGCCGACGCGGTCGGCCTCCGCGCTCACAGGCAGGGCTCGCGCCTCAGGAATGCGCGGGCTCGCTCTTGACGGGAACGCCGACACCACTCAAGCTGTGTGCATCAAGCGCACAGCGAGTGTGCACTAAGCGCACGTATTGGCCTCTGGTCCTGGGCTCCGGGACGGACCCCAGCCGCGTACCACGGCCGGCCCCTGTGCCACTGCCTGGAGGATCCGGGCGATCCACGAGAGGAGTCACGCCTCATGACCGATCCCGTCACCGACGCGCCAGAGGGCGACACCGCCGGCAGGAGCGGTGCGCGGGTGCTGGTCGAGACCGCCGCCGACGGCGGTGTCGAGGTCTGCTTCGCCAATCCCGGCACCACGGAAATGCCGCTGGTGACCGCGCTCGACGCAGTCCCCGCCGTACGTCCCGTGCTCGGACTGTTCGAGGGCGTGTGCACCGGAGCAGCGGACGGCTACGCGCGGATCACCGGAAAGCCGGCGATGACGCTGCTGCACCTGGGCCCGGGGCTCGCCAACGGACTCGCCAATCTGCACAACGCCCGTCGGGCCCACTCCCCCGTCCTCAATGTCGTCGGGGACCACGCCAGCTGGCACCTTCCCTACGACGCCCCACTGACCAGCGACATCGTCTCGCTGGCGACCCCTGTCTCCGGCTGGGTCGGCACCGTCGGCTCCGCCGCGCAGATGAGCCGGGCGACCGCCGAGGCCCTCACGGCCTCTCGGACACCGCCCGGGTGCGGCGCCACGCTGATCGTCCCGGCGGACTTCCAGCAGGAGACGATCGACGCGCCGCTCGCCACCGTACCGCCGCGCCCTGCCCCGGCGCGGCCCGACGCGGAGGCGGTGGAGCAGATCGCCGAGCGGTTGCGCGGCGGTATGCCCGCCGTCGTACTGCTCGGCGCCTCCGCGCTGACCGAACGCGGACAGCGGGCAGCCCACCGGATCACCGAGGCGACCGGGGCCACCCTCTACAGCGAGACCTTCCCCGCAGCGGCCGAGCGCGGCGGCGACCTGCCCGCCCTGGACCGGCTGCCCTATTTCCCCGAAGCGGCGTGCAAGGCTCTGGCCGACGCACACACCGTGGTCCTCGCCGGGGCCCTGGAGCCGGTTGCCTATTTCGGCTACGCGGGCCTGCCCAGTGTGCTGGCCGAGCCCGGAACCGTGCGGGTGCTCTCCGAGCCGGGCGGCGACGCCGAGCAGGCGCTGGAGGACCTGGCGGACGCGCTCGGCGCTCCGGCCGCACCGCCGCGCCGTCAGTCGCACATCGCTGATGACACCGGCCTCCCGTCCGGCCCGCTGACCGCGGCCGTGGTCGGCCGGACCGTCTCCGCCCTGCTGCCCGAGGGAGCGATCGTCTCCGTTGAGGGCGGCACCTGCGGATACCCCTTCTTCACCGCCTCGGCACAGGCCGCCCGCCACACCACGCTGACCAACACCGGCGGAGCGATCGGCCAAGGACTGCCCGCCGCCCTTGGCGCGGCGATCGCGGCCCCCGAGCGCCAGGTGATCGCCCTGCAGTCGGACGGCAGCGCCCAGTACACGATCCAGGCGCTGTGGACCATGGCTCGTGAGCAGGCGTCCGTGGTCACGCTCATCGCGTCCAACCGCCGGTACGGCATCTTGCGCACGGAGCTGAATCGCCATGGCCAGAGCGCCGTGGGAGCCGCGTCCGCCGCCCTGACGAGCCTGGACTGCCCGCCACTGGACTGGGCGGCCCTCGCCACGGGCTACGGCGTACCGGCCCAGCGCGCCGAGACCGGCACCGAACTGGCCCATGCGCTCAACCGTGCCCTGGCCGCGAGTGGTCCACAGCTCATCGAGATGGTCCTGTGAAAGGAACCCCTGTGTTCTCCAGCACCCGGCACACACCGCCCGTCCTCGACGAAACCACGTCCACCGCCACGGCCGAGGGCAGAGTGCGGCACTTCCTGTCCGCGCCGCGCAGGATGCTCATCGGCGGTGTCTGGGAGTCAGCGGTCTCCGGACACGTCTTCGACACCGTCGATCCGGCCACCGGCTCGGTGCTCACCCAAGTCCCCGACGGTGACGGTCAGGACATCGATCGCGCGGTCACCGCCGCCCGCCGCGCGTTCGCCGATCCGTCCTGGCGCCGCCTGAGCACACTCGACCGCGGCCGGCTGCTGCACCACGTCGCCGACGTCATCGAGGCCAACGCCGACGAACTGGCGCTGCTCGAGTCCCGCGACAACGGCAAGCCGGTCTCCGTGGCCCGGGCGGTCGACGTCGGCACCAGCGTCAAGCTGTTCCGCTACTTCGCAGGGTGGCCCACCAAGCTGGAAGGCAGCACCATCCCGGTCTCGCCACGCGGCGGACTGCGGGTGCTGAACTACACCACCCATCAGCCGGTCGGGGTGGTCGGGCTGATCGTGCCATGGAACTTCCCCATGTCGATGGCCTGCTGGAAACTGGCGCCCGCGCTGGCCACCGGCTGCACTGTCGTCCTCAAGCCTGCCGAGGAGACCCCGCTGTCCACGCTGCGGCTGGCCGAGCTGCTGGTCGAAGCCGGAGTCCCCGACGGGGTGGTCAACGTGGTCACCGGCCGAGGTGCGACCGCGGGGGCGGCCCTCGCCGCGCACGACGACGTGGACAAGATCGCCTTCACCGGCTCCACCGAGACGGGCCGCGCGATCGTCCAGGCCGCCGCGGGGAACCTGAAGAAGGTCTCCCTCGAACTCGGCGGCAAATCACCCAACATCGTGCTGCCCGACGCCGACCCGGAGGCGGTCGCGGAGGCCGCCGCCCAGGCGATCTTCTTCAACCAGGGACAGGTGTGCACCGCCGGATCCCGGCTGTACGTGCACGACGCGCTGTACGACGACGTACTCGAAGCGGTCTCCGAACGCGCCGAGAGGATCGTGGTCGGGCCGGGGGACGACCCCGCCACCGAGATGGGCCCGCTGGTCTCGGCCCACCATCACGCGCGGGTGACCGGCTACATCGCGTCCGGACGGCAGCAGGGCGCACGGCTGACGGCCGGCGGCGGACCGCCCGAGGTGGCCGGGCCCTACGCGGAGGGCTACTTCCTGCGGCCGACGGTCTTCGCCGACGCCGACCACGGCATGCGGATCGTACGCGAGGAGATCTTCGGCCCGGTACTCGCCACGATGCGCTGGAACAACGTGGACGACCTCGTCGCCAAGGCGAACGACTCGCCTTTCGGACTGTCGGCCGGCATCTGGACCTCCGACCTCGGTCACGCCCACCGGATCGCCGACGACCTCCAGGCCGGCACGGTCTGGATCAACTGCTTCAACCTCACCGATCCCGCGTCTCCTTTCGGCGGCGTCAAGCAGTCCGGCTGGGGGCGCGAAATGGGACGCAAGGTGCTCGATCTCTACACAGAGGTCAAGAGCGTCTGGGTCAACCTCGCCTGACACCTCGTCATTTGGGAGCATCATGGATCTGGAACTCACCGGCAGAGCAGCCGTCGTCACCGGTGGCAGCCTCGGCATCGGCAGGGCCGTCACCCGCGAACTGGCCCGAGAGGGCGCCGATGTAGTGATCACCGCGCGCCGACCGGCCGCCTTGGAACGGACCGCCAAGGAGCTGGAAGCCGAAACCGGCCGCCGGGTGATCCCCCTCGCCTCCGACACCACCGACACCGCGTCCGTACGGCGCATGATGGACGCGGCCGCCGCCGAGCTGGGGCGCGTCGACATCCTCGTCAACGGCGCTGCCGCCCCCTCCGGCCTGGTGCGCAACTCCATCGAGGACGCCGACCCCGAGCTGCTACTGACCGACATCAACACCAAGGTCGTGGGCTACTTCCGCTGCGCGCAGGCCGTCACGCCGCATATGAAGGCGAACGGCTACGGCCGGATCCTCAACATCGGCGGCCTCACCGGCCGCTCCAGCCACGCGCTGTCCGGCCTGCGCAACCTCGCCGTCGTCCATATGACCAAGGCCCTCTCCGACCAGCTCGGCCCGTCCGGGATCACCGTCAACACCGTGCACCCCGGCGTGGTGGAAACCGAGCACATCCACGAGCTGTACGAGAAGGAGGCCGCCAAACGCGGCACCACACCTGCCGCCGTCGAGGCCGACTTCGCCGCCCGCACCCCGATCCGGCGGATTCTGGAGGCCACCGAGATCGCCCAGGCCGTGTGCTTCCTCGCCTCGCCCCGGGCTGCGGCGATCACCGGGGAGTCGCTGGGCATCGACGGCGGACTGACCCGCGGCATCTTCCTCTGACCCGTCCGCCGCACCGGACCCCACACATCGGACAGGAGCCCCACCATGGAAGGAACCATCCTCGTCGCCACCGCGGGCCAGGGGGTGCTGCGCAGCAGCGACGACGGCCGCACCTGGTACCGCCTCGGCCTCGGGCAGGACATTGAGTTCGACGCCGTGGTCCGCTGCCTCGCGGTCCACCCCGAGCAGCCGAATGTGGTCTACGCGGGCGCCGACGCGGGCCTCGTCCGCAGCGACGACGCCGGCGCGACCTGGCACCGCGTCGACTCCCCGATGAACGACCAGACGATCTGGTCCCTGGCCATCGACCCGGGCGACCCCGACTTCCTCATCACCGGTACCGGAGCACCGTCCCGCGCCGCGGTCTTCCGCACCACCGACGGCGGCACCACGTGGGACCGGCTCCCCCCGGAGATACCGGAGTTCTGCGCCGGAGTCAGCAAGCCCCGCGTCCTCACCGCCACCGTCGACCGGCATGACCCCAAGAACCTCTGGTTCGGCATCGAGGAGGGCGGACTGTGGCGCAGCGGGGACCGCGGCGACAGCTGGACCCGGATCGACGGCACCCCCGCGAGCCTCCCGCAGGGCGTCACCAACTCCGACATCCACTGCGTCCTCGTCCTCCAGGGACCGCCCAAGACGATCGTGGTCGCGGTGGTGAACGCGCTCTTCGTCAGCCAGGACGACGGCCGGACGTGGACCCGTACCGACACCCGAAAGCAGTGGGGTGTCTACTACACCCGTCTGGTCAAGCAGATCCCCGGTACCGATGAGCTCCTGCTCGGCATCGGCGACGCCACGCCGGGCACCCTGACGAAGATCTTCCGCTCCACCGACCTGGCCCGGACCTGGCAGGAGTCGTCTCTCGACACCCCCGCGAACTCGACCGTGTGGGCCTTCGGCGTGCACCCCGCCGACGCACGGCTCGCATTCGCCGGCACCAAATACGGCAACTTGTTCCGCTCCACCGACTCGGGACGTACCTGGACCAAGGAATGGCGCGAGTTCAGCGAGATCACCGACGTCGCTTGGACCCCCGCCACCGCCCCGGCCCCGGAAGGACGCTGATGAGCGACCACCGGAAGACCCCCGACAAGCAGGGCATCGACCCGGATGAACGGACCCTGGCGGAACACCAGGAGCCGACGCCACTGCGCGACGACGCGTCCCGCACCATCCAGCCCCGGGTGGTGCGTACGCACCTGTCTCTGTTCGTCCGCGACCCCGAGGCCTCGGCCGTCTGGTACCAGGACGTGCTCGGCATGGAGGTCACCGCACGAGGGCCGCAATGGGTCTTCCTGTCCTTCGGCGTGAAGCATCACGACATCGCCCTGATCCGCGCCGAGGAGGGCGCGACGACGGGCGGCGTCGGTCTCCAGCACTACGGCCTGGAGGTCGCCGGTGACCTGGACGAGTGGCGACGGCTGTACGGCATGCTCCTCGCCAAGGGCGTGCACGTCATCAAGACCACCGACCACAAGGTGGGCTTCGGTCTTTACTTCACCGATCCGGACGGCAACCGCTTCGAGTTCTTCCACGAGACCGTCACCGACGACGAGGAGGGCAAGCGCGTCCTCGGCCTCCACGGCGCCCCGAGCGAGCCGTTCGAGGTCGAACCCCTGCACGGTTGACCACGCCCCCGTCCGCCCGCCATCACCTCATGGAGTACGCCCATGCGCACGCCGAACTTCGCCTCCTACCACGTCCGCAAGTGGTACACCCAGTTCGAGAGCACCCTCGCCAACGAGACCGGCGCGCTCGCCGACGGCGAACCGATCCACAAGATCGTCATCGCTGCCGCCGTCCACAATCCCTACGCCGGCCGGTTCAGCGAGGACCTGGACCTGATCATCACCGACTCGCCCAAGCTCGGCGAGGAGTTCGGCCGGCGGATCGCCGAGGCCGCCGCGGGCCGGCCGATCGAGAGCTACGGCAAGGCGTGCCTCGTAGGCTCGAACGGTGAGTACGAACATGGCAACGCCTTCCTCACCGCCGTGTTCGCCGACCCGGTACGCGAGGCGGTCGGCGGCGGCGCGTCCTGGGTGCCCTCGACCGGGAAGCGCGGTGCCCCGGGTGCGGCCATCGACATACCGCTGGCGCACAAGGACGCGCTCTACGTCCGTTCCCACTACGACACGGTCACGGTGACCTTCACCGACACCCCCAGCCCCGACGAGGTCGTCGTCATCTTCGCCTTCGCCACCCGGGGCCGGCTGCACGCGCGGCTCGGCGGCATCAAGGCCGACGAGATCCAGGGCCAGGACGGGCTGCGCTGAAATGACCGACAGCATCATCGGCCACGATCGCTTCATCACGCTGAACGGGCTGCGCGCCCATTATGTGGAGTGGGGTGACCCGCGCAGCCCGGCCATCGTGATGCTGCACGGCCTGCGCAGCTACGCCCGTACCTTCGAGCCGCTGGCCACCCGGCTCATGAACCGCTACCGGGTCCTCGCCCTGGACGCTCGCGGCCGTGGCGACAGCGACTGGGACCCGAACGGCGAGTACTACACACCGGCGTACGTCGCCGACCTCGAGCAGTTCGCCGACCAGCTGGGCCTGGACCGCTTCGTGATCCTGGGCCACTCCATGGGCGGCGCCACGGCGTACGTCCATGCCGCCCGCCACCCCGGGCAGATCACCGCGGCGGTCATCGAGGACATCGGTCCGGGGTCGTCGCTCAGCGGAGCGGGAGCGGAGCGCATCAAGCGCGAGGTCGCCAGGACGCCCCCCGCTTTCCCCTCGCTGGACGCCGCCCGCGCGTACTGGCGCACCATCCGCCCCTCCATCACTGCCGAGGCGCTGGAGTCCCGGATCCGTCACACGCTGCGGCCGGGCGCGTGTGGCCGCTGGTTCTGGAAGTTCGACCTCGCCGGTATCGCGGCGGCCCGCCTCGATGCCGACCCGGCCCGCCAGGTCGACCTCTGGCCCAGCGTCGAGGCGCTGCGCTGCCCGACCCTGGTCGTCCGCGGCGGCGCCTCCGACTTCCTGCCGGCAGCCACCGCCGCGGAGATGTCCACACGCAACCCGCGCGTGCGGACCGTGGAGATTCCCGGCGCCGGCCACTACGTCCACGACGACGCACCCGGCGCCTTCCACGACCACCTCGAAGAGTTCCTGATCAGTCTGGAGGCCGCCGCATGAGCACACGCACCGAGCTCCGCACTCAAGTGGCGATCGTCGGCGCCGGCCCCTGCGGAGTGACCGTCGCCAACTACCTGGGGTTTTACGGCGTACAGGCCCTGCTCATCGACCGCAGCACGGACATCGTCGACTACCCTCGCGCGGTGGGCATGGACGACGAAAGCCTGCGCAGCTTCCAGGGCATCGGCCTCGCCGACGAGATGCTCGCCGACATGTTGCAGAACATGCCCCTGAAAATGTTCGCGGCGGACGGTCACTGCTTCGCCGACATCCGCCCGGCCACGAAGGAGTTCGGCTGGCCGCGACGGAACATCTTCATGCAGCAGCTCGCCGAACAGACCCTGCGCAAGGGACTGGAACGCTATCCGCGGGTCCGGTCACTGTACGGCCACGAACTCGTCCGCCTGGAACAGGACGGCGTGGAGGTGCGCCTGCACCTGACCGGCCCGGACGGAGAACACGTCCTCGTCCGCGCCGATTACGCGGTAGCGGCCGACGGCGGACGCAGCACGATCCGGACTCAGCTGGGCATCCCGCTGACCGGGGACACACACCCGCACAAGTGGGTGGTGATCGAATGCGACAACGATCCGCTCGACGCCCCCTATACCGGCTTGCACTGCGATCCGAAGCGGCCCTACGTCTGCCTGGACCTCCCCTACAACTACCGCCGCTGGGAGTTCATGCTCTTCCCCGGCGAGGACGCCGAGGCGATGCTCCGGCCCGACAAGGTGCGTGAACTGCTGACCGGACACGTACCGGACCCGACCGCCCTCAACATCATCAGGGCCAGGGTCTACACCCACCACTCGCGCGTGGCGGGCCGCTTCGTGGAGGGCCGAATCTGTCTCGTCGGAGACGCTGCTCACCTGATGCCGCCATGGGCAGGGCAGGGCATGAACACCGGCATCCGCGACGCCACCAACGTGGCCTGGAAACTCGCCGCGGCGGTCACCGGTCGCGCTCACCCCCGCATCCTGTCCACCTACGACACCGAACGACGCACGCACGCCAAGGCGATGGTGGACCTCTCCGACACCCTCGGCCGGATCCTGTCCTCGACCAGACCATGGATGGCCCGTCCACGCGACATTCTCTTCCGGAGCCTCAATTGGGCCCCGTCGGTGCGCGACTGGCTCCTCCAAATGCGTTTCAAGCCGATGCCGCTCTACAGCCGGGGCATCGTCCTGCACCGCGGCCGGCCCACCGCGAAGAACACAACGGTGGGCCGGATGCTCATCCAGCCCGAGGTCGAAACCGCCGACGGCCGCGCCGTCCTCCTCGACGACGCGCTCGGCACCTGGTTCACCCTCCTCGGCTATGGCACTGACCCGCTGATCCATCTTGATGCCGCATCCCGCGCCTTCTGGGACCGCATCGGCACCCGCTACGTCACCGTCGTGGAATCCCGCTCCGGCCGCTCCCGCAGCGAGCGTCTCCGCTCCGGTACAGACTCGGTCGTGGTGGAGGACATCGACGGCTCCCTGCGCGACTGGTTCGCGGACCAGCCCGGAACGGTGGCTGTAGTCCGCCCGGACCGCTATCTGGCGGCAGTGGCCGAACCTCTCGAACTCAGCGCCGTGAGCGGGGAGTTCGAGCGCCTGCTCATGCCGTCCGTGAATCCGGAGGCCAGCGCGGACCAGCCCGTATCTCGCCTCAGCTCCTTGCCCACCGCCCGGGGGGCTTCGTGATCATCGAAGAACGCGAGTACCTGCTCAAACCAGGCACGGCAGCCCAATACGCCCGCCTGTGGGACGAATTCGGCAGGGAGCCACAAACCCGTATCCTCGGCGACCTGCTCGGTTTCTACGCCACTGAAGTGGGCGAGCTGAACACACTGATCTACCTCTGGCGCTACGACGGCTTCGAAGACCGCGCCAACAGGCGCGCCGAGCTCGCCGCCGACCCCGACTTCGCCGCCTTCCGCCGCCAGGTCAAAGATCTGCTGATTCGCCAGAGAAGCCGGATCCTCACGCCGGCCATGCCATAGGCAACCCAAGTGGTGGCATATCGAGCAGCACCCGGCTCTGTCGCCGAGGTCCATGAGCAGATTGCGGGCGAGTTGGGTGCCCCCATGCGCCGGTTGGCTGGGCGGTGGCACCCAGGACATGGATGCGCCGGGTGAGCCAGAGGCGTTTCGCGGGCCCAGTCCACGAGTTCGCCGGCGTAGCCGCGGTCGGCCCAGATCTGGGTGATCTGCGGCTGGGCGAGACGCAGCCGCCAGAACACGTCGCGGGCGGCGTCGCGGTCTTGGATGTCGGCGAGCGTCACCGTGATCATCACGGGCAGGCCCAACGTGTCGACGGTGATAGAGCGGGCTGACACGCACCGGCACCGCAGTGGGCAAACCGATGTTCATGCCACGCCAACAGGTCATCGACTTCCGCAAGGCCTCCCCCGCCGCGGACGTCTGGGCATTTGCCGCCTGCATCTACCACACGCTGACCGGGAGGACCCCGCGCGAGTTTCCGCGCGCCAAGGACCCCTGGCAGGTCGTCCTGCAGGAACCGGCGATCCCGATTCGCCGCCGCGACCCGGCCATCCCACGACGCCTCGCGGAGGTCATCGACACGGCACTGCGGGAGCACCCCGAGATCGGCTGCGCGAGCGCGGCGGAGCTGCGCGGGGCGCTGGAGCGGGCGGGGAGGTGAGCCGCGACTGCGGCAGTTACGCGGGAGAAAAGCGAGTCGAACGGCTCATGCGAGAGTCCGGCCGGCCGGGATCAGCCCCCGCTCAGGCGAGGGCTTCACCCGCCGTGCCCCAGACGCTGACCTGCCCCCGGACCTGGTGAAACACGACTTCTCGGCGGACCCTCGTGGCTGTCGGCCATCCGGGACGTCTTCCGTGGATACCAGAAACGACTCAGCTATCTCAGCCCGGTCGAGTGCGAAGAGAAGCACTACGCCGACCAGGCAACGGCCAAACCAGTGTTCCTGAGACCGATGTACACAGACAACAGCTGGTTGAACGGAGGACAGGGCTGGCCGGCGCGGTGTGAACCCCGTGCGGCGGCGACCTCGATCCCGGCGCCCGACCGGAACGCCACCTGGGAATGCGCGAAGACCAGCCTTAGTCTTGGAAGAAGCAGGCCGACGCTTACGTTGCTCGGCACAGGCACAGAGCAGGTGATGGCAATGGTGATGACGCAGTTGCACTAGCCGCCCGCCCGGAGAGCCCGGGACCCCGGGGCGGCTGGTTCCGGAGGAACGAGATGTCCCGCACGGACAAGACGAAACCATCGTGGGTACGCCACCGCGAGCACGGTGGCCTGCCCCTGCACGACCACCGGCGCGGTCCCTGCGACCTTCCGCCACACCCGCCCCGGCAGGACACCGGCACCCGCTGCCGATGGGCCACCGTCACCGGAATGGCCTCCCCATGGGCATGCTGTGCGCGCACCCAGGAGCGCTCAGCGTATAAGGAATGGCAGGGGTGGGTGAGGGCTGCCAACCGCAAGGTGCGCTACGCCGGTCGCCGCGCTGCACGCCGCTGGCAGATGGACATGCAATGACCGGGACAGCCAGTGCTCGGCCCCTGGGCGAGGCGTAGGCGGCGAAGACGCCTGTCTGGCAGTTCTCAGTGCGTCCGGTTGTTGCAGGGCATCGTCTCTCTCGTCAGGGTTGCAGCAGGCCCGGCTCAGCAAATGCTGCAACCCGGCGGGAGTGCGGTGACCTGCATGCTCGGCCAACTGCCAGCTGTTCTTCCGCCCCACCGGCCCCAGGTCAGGCCGCGTTGGAAGGGCTTGCGCGGCGCGGTGGATTTCGTTCTCACGGCGTCGCACCGGTATCTGATCTTGTGGTGCCCGCGGCGCGGGCGTAGCGGGCGGCGAGGTCTGCGAATGCGGTGGTCAGTTGGGATGAGCCGATGACTTCGCCCAGGCGGGACCAGTCGGTGGCGGTGCCGTCCTTGCCGCGGAATCGGCTGGTGATGAAGGTGGCGACGTTGCCGCCGGGCAGTTCGCGAGGGGTGAAGCGGGGGCCGGTGGGTGTGCGGGGGTGGATGCGATCGACGCGGAAGGTACGCCGGTCCTCACGGTCGAGGTCCCAGGCCACGAGGTACCAGCGTTGACGCCAGGTGGCCAGATGGTGGGCGGGCGCAACCCGCCGTGCACCGCCACCGTGTCACACAGATCCACCGCGTTGCGTACGGCCCATCCCTCTATGCGGGGTGGAGCGGGGTGGACCAGCAGATCGAGCATCGACACCTGGGCGGCCCGCTGCGCGATCCGGAACTCGACCTCACCACGGCCTGGTCGACGTACCGACGTCAAAGGCGCCCATCACGCGTCGGCCGCCGCGTGGACCCGCTCACCCCCCACAAACGTCTGGAGCACCTGGCAGTCGGCGATCTCCTCAACAGGCCCGTCGAAGGGGTCGCGGTCGAGGACGACCAGATCGGCGAGGCGGCCGGGGGCGATGGTGCCCGTGTCATCCGCGTGGTTCACATACGCGCTGCCCGCTGTGTACGCGGCGATGGCCGCCTCCAGGCCTAGGCGCTGCTCGGGAAGGAAGGGCGCGGTCCCCTCCGGGGCGTCCGGCAGTCGGCGGTTGACCGCGACATGGATGCCCTCCAGCGGATCCGGGCTGCTGACCGGCCAGTCGCTGCCCGCGGCGAGCGTGGCCCCGGCCCGTAGCAGTCCCCCGAAGGGGTATTGCCATCCGCCGCGCTCGACGCTGAGGAAGGGCAGTGTCAACTCGTCCATCTGGGGCTCATGCGCGGCCCACAGGGGCTGGATGTTGGCGGTGGCGCCGAGCGTTGCGAAGCGCGGGATGTCGGATGGGTGGACCACCTGGAGATGTGCCAGATGGGGGCGGGTGTCACGGTGGCCGTTCGCGGTCCGTGCGGCCTCCACCGCGTCCAGCGCCTCCCGTACGGCCCGGTCGCCGAGCGCGTGGAAGTGGACCTGGAAGCCGTGTGCGTCCAGCGCGGTGACGTACTTCTTCAGCTCCTGCGGATCGACGAAGCTGATGCCCGAGTTGTCGGAGGCACAGCCGCAGCCGGTGAGGTAGGGGCCGAGCATCGCCGCGGTGTGGTTCTCGGCGACGCCGTCCTGCATGATTTTCACGGTCGTGGCGCGCAGCGCCCGGCCGCGCTCGGTCGCCTCCCGGCGGGCGAGCAGCTCCGGGATCTGCTCGTCGCCGCGCGCCCGGTCCCACCACATCGCGCCGACCACCCGGGCGGTGAGCAGGCCGTCGTCAAGGGCGGCGTGGTACGCGGGCGTCGGGTCGGCCATGTTGGCGTATGAGCCCACGATGGCGTCCTGCCAGGCGGTCACCCCGAGTGCGTGCAGTACGGACTGGGCGCGCAGCAGCGCGGCGGTCTGCTCGGCGAGGGTGACCTCGGGCAGCAGCGTGCCGACCAGGGAGGCCGCGCCTTCCTGGAGCATGCCGGTGGGGTTGCCGTGCTCGTCCCGCTCGATCCGGCCGTCCACGGGATCGGGGGTACCGGCGTCGATTCCCGCGAGCTGGAGGGCGCGGGTGTTGACCCAGGCGCCGTGGTGGTCGCGGTTGGGCAGATAGACCGGCCGATCGGGGACGATCGTGTCGAGCATAGCGGCCGTCGGCGTGCCGCCGGGGAAGGCTTCCAGGGACCAGCCGCCACCGGTGATCCACCTGGCGTCCCGGTGCTGATCGGCGTAGGCGGCCACCCTCCGGAGATACTCCTGCGCGTCGGTGGAGTCCCCGAGATGGCACTGTCCGAGTTCGATACCGGCACCCAGCGGATGGATATGGGCGTCCTGGAAGCCGGGCAGCAGCAGCCGCCCGGCGAGGTCCACCACCTCGGTGCCGGGGCCGATCAGATCGTGCACCTCCTCCCGGCCGACGGCGATGACACGCTCCCCGTGTACCGCAACGGCGGTGGCGCGGCCGCGCTCCGGATCGACGGTGTGCACCGGGCCACCGGTGAAGACGAGATCGGCGGTGGTGTCGGACATCAGATGTGCTCCAGGGATCGAGGGTTGTCGGGTCATGCCGGAGGGGCCGGCATGACCCGAGGAGAGGCGAAGGGGTCAGGAAGCGGTCCCGGCAGGGTGGTCCATCGGCAGCCGCAGCCCCTCCGCATCCGTGCCGCGCCCGGTGACGAAGTACGGTGAGTGCCGCCGGTACTTGGCCCATGCGGCCATGGCCAGGCCGGAGGCCACGATCGCGCAGGGCAGGGAGAACATGAACCACCCGTTGTCCGGGCTGAGTTCGAAGTGGTCGGTCCCGGTCAGATACGAGTAGCCGAGATAACCGCCGATGGCGAACAGCGCCAGCCCGGAGGCGGCCGGCACCCCCACCGCGAGCAGCGCCTCGCGCGCCCCGGCGCGGAGGGTGGAGCGGAAGCGTACGGCGCAGGCGATCGCCGTCAGGCCGTAATAGAGGGCGACGACGAGGCCGATGGAGTTCACGGCCGCCAGGATCATGTCGCTCAGCTTGGGGATGGCCAGGGCGAGCAGGGCGACGGTGGTCGCGACGGCCATGACGAGGACGGTGCCGATGGCCGGCGTTCCGTACCGGGGGTGGATACGGGTCCACACCGGCCCCATCGTGCGATCGCGGCCCATGGCCAGCAGCCCGCGGGCGGTGGGAATGACCGACGACTGGACGGACGCCACGGCCGAGAACATCAGGGCGAGCAGGGGCACACCGGCCCAGGGTTCGGCGGCCAGCTTGGCGCCCAGATACGGAAGCGCCTGCGGGCCGTTCCCGATCAACTCGGGCAGGCTCATCTCCCGCTGGAAGGCGACCGAGGCGAAGACGAACAGGCCGAGCATGGCGAAGAGGGCGATGAAGCCGCCGCGGGCCGGGTTGCCGACATCCTTCGTCTCCTCGGTGAGGCTGAACGCCGCGTCCCAGCCCCAGAAGAAGAACACCGCCAGAACCAGGCCCTGGGCGAACGCCGTGCCGCTCTTGATCGCGAAGGGGTTGAACCACGACAGCGACAGCTCGTGCTCACCGGTGATCAGGGCCCAGCCGCAGAAGATCAGCAGCACCGCGTATTCGAAGATCAGTAGGCCCGCCTGGAGACGGGTGGCGCTGCGCACCCCGGTGACGGCCATGGCGGTCACGGCGGTGAGGACCACCAGCCCGATGACGGTGCTCGTGGCGGTGGAGTTCGGGTCCAGGGCGATCCCGGCGACGCTGGTGACATGCGCCTTGCGGGCGAACTGGATGATCACTGAGCCGGTGACGGCGCTGGTGTACGCCAGGAAGACGATCACGCCGACGATGTTGACCCAGCCGGTGAGGAAGCCCGGCCAGGGCCCGAGGGAGGTGCCGACCCACACATAGCCGCTGCCGCAGTTCGGCTCGGACCGGTTGAGCCGGGCGTACGCGCAGGCGATGCCGAGCATGGGCAGGAAGGCCAGCAGCAGGAGGATGGGGGCCTGGAGCCCGACGGTCGCGGCGAGAGTGCCCATGCCGATGGCGATGCTGGTGGTGGCCGCCGTACTCGAAGCAGCGATGGCGACGCCGTCGACGACGCCGAGCGAACGGCGTAGCTCGGCGGGGTGATGCGACATGTCGGGGCTCCTCACTGAGGGAGGTGACGGGGAAGAGCCGTACGGATGCCGCGCATCGAATAACGGCCACCCACCTTGCGTCAATGGTGTTGACATAAGACTGCGGGCGCCCTTCACTGCCATGAACAACGACGCGAACCAGCGACACGGCGGCGGAGAGGGGTTCACCATGACCGGTGCGGCGGGAGACCGGGTCTCTCATCAGCGCAGACGGCGTCGGCCCACCCGCTCGGGCACGCTGCTGTCCGCCGAGCTGATTGTCGACTGCGCGCTACGGCTGATCGGCGAGCACGGCCCGGAGGCGCTCAGCGTGCGCCGCCTCGGAGCGGCCCTGGGCTGCGATCCGAGCGCGGTCTACCGCTACTTCCACAACACTGACGATCTGCTGCTCGCCGTCGCCGACCGGATTATCGGCGATTCGATGGACGGCTTTGTCCCCGGCCCGGACTGGGTGGCCTCGCTGCGGGAGATGGCCCTGAGGGTCCGCGACGCCTACCGCGCCCATCCGCGCGCCGCGGTGCTGGCCTCGTACCGGGTGACCCGCCGGGAGAACGAGTTCCGGGCGGTCGAGACCGGTGTCGGCATCCTCGTACGGGCGGGCTTCGAGCCCGCCCGCGCCCTCCGCCTCTATCTGGCCTTCATCGACACCGTCCTCGGTCACGCCGCCCTGGACGCGGCCGCTCTCGCGCTGCCCCCCGCCCAACGGGAGGGCGACAGCCAGGCGTCCACCCGGGCGTATCAGACGGTCTCCGCCGAGAGCTATCCGATGCTGGCCGCCATACGTGAGGACCTGTACGCGCTGGCGGAAAGCTCCTTCGAGCCCGCCCTCGAACTGATGCTGTCCGCGCTCGCGGCACAGGTCCCCGCCCGCCCGGGGGCGTAGGCGCACCCCAGGCGTAGACGGAACCGGGCCGCCGGTCACCCGCACTGGGCGGTGGCCGCCAGCACAGCAGGGGCGGCGCGCGATGGGAGGTGCAGGCACCGGAGCTGATGCGGCTCCGGCGCCGACCTCGTCATCGTCGACCTGGAGGACGCCGTCGCCGCCGAGGACAAGGAGCGTGCCCGGCAGGCCACCGCCGACTGGCCCGGCCCGGCTGCGGCGGCATCCGCACCAGTTGTCAGGCGGTCTGCTCCAACGGGTGATGATCGCCGCGGCCCTGGCCGCCGAACCCCGGCTGCTGTTCGCCGACGAGCCCACCACCGCGCTTGACGTGACCACGCGGCAGGGGGGATGCCCAAACCTCTGTCGGCCTTCGAGGCCGGGCCGGGACGCGTCTTCGCCGACCGCTGCGGCTTCGCCGAAGAGCGCGTCGCACGGAACGCCCACGGCTCGAAGCGCACGCCCCCCTGGTCGCACGCCGTCGCGCAGCCGAACTCACCGCCGACGGAAGGCTCCTGGAGGCGACCTCATGACCGAGACGACCCTTCCCCCTTCTGGAAGCCACGGTCTGCGCAAGGAGTTCCCCGGAGACAGGGTGGCCGTCGACGACGTGTCCCTGACCCCGCCGCCCGGCGGCTCGATGGGAGTGGTCGGCGAGTCCGGCTCGGCTCCGGCAAGACGACCGTGGCCCGGACGACCAGGTGTTGACCGCGCATGAACACCCCTGCACACGCAATCTGTTGGCGGCCCTCCCCCGCAAGGGCTGGCAGCCGACCCCCCAGCAGTGACACGGAGATGCAGCGGCGTATCGCTGTGGCACTCCCACCCCCCACCCGGCACGGCCCGGGAGTCCCGCGGCCGCCTCATGAGCCTGCTCGCCGTGGTCTGGGCCCGCCGGCTACGTCGTGGCCTACCTCGTCGGCTCCCTGCTCAGCCAGGCCGGTGGCGAGTCGTGGCGGTACATGCTCGCCGTCAGCGCGATCCCCGCCCTGCTGACGTTCGACTTCCGGCTCGGTGTGCCCGAATCACCGCCGTGGCTCGCCCAGTACGGCCGCACCGAGGAAGCCGCAGCCATCATCAGGCGCCACCTCGGCCCCGGTATCCTGCCGCGCCCGGACGTCAACAGGGCCTGGCGGGGCGGCATGCGCGAGCTGATCACCGCGAAACACCGTGGACACACCGCCGTCGGCGCCCTGTTCTACGTCTGCCCTGCGGCCCTGCTCGCAGCCCTCATCGCCTTCGCCGACGCCGGCCCGGTGATCGCCGTCGCACTCTTCGCACTGTTCGCGCTCGTATTGGCCGCCGCGGTCAACCTCGAATTCGTCTACCCGCCGGAACTCTTCCCGACGGAAGTCCGCGGCATCCGGAGTCGGCGTCGCCGTTCTCACTCTCGGCGGGCTCATCTGCTCGGCATGGGCGCCGGAGACAGGCAAGGAATCACTGACCGAAATCGACGACGCTCCTGCCAGAAACCCCGTCCACCACGCAGTGCACCAACACTGTCGCTGCGTCGGCCGCCGTGCCTCGGTGACCTCGTTGACCGGCACGTACGTCACACACCACGATGTTCACACGTCGAGTCCTCCTCGTTTGACCAGTTGGCTCGCGATCACGTTCCGCTGGATCTCATTGGTGCCCTCACCGACGATCAGCAGTGGCGCGTCGCGGAAGTAGCGCTCCACGTCGAACTCGGTGGAATAGCCGTAACCGCCGTGGACGCGGACGGCATTGAGGGCGATCTGCATGGCCGTCTCTGAGACGAACAGCTTGGCCATCCCGGCTTCCATGTCCACGCGGCGGCCCGCGTCCGCCTCGCGGGCGGCGTGGAGGGTGAGCTGCCGGGCCGCCGTGAGCGAGGTCGCCATGTCGGCGAGGTAGTTGCCGATGGACTGGTGCTTCCAGATCGGCTTGCCGAACGACTCGCGCTCCTGCGCGTAGGCGAGAGAGTCCTCCAGCGCGGCCCGGCCGACGCCGAGCGCGCGGGCCGCGACCTGGAGGCGGCCGGTCTCCAGACCCTTCATCATCTGGGCGAACCCCTCCCCCTCGACGCCACCGAGCAGCGCGTCCACCGGTGCGCGATGGTCCTCGAAGGACAGCTCGCAGCTCTCCACGCCCTTGTAGCCCAGCTTGGGCAGATCGCGGGAGACGGTGAGCCCCGGTCCGTGCTCGACCAGCAGGATGGAGATGCCCTGGTGCGCGGGGGACGCCTGCGGGTCCGTCTTGCACAGCAGGGCGATCAGCTGCGAGTGGCGGGAGTTGGTGATCCAGGTCTTCGCGCCGTTGACCACATACCCTCCGTCGTCCCTGCGCGCGACGGTGCGCATGGCCTGCAGGTCGGAGCCGCCGCCGGGCTCGGTCAGGGCCATGGTGGCCCTGACCTCACCGGTGGCCATCCTCGGCAGGTACCGCCGCTTCTGCTCCTCCGTGCCGAAGTGCAACAGCAGCTTGGCGACCACGGTGTGCCCGCCCATGGCCCCGGCCAGGCTCATCCAGCCCCGGGCCAGTTCCTCGGCGACGAGGACGTAGCACGGCGTCGACACCGGCGTGCCGCCGTACTCCTCCGGGACGGCGAGGCCGAAGATCCCGAGCTCCTTCATCTGCTCGATCAGGGCCTCGGGGTAGGTGTTGGTGTGCTCCAGCTCCTGCACAACCGGCTTGACGTCCCTGTCGACGAAGTCGCGCACCGTGCGGACGATGAACTGCTCGTCTTCCGGCAGGATGTCGAGAGTGCTCATGAAAGGGCTTCTCCTTGCTGCGGTCTTTGGTCGGGGTCGGAGGGGTCAGGCAGCGCCGTCGATCCGGTCGGGCTCGTAGCCCAGCTCGGTCAGGATGCGTCCGGTGTGCTCGCCGAGGGAGGGCACGGCATCCATCCGGGGGGTGGCACCGGCCAGGTCCACGGGTGGCACGACACCGCCTCTAATCCGGGGATCCGCACCTGCCGCCAGCGGTCCCGGCCGGTCAGCACGGGATGCTCCAGGAACCCCTTGACGTCGTTGACCGGTGCGTTGGCGATGCCGATGGTGTCCGATCAGACCGGGGGTTCGCAGGAAGCCCTCGCACCGGGCGGCCCATTCGCGTAGTAGGCGGGCTGGCCCATCCACTCGGCCGGCGCCTCGAACAGCGAGACCTCGACGGCCCGGACGCGGCCCCGGGTGCCCTGGTGAGCAGGGCGGTGAGGATGCCGCTGTAGACGTACATGCCGGCGGCGATGTCGGCGATCGACACCCCCACCCGGGCCGCCTCCTCGGCGCTGCCGGTCAGCGAGACGAGGCCGGTCTGGCACTGCACCAGCAGGTCGTACGCCTTACGGTCCGCCCATGGCCCGCTCGTGCCGGAGCCGGAGATCGAGCACGGGATGAGCGAGGGGAACCGCTCGGCCGGCGCTCCGGCGGCCCAGCCCCAGGCGGGCGGCGGCGCCGGGGGCCAGGTTCTGCACGAACCCATCAGCTTGCGCCAGGAGTTGCTCCAGCACTCCGCGCCCCTGCTTCGACTTCAAGTCCAGGGGTCACCGATTCCTTCGAGCGGTTGAGCCAGACGAAGTAGCTGGACTTACCGTGCACCGTGGTGTCGTACCGGCGGGCGAAGTCGCCGCCGGCCGGGCGCTCCACCTTGATCACCCGCGCTCCCAGATCGGCGAGCTGGCGGGTGGCGAAGGGTGCCGCACCGCCTGCTCGCCGCTCACGACGGTGATGCCCGACAGCGGCAGGCCATCGGCGGGCGCTGTGTGTTCGGCCATGTGTTGACCTCCGGCAGATGTGGGTGACCCGGGTCGGCGTAACATCATGGGCGCTTATGTTGTCCCGAGTAGAATAACCATCGGTGATGCCGCCCTGCGGACCCTGGATGGTGAGGAAAGGGAAGCGTCGATGGACGTCAAGCAACTCAGGGCGCTCATCACGGTCGCCGAAGTGGGCAGCGTGACACGCGCCGCGGAGCTGTTGCACCTGGTGCAGCCCGCCGTCACCCGGCAGATCCGCACCCTGGAGGAGGAGCTGGGCGCCCCTCTCTTCCAGCGCACCAGACAGGGCATGCGGCCCACCGAGGCGGGCGAGATCATGGTCGACCGTGCGCGCCGGGCCCTGAACGAACTGGAGCGTGCACGCGCCGAGGTACAGCCCAGCCCCGGTGAGGTGACCGGCATCGTCACCCTCGGGCTGCTGGAGAGCACACTCGACCTGCTCGCCGAGCCGCTGGTGTCGGCCGTCGGCCAGGCCCATCCAGGCGTGGAGCTGCGCTTGATGACCGGCTACTCCGGCCATCTCCAGCAGTGGCTCGACGACAGCGACCTGGACTTGACCCTGCTGTACAACCGGGACAGCACCCCGTCCCTCAACGCCCGCCCCCTGGTGCGGGAGCGCCTGTGGGCGGTGGCCCCACCGGCGGCCGGGCTGTGTGCCGACCACCCGGTGGCCTTCGCTGAGGTGACGGCGCACCCCCTGGTGATGCCCGCCTCCGGCCACGCCCTGCGCACCCTGATCGACGCCGCGGCGTCCCGTTCCGGGAACACCATGGACGTCACGGTGCAGACCAACTCCATGCGCGTGCAGAAACAGCTCGTCCTGGCCGGACACGGCTGGACCATCCTGCCCGGCCTCGGCATCGCCGACGACATCGCGAAAGGCGCCCTCAGCGCCGCTCCCCTGTCCGAGCCCGACGTATGGCGGTCGATCGTCCTGGCGACCTCGCGCTACGGCCGCGTGCCGCCGGCCGTCGAGATCGTCGCACAGGAGCTGGTCCGCCAGATCAATGCGGCCGTCTGCCTGGGGCGATGGCCGTCCGCCCAACTGCACGCGACGGACGAACCGGACAACACCGCGCTCCCTCTCCGCGAGGACTCCTGTGACACACACCGCTGAACGCCCCGATGCCTTCGCCCATACCGACGACGGGGTCGCGGTGGCGTACCAGCGCCGCGGCTCCGGCCGACCGCTCCTCCTGCTGGCGGGGCAGGCGAACAACCATCACTGGTGGGACGGCATACGCGACGACTTCCACGGCACCCACAGCACGATCACGCTGGACTGCCGCGGCACCGGCGCGAGCGACAAACCGCGATCGGGCTACTCCACCCCGCGTTTCGCGGAGGACGTGGTGTCCGTCCTCGACACCCTGGGCATCGAACGGGCCGATGTGTACGGCACTTCCATGGGCGGCCGGGTCGCCCAGTGGCTCGCGGCCCGCCACCCGGAGCGCGTTCGGCGCCTCGTCCTGGGGTGCACCTCGCCCGGTGGGCGCCAGGCCGTCGAACGCGACGCCTCGGTACGACGGGCCCTGGCCCAGCCCGACCCGGATGCCGCACGGCAGGCCCTGATCGACCTGATGTACAGCCCTGGCTGGCTCGCCCGGCACCCCGGCCCGTACCGCACCCTCGGCGACCCCCACATGCCCGCGCACGCCAAACGCGGCCACCTGATCGCCAGCAACGAGCACGACGCCTGGGAGGCTCTGCCCTCCATCGGCGCACCCACGCTGATCCTCCACGGCGAGCAGGACCGGCTCACCCCGCCCGAGAACGTCCCGCTGCTCGCGTCCCGCATCCCCGACACCCGGACCCACCTCTTCCCCGGAGCCCGGCACGCCTACTTCGAGGAGTGCCGGGACCAGGCCGACGCCCTGGTCCGCGAGTTCCTCGGCTGAGGACCGAGGCCGGCACCCTCCCGGACGCCGGGCACTCCCACGCCATCCGGGAGGCGCGGCGGGATCCCGTCATCCACGACGTCGCGCTCACCACCGAGGAGGAGCGGGTCGCCGTCGTCAGCGGGGCGTGGCTCGGCGGGCAGCGCGCCGCGCTGCCGATGCAGGACCCCGCCGTCCTCGGCATCAAACGGGCCCATGAGGTGTGCCGGGTGCCGGGCGTCGTACGCGCCGCGTTCGGCAATGTGGACCTTGCGGCGCAGCTCGGCGTCGCGCACGACGACACCCTCGCCCTGACCCACGCCCGCTCCCGTCTCGTCCTCGCCTCGGCGGCGGGCGTCAGTTCCCCGGTGGACGGCGTCACCACCGCCGTACGAGACCCGCGCCCCTCACCGCCGACACGGCCCACGCCCGCCGGCTTGGCTACACGGGCAAACTCTGCGTCCACCCAGCCCAGCTCGACCTGGTCGCCGACGGTTTCGCCCCCTCGGAAAGCGAACTCCGCTGGGCACGAGCGATCCTGGACAGCGAAGGATCCGTCACCACCGTCGACGGCCACATGGTCGACAGACCGGTACTGGAACGCGCCCGAAACATCCTGGCGCGATCCGCACCGGACACTCCCTACAACACGTAGGTGTCCGCCAGCTCACGAAGACACCCCCGGTAGCCGACTGGGGCGCGACGGCGAGCGGCTGACCAGCGGGCTCACGGACGAGGGGTGCGTGGCCATCCCGCTGGCCGGGGCGTTCCAGCGCGCCGGGCACCCGGCGACCGTGTGGAACCGCACTCCGGGGAAGGCACGCCTGCCTGGCCCTCGACACGCACGTCGCCGCGATGGAATCCCTCGGTGTCAGCGCCGAACTCCCGGGTGGCCGGTCCGGCTGGACCGGACCATCCAAAGCGACCTCCGGCGTCGTAGTGTCCAAGTCATGCACACCACCCTGACGGAGCACGCTCGGTGTCTCTTTGGAGACGAGTACCGGCCCACCCCGGAGTGTCGTCTCGAGCACCGGGAGCACTACTTCGTCGAGGAGCTGACTTTCGCCGACGCGGATTCGATCCTTGCCATGCTGCATGAGCTCTGCCCGCATGTGGCCGATGGCTACCTGCCGGTATGGATCAGGAATCTGGCCCATCGGCTGGTGCTCTTGCAACGGCCGGACGAGCCGACTCTGCTGCGAGAGGCTGCCGAGAGCCTGTGGATGCATGGCCCGGACTGGGACGACATCGCAGCCGACATGATGAAGCGGGCCGACGCTCTGCAAGCAGACTGAGCACGACGCGGGCTCCTCGGCTCCCCCGGCGCCGGCGGTTGGCCCGCTGATCCTTCGGCTCGGCCGGACCGGTCCGGTTGCCATCGCTGACAGCGACGAGAACAGTGTCGGCCCCAGGAGTCGCCCGGCACCGGCCGTGAGCCCGTACACCCGCGCCGTTCCCGATCGGCTGACCGACCGGGAACGGCGCGTCGGCATGAGTGCCGCGATCAGCGGACGTAGAGCTCCGTGGGCTTCGGGGAGCCCGAGGTGTACAGGCTGCGGAGCTTCCGGATGTCGGAGGGCTTGAGCTTGATGCAGCCGTTCGACTTGTAGTCGCTGTCCCCATCCCACCGGTAGGGCTCGGAGCTTCCGGCACCGCCGCTGGGCAGCATCTCACTGTGGATGAACAGCTCAGTGCGGGAGCGACCGCTGTGGCACTTGTGGTCACTTATCCACCAGGAGATGCCGTTGATACCACGCGATCCGCCGTTGTGGTGGTTGAAGAACTGCTTGATCTTGTACGTGCCGTTCGGCAGCCACCCGGCGTTGCTCGCACAGGTGTCCTTGCTGCCGTTGCCGGACCCGGCGCGCCAGCTTCCCAGGGTCCGGGGATGGCTCGGGTCCGACGCCTTGACGAGCACGAGACTCAGCCGCGAGTTCTGCGGACTGGAGCGCTTCGTGAACTGCAGGTACGTGTGGTCGGCGGCCGCGACAGCCCCGTGGCGTGCCCCGGCTTCCTCATGGGAGGAGGCGTGCGCCGGGGTGGTGAGGGCCAGGGCGCTCCCGAGCGCCGCGGCCGCCGCGACGAGGACGGTGTGATGACGTACGGACATGATGGTCGATTCCCCTCGCTGCGCGGATCCGGTCAGCCGCAGGAGCCGCTGATCCACTTGTGGGACTTCACCTTGTAGTCGCCGACCAGGTCTCCGCCCGAGTGCTTCCGGGTGCAGCCGACGCGGTGACCGTAGTTCTTGTTGAGGTAGAACGCCACGCCGGTCGCGTTGGACGTCCCGTTGTTCCAGACCGACTTCACGGGCTTGGTCGCGGCCCAGGAGCACGTGTAGGTACCCGAGGTCCAGTCGGGGTCCGCGACGTCCCACTTGCACTCCTGGCCCTCCCACTTCTTCTCGGGGTAGGCGCAGAAGTACCCCTCGGGGCATACGTGGGGGGTCTCGGTCGCCGAGGCCGCGCCGGGAAGGGCGAGGACGGCGACGACCGCCGCCGCGTTGGCGGCCGCCAGGGCGAGGCGTGTGGTGCGCATGGCTGTCTCCTTTGTCCGTGTGGATGTGGACGACCGCCGGCCTCCGTGTCCGGCGGCACCGACACGAGGTTCGCCGAGGCCGGGAGCCCCGCGCACGGCCTTTCCATCCAGGTGAAATGTCGCTGCATACCCCGGTGGAAACCTTGCGCGGTATTGGCAGAAACAGTCCTCACGATCCGGTTGGGCATCGCGGTAGACATGTCACGCGGGATGAGGGACAGGCAGGTAGCACCGTGCTCAGGATCCACTTCGGCGTCGAGGACCTGGCCCGGATCACTCTGGCTCCGGGAGCCGATCCGATGTGGGAGACGCTGCTCAGCCTCTACCGGCTGAGGCACAGACAGGGGACGGTGGTCTTCGGCCAGTGGAAACAACGGCTCCGTCTGGACATGGGCCCGGAGGTGCGGCTGCTCTCGACCCTGGCGCCGCCCGTCGGCTACGCCGTCGACTTCCTGACCCCCGCGGGTGCCGGCCAGTCCCTGCCGGAGGGACTGGAAGCGCTGCGCAGGACGCCCCGCGCCCGGTTGCGCGGGGATCTGGAGGAGCTGGGGGTACGCCACCCCGGCCGCCCCCTGCCGGGCTGGGCGCGCGAGCTGGCGCAGGGCACGCCCGAGTCGGTGGACCGGGTGGCGAAGGCGGTCGGCGGGTACTTCGGCACCGCGCTGGACCCGGTGTGGCATCGCATCCAGTCCCAGGTGGCCCGCGACCGCGCCGCCCGCCTCCGCACGCTGGCCGAGGGCGGCTGGGAGACGGTGCTCGCCACCTTGCACCCCTCCGCCCGCTGGAGCTACCCCGTCCTCGAACTGACCTTCCCCGCCAACCACGACATCCATCTGGGCGGGCGCGGACTGACGCTCCAGCCGTCCTTCTTCTGCTGGGGCGCTCCCACGACGTTCCTCGACATCGGGCTGCCGCCCACGCTGGTCTACCCGGTCGAACGCGACCTCGACTGGGCCGCACCGCGCGGGACACCCGGGCGCCACGCGCTGGCCGCCCTGCTGGGCGCGACCCGGGCCCGTGTCCTGGAGGCCGTCGCCGTGGGAGCGTGCAGCACCACCGAACTCGCCCAGCGGGCCCGGGTGCCCCTCCCGACGGCGAGTCAGCAGGCCTCGGTCCTGTGGGAGGCGGGTCTGGTCCGCAGCCAGCGCCACCGCAACGCGATCATCCACATGGTCACGCCGCTGGGAGCCGCGCTCCTCGACGGCGGCCCTGTCAAGACCTGAGCCTCATGTGTCGCGGGGTCGATCTCGTCCTGAACCGTTCAGGGTTCTTTCACTTCAGAACTTCCAGGAGCCGGTCGGCCAGCACCGCGGAAGAGTGTGGGTTCTGGCCGGTCACAAGGTTGCGGTCTTCGACCATGTAGGGCTCCCAGATCGGGCCGCGGCTGTAGTCGACGCCGACCTTCTCCTTGAGCTCCGTCTCGAGCAGCCAGGTCGCCCTGGAGGCCAGCCCGACGGCTTCCTCCTCCTCGTTGGTGAAGCCCGTGACCCGGTAGCCCTTGAAGGGCGATTCACCGTGGATCCGGGTGGCCAGCATCGAGGCAGGCGCGTGGCACACGATGAAGAGCGGATCACCAGAAGAGAGTTGCGCCGTCAGCAACCGGCCGACGTCGGCATCCCACGCCAGATCCGCCATCGGGCCGTGGCCACCCGGCAGGTACACCGCGTCGTAGTCCTCGAGGCGGACGTTCGACAGCGCCAGTGGACGCCGCATCACCTCAGCGGAACGGATGATCGCCTCGAGTTCCAGTGCGCCGTCCTCACCCCCCGCCATCGAGGGGCGCAGGCTCATCATGTCGACGTTCGGGACGACACCGCCCGGCGTTGCCACGACCACCTCATGACCGGCTTCCGTGACCTTCTTGTACGGCACCGCGAACTCCTCGGCCCAGTACCCGGTCGCATACCTGGTGCCGTCCTTGAGCACCCAATACGTCGCACCGCTCACGACGAAAAGCACCGTCGCCATCAGGCCCACCTCCCGGCCTCGCGTGATGCGCCTTCTCTCCAAAGCGTAGGTACACGACGAGGCAGACGCATGTGGCGCTCACGGGCAGGGGCCGGCGCGACAACGCCCGGGATGACGATCGCTCTTTGTCAGCACTCAGTGGCTCACCGTAGCCTGATGGTGGTCACACGCAGCGTCATCGCTCGCGCCAGCGCAGTCGGTGATCATCGGTGGCCGTCGCGCCCATGTCCAGTTCGACCCGTGCCCAGCCCAGCAGCTGCCGCATCGGGCGGGTCACCGAAGCCACGAGGTCGCGTACGTACAGCTGCACCATTTCGGTTCCGGCGCGCGTTGCCGTCGTTGGTCACCTGGCAGCGGATCCGCAGCGTGCCGCCGGTGTCCAGCCGGTCGCCGGTGACGTCCAGGCCCCCGTAACGGAAGGTGGTGTAGGACAGGCCGTGGCCGAAGGGGAACAGCGGTGTCGGGTCCACGTTGGACACCGGGCTGCGCCCACCGAGCCGTGGCTGCGGTGGACATGGGGCTGGCCGCCGAGGTCGCGTGGCATGCTCACCGGCAGCCGCCCGCGCGGGTTGAGCCGTCCGGTGAGAACACTCGCGATCGCGGCCGCGCCCTCCTCGCCGGGGAAGAACGCCTGCACCACCGCCGCCGCCCGGTCGGCGAACGCCCCGAGCGGGTACGGCCGGCCGGTGACCAGCACGATCACCACCGAGGTACCGGAGTCGAGGACCGCGTCGCAGGACCTGCTGCCGTCCCGGCAGCCGCAGCGCCGCCGCGTCACTGCCCTCGCCGACCGTTCCGCGCCCGAACAGGCCGGCGCGGCCCCGACCACGGCGACGCACACGTCGGCTTCACGGGTGGCGGCCGCGGTCTCCTCGTCGGACCGGACCGCGCAGCCGGGTACATGGACCATCCGCGTCTGCTCCGGCAGCTCGGCTGTGAGGGCGTCCAGCACGGTGAGCAGCGCGATGCCGATCGGCGTACCGGGCGGGGTCCGGACATGGTTGGTGAAGCTGTAGTTGCCGGGCATGGCCTCGGCGGAGTCGGCGTTCGGCCCGACCAGCGCCAGCTGTCCGTCCGGGCGCAGCGGGAGGGCCTGTTGAGCGTTGGCGAGCAGGATCACCGACTCCTCGGCGAGCCGCCGCGCCACCGCGCGGTGGGCCGCCGGGTCGAGGTCGGCGGGTTCGGCCGGGTCGACGGCTTCGGCGAACACGCCGAGGTCGAGCTTCTGGCGCAGGATCCGGCGGACGGCCCGGTCCGTCAGTTCCACCGGGCAGTCGCCGTTGCGGACGCGTTCCGCGGTGCAGGACGTCATTGCCGCCGTCCTCGTTCCGTCCGAAGTGGTCGTGCAGCAGGGTGTATTCGCGGTACAGGGCGTCGTAGACCCGGCGGTGCTCCGGCCGCGACGGCGGCGTGTATGGCGGAGCCGAGCGCCGGGGCCTGCGGTGAACCGACCAGGCTCAGCGGCCGGCCCGTCACGTCGGCGTAGATCTGCATGAGCAGCCGGTTCCTGGTCAGCCCGCCGGCCACGGTCAGCTCGGTGACGTCGAGCCCGCGGCCGCGAAGGCGTCGATGATCCGGCGGGTCCCGAAGGCCGTCGCCTCCAGCAGGGCCCGGTAGACATCGGCGGCCGTGCTGGCGAGGGTCAGGCCCACCAGGACGCCGGACAGTTCGTGGTCGACGAGCACCGAGCGGTTCCCGTTCATCCAGTCCAGGGCGAGCAGGCCGTGCTCGCCGACACGCTGCCGGGCGGCGACATCGGTGAGCACCTCGTGCACCGTCTCCCGGCGGGCGCCGGCCCGGGCGCGGTGGTCGCCCGGGACACAGTTGTCCACCCACCAGCCGAAGATGTCGCCGACACCGCTCTGCCCCGGCCTCGTAGCCATACGCCCCTTCGACGATGCCGCCGGCCACCACTCCGCAGGCACCCGGGACCTCGACGAGCCGGTCGCCGTTCATGACGGGGCATGTCGACGTGCCCATCACGGCCAGCAGCTGCCCGGCTCCCAGGGTGTCCGCCGCGGCCGCGGTGACGTGGGCGTCGACATTTCCGACCGCGACGGCGATGCCCTCCCCGAGCCCGGTCCACCCGGCCGCCTCGATCCAGCGCGCTCGGTCCGGGCATGGACCACCGGGTCCTCGGCGTGCAGTGGGAGCACCTTGGCGAGTTGCCACTCGGCCGGGATCTTTCCGCCGTAGCGGCCGATCCACGGTTCGCCGCTCTCGTGCGCGAGGTTGTTGATCCGCTCGGCCCGGGGCTGCGCCGCGTGGTGCTTCCACAGCTTCGGCCGGGCGTGCGGACGGTCCCTGAACTCCGGGAGCCGGCACAGCGGAGTGCCGTCCCGCAGGGCGGGCAGCATCGTGCAGGCGGTGAAATCGGTGCCGATCCCGACGACACGGCCGGGGAGGTGCACTTCGGTGCGACGCCGCACGAGTACCTGCGCCGGGTGCGCCCTGGTGGCCGCCTGCGACCTGCTGTCCACGACCGATCGCCCTGACCTCCCAGGCGGCACGGCCCCACTGATCCAGTCCGTCGTCTACGTGCCGCGGTGGACGCGAGCCGAACTGCCCGCCGGATTCCGGTACGCGGCCAGCAGATCGTCCGTGAGCCGGCCGGCCACCTCGGCCACCTGGGTGCGCAGATAGTGGTGGCCGCCGGGAAAGCGGTGGACCCGGGCATCGGCAGTCGCGCAGGCGCTCCACTCGTGCAGCGACTCGGGGTCGACCATCGGGTCGTCGAGTCCGCCGAAGACGCTCAGCCGGGCGCGCAGCGGCGGCCATGGCTGCCGCGTATGTTGCAGCAGGGCCACCGCATCCGCGAGGAACGGGGTGTACACGGTTCGCGTGAGCGCGTCGTCGGTCGGCGCCTCCCAGCCCATGACCTCGGTGATGGCGGCGATTCCGGAGCCGAGGTTGCGCGCGATGTGGGCGTCGAGACCGTCGCGGTTCGGTGGCGGAACGGCGGACAGCGCGAGCAGGTCCGGCTCGGTGCGCGACTCCGAGCGCAGCCGGTGGGTGGCCTCGTAGGCGAGCAGCGCTCCGAAGCTGTGGCCGAAGACGGCGTAGAAGCCGTCGGCGAGTGGCCGGTGCCGCAGGTCCGCGGCGATCGCTTCCGCGATGCCCGTGGCGGCCCAGCCGATATCGGTGATCGACGGTTCCCCGGCACGGGTGCCGCGGCCCGGCAGGTCGACAGCCGCCAGGTCGAACAGTTCGGAGAATGCGGCGACCCAGGGCAGGAAGAACTCCGATCCGGTGCCGGACGGCGGCACGCAGTACAGCCGGATCCGCGCGGTCTGCCGGTCGGTGAGCCGGTTGAGCTCCGGGGCGGGGAACTGCGCTCGCGATGTCATGCGCCTCGCCTGACCCGTCCGAGGAGACGCGGGGCCAGCTGCCGGACACCGGCCGCGGTGGCCAGTTCCATCGTCGGGACGACGCAGTCCAGCCTGCGCTGCAGTACGGAACTCAGCTCAGCCGCCATCAACGACTCCAGGCCGAGCTGGTCGAGCCGGGTGTCCGGGTCGATGCGTTCCGGGGTGGTCTGCAACACCGTGGCCAGCGCCGAGACCAGCACCTCGGTGATGATGCCCAGCGCCTCCGGCTCGTCCGCCGAGCGCACCAGCTCCGGGATGTTCCGGCCGGCGTCATGGGGATCGGCGTCCGGCGCGGGCAGGATCTCGGCGAAGCGCGGCGCGGCGACGGCGGGGAGGAGCTTCGCGGTCTGCGCCCAGTCCGTGTTCCCCACCATGACGACGTCCGCGTCGGGATCGGTGATCAGCTCGCCGAGAACCCGGGTGGCGGTCGTGGAGTCGAGTTCCCCGAATCCGGCCTGCCGCATGGTGTCGACCATGCCGGTCCGGTCGGCGTAGCCGGTGTCGGAGATGGCGCACCACTGCACGGCCAGTCCGGGCAGTCCAGCGGCCCGGCGCTGCCGGATGATCGCCTCGCCCGCCAGGTTGCCCGCGGCGTAGGTGCTCTGCCGGAGGTTTCCGGCGAGCGCGGAGATGGAGCTGTAGAAGACGAAAAAGTCCAGTGGCCGGTCGCGGGTGAGTCGGTCCAGGTGTGCCGTCCCCTCGAGTTTCGGGCTCACCACGGCGCGGGTGCGCTCGTCGTCGAGCTCCACCGCGGTGGCGTCGTCGAGGACGTCGTCGAGCACCATGGCGGCGTTGATGACACCGCGCAGCGGATGTCCGGTGGCGTCGATCGCGGCCACCAGTTCCCGGGTGGCCGCGGGGTCGGTGATATCGGTGGCGTAGGGGGTCGCCAGCGCCCCCTCCTCGGCGATGTGGGCGAGCACCGCACCGGCCTCCGGGTGGGCGGCGCCGCTGCGGGAGGCCAGCGCCAGGTGGCGCGCCCCGCAGCGGGCGAGCCAGACGGCGGTGGCCGCGCCGAAGCCGCCCAGCCCACCGGTGACGAGGTATGTGGCCTCCGGGTCCAGGGCCAGGGGAGGCCGCGGAACGGTTACGGGGACCGGTTCCGCGGGGTCGAGCGTGATGACGATCTTGCCGATGTGCCGGGAGTCCCGCAGCAGCGCCATGGCGTCGGCGATCTGGTCCACCGGGTAGGTGAGATGCGGCAGGGGCCGGTACACCCCGGATGCGACGTGCTCGGCCAGTTCGTCGATCACCTGCCCGGCCACCGGGCTGTCGCCCTGGAGCAGACTGGTGAGGTCGACCCCGAAGAAGGAAAGGTCGCGAGAGAACGGCCGCAGGGCGAGCGCGTTGTCGGCGAGGATGTCGCGCTTCCCGAGCTCCACGAACCGGCCGTGCGGGCGCAGCAGTTCCATGCCTCGGCCCTGCGCCTCCCCCGCCACCGAGTTGAGCACCACGTCCACCCCGCGGCCGTCGGTGATGTCGAGGACGTCATCGGCGAAGCCGAGGCTGCGCGAGTCCAGTACGTGCTGGTGGCCGAGCAGGCGCAACAGCTGGCGTTTGGCCGGGGTGCCCGCGGTGGCGATGACGGTGGCCCCGGCGTGTTCGGCGTACCGCAGCGCGGCCAGCCCCACCCCGCCGGCGGCCCCGTGCACCAGGATCGTCTCTCCCTGGCGGAGCCGGGCCAGGTAGTCGAGACCGTAGTGCACGGTGGCGAAGACGGTCGGGATGGTGGCCGCCTCGGTGAACGGCATGCCCTCGGGGATGGGGACGGTGAGCCGGGCCGGGCAGCGCACATGCGAGGCGAGGCTTCCGGACTGGGCGACCATCACCCGGTCGCCCACGGTCCGATCGGTGACACCGGCGCCGACATGGGTCACCACTCCGGCGCATTCGAGGCCCAGCAGCGGGGTTCCGGTGTCCGGTGTCTCGGCCATGGGCGGCACCAGCCCCCGGGAGATCATGATGTCGGCGTAGTTGAGCGCCGCCGCCCGCACCTCGATGACCACTTCTCCCGGTGCGGGTTCGGGTGCGGCCACCAGCGTCCAGGCCGGTCCGTCGTCCGCCACGGCCAGGGCGAAGGGACGGACGGCGTGGGTGACGGGGTGGCGCTCGGTGATCCGTGGGACGAAGCGTCCGCCCGCGGTGAGCACGGCCTCGTCCTCGTTGGTCCCGGCGAGCAGTTCGGCGCAGACGTCCGCCGCGGTCGCGCCGGGGGCCACCGCGATCCTGCGGACCCTCAGCAAAGGGTTTTCGCTGGTCAGGGTGCGCGCCTGCGCCCAGGCGGCGGCCGGGGCGGGCCGTTCGGGGACGGCGGTGTGCTCGCCGGTGGTCAGCACCCAGGCGCGTACCTCGCGGGTCTCGGGCAGCGCCCGGCAGGCGGTGACCATCGCTCTGAGGATCGCCGCCTGCCGGACGACCAGGCCGACCTGGTCATCGGCATTCCCGGCGTTTTCGTCACCGAGCATGACCAGGATCCCGGTGCTCTCCTCGGTGGTGTTCAGTGCGGCGCCCCATTGCGCGGCGTGGTCGGAGGCGTCGGTGTGGCGCGCCGTGCGGCCCAGCCCGCGCAGCTGTGCCACCACGGATTCGGCCAGGTCGTCGAGGCCGTCGGTCACCACCAGGAAGCGGCCGGGCGCGGTGGCCGCGGGCGTCGCCGTGGGCTGTTCGCGTTCGTCCCGGTCGGCGAGGAGCACCGAGCAGGTGGGCTCCTGACCGAGCTGCGCCACGTCGGTGAACCCTGCGGAGCGCAGCACCTCGGGCCACTGCTCATACGTGAGCAGCGTGTCCTCGCGCAGGTCCGTGTCGGTGAAGGCGTTCGCCGAGGTGAGCAGCCCGTAGCAGGGGGCGAAGAGGTCGTTGTCGTGGAATTCCACGGCGAGCAGGCGGCCGCTGCTGTCGAGGAGTTCGGTGATGTGACCGAGGGACCGGCGCACGTCGGTGGTGGCGTGCAGGACGTTGGCGGCGATCACCAGGTCGAAGGAGGCGGGGGCGAAGCCCTGTTCTGCGGGATCCTGGTCCAGATCCAGGGTCCGGTAGTCGAGGAAACGGTGGTCGGCGAACCGGTGGCGGGCGCGGGGGAAGAACGCGCTGGAGATGTCCGTATAGGCGTAGGTGGTGCGATCGGCGGGAAGCCGGGGCAGGAGCCAGGCGGTGGTGGACCCGGTGCCGGCGCCGACCTCCAGGATCCGCAGCGGCCGGTCCGCGGGCCAGGCGTCGACCAGCCCGGTGAGCAGTTCCCCGGCCACCCGGTTCAGGTGCTGGTGCACCACGGAGGTCGTGTAGTGCAGCTCGGCGAGGCGTTCGGTGTCCGAGAAGAGCAACCGCATCGGATCCACGTCCCCGGTGAGCACCCCGGCCAGTTGTGGGCCGCACCGCGCGTACAGGAGTAGATCCGGCGCCATGGCGGGGAAGTCGCGCAGCAGACCGGTGAGGATGCGGTCCGGTTCCGGGGTCCGGTCGAGCGCGCCTTCCCCTTCGGCAAGCGCCCGCAGGTTCTCGTACAGCCTCCGGTTGACGGGCCGGGCGCCCCGCGCCTCCAGTTCGGCGAGTGCGGCCGTCACGAAGTGGCCGGTCAGTTGTTTGACCCGGTGGAGGAACGTGGGACCGTCGTGGCGCCGGAACGCCTCGGTCAGCGCCGCCACTTCCTGGGCTCGCGCGGCGGCGAGCGCGGTGGCCGCCGGCAGCCCGGCCGGGCCGGTGGCCCCGGGCAGCGGAGCGGCCCGCAGGGTGCTGACGATGCGGTCGACGCCGCTCGCCGCGCCCTTGTTCCGGCGTACGTGGACGCCGCACAACTCCATGACGACGGTGCCGTCCTGGTCGGCGACGGTGATGTCCACCACCGCCTCGCGCAGCGACAGTTCGCGCGCCCGGATCAGTGCCACACCCCGGTCGGCGGGGGTGCGCCAGAACCGGACCCGTTCCAGTTCGGCGGGGAGGAATTGGTGGACCTGCCCGTTCTCGGCGTGGGGAAGCAGCGCCGCGATGGATTGCAGCGTGGAGTCGATCAAGGCCGGGTGGGCATGGAACCCCTGCGTCCCGGCAGGGTTGGCGTAGTCGGCGAGCACCGTGTCGTCGGCCACGGCGAGCCGTTGGACACCGCGGAACGCCTCCCCGTACGCCAGCTCGACCTGCCGCATCGTTGCGTAGTGCCGTTCGCCGGAGATCTCGGCGTGGGCGGCCTCGCGGAGGGCCGCCACGTCGAGGGGTGCCGGAGGCTCGCCGGGGAGTCGGCGCACCCGCGCCTTCACGTGTTCCTGCCAGTCCTCGTCGCCCCGGCGGGAGGCCACGCGGAGTACTTCTCCGGCGAGGTCGGTCTGCACGGTGACATCCATGTCGGGGTCGTCCCACGGCAGCACCAGTGCCTTGCCGATGTCCAGGCCGGAGACCTCCACCGCCCCCTCGTGGCGGGTCCGGCCGGCCGCGAGCGCCATCTCCAGATACGCAGCCCCCGGCATCACGACCGACCCGCTGATTCGGTGGTCGCCGATCCAGCCGTGTCGCGACGGTTCGAGGGGTGTCTGCCAGGTGGGTTCCACGGTCGGCAACCGTTCGCCGAGCAACTGGTGGCCCGACTCCTGCCCACCGCCGCCCTGTCCCGTCGTCCACCAGTGCGGGGCGCCGTTGACGTGGTGCTCGCGCTGCCATGGGTAGGCGGGGAGCGGAACCACCCGGCCGCGTACCGGGAACCAGGTGTCCCAGTCGACGTCGGCCCCGGCGGCGAGCACGGCCGCGCAGGTGGTCCGCACCGCGTCGGCGCCCGCCGCCTCGCGGGAGAGCGTGGCGACCGTGGTCACCGGCCGGTCGATGGTCGCGCACTGCCTGCGCAGATAGCCCAGCAGCACCGGATGGGGGCCGATCTCCACGATCGTGCCGCACCCGTGCTCGTCCGCCAGCGAAGTGACGGCGGGTCCGAACAGTACCGGCTCCCGGATGTTGCGCCACCAGTATCCGGCGCCCAATTCGGTGCCCGGAAGTGTCCCGCCGGTGACCGTGGAGACGAACGCCGCGGTACCGGCTCGTGGCGACAGCCCGGCCAGCGATGTGTGCAGCCGGTCCCGGACCGGCTCCATCGACCGGCTGTGGAAGGCGTAATCCAGGTCCAGCTCCCGGAAGAACACGTCGCGGCGGAGCAACTCGTCGCCGAGCGCGGACAGTTCCGGGGCGGTCCCGGAGAGGGTCACATCGGTGGGACTGTTCACCGCGGCCAGCTCCAGGTCCCGGCCGGCGATCAACGCGGTGGCCTCGTCGGCGGGGAGCCCCGCTGCCGCCATCCGGCCGCCACCGGCTGTGTCCGCCTGTGCGAGGGAGCGTTCGGTGATGACCCGGCAGGCCGCCGCCAGATCCAGCGCCCCGCAGGCGTACGCCGCGGCCACTTCGCCCACCGAATGTCCCGCCACCGCGGCGGGCCGGATGCCACGCTCCCGTAGCAGTGCGGTCAGCCCCAGCTGCACGGCGAACAGCAGCGGCTGGGCGATCTCGGTCCGGTGCAGCTCCGGTTCGGCGGACCTCAGCTCGGCCAGCACCGACCAGCCCAGCTGTCCGGCCAGTTCGGCGTCCACCTCGGCGACGGCGTCACGGAACACCGGTTCGTTGTCCAGCAGTTCGGCGCCCATGCCCGTCCACTGGGCGCCGTTGCCGGAGTACACGAACGCCACCGGCCCCGGGCGCGCGCTCGCCGCCGCTCCCCCGCTCACGGGGGTGCCCTCGGCGATCGTCTCCAGCAGTGCGGCGGCCTGGTCGGCGCTGTCCGCCACCACGGCGGCCCGTTCGCGGTGGTGTCCGCGCCGGAGGCAGCTGGTGAAGGCGACGTCGTAGAACGCGTCGGTGGTGTCCCTGAGCCGGGCGGCGGTGCGGGTGGCGGCCTCGGTGAGCGCCTTCGGGGTGGCCGCCGAGACCAGCACCGGCAAGGACGTCACCTCCGGCGGCGGGGTGACGGAGGGTAGGGGCGGCGGGCCGAGGACGGCGTGTGCGTTGGCCCCGCCGAATCCGAAGGAGTTGACCGCCAGGGCCCCGGGGGCGAGGGGTCGTGGCGCGGTCACCGGCTCCAGGCCCAGCGCGGAGAAGTCGATCGCGGGGTTGAGCGGTTCGGCGTGCAGCGACGCCGGAATCACACCGTGGCGCAGCATCAGCACGCATTTGAGCAGACCGGCCATGCCTGCCCCGGACTCCAGGTGGCCGAGGTTGGACTTCACCGAGCCGATGGGCAGCGGAGTACGCCGGCCCGCGCCGAGCGCATGCCCCAGCGCCCGGCACTCGATCGGGTCACCCGCCTGCGTACCGGTGCCGTGGGCCTCCACATAGGACACGTCCTCGGGGCGCACCGCGGCGCGCTGGTGCACCTGGCGCATCAGATGCTCCTGGGCCTGTGCGCTGGGCAGCGAGAGCCCGGGTGTGCGTCCGTCGGCCCCCACTCCCGTGCCGAGGATCACGGCGTGCACGGTGTCCCCGTCCGCCTTGGCGTCGGCGAGGCGCTTGAGCACCACCACCGCGCCGCCCTCGGCGCGGACGTATCCGTCGGCGTCCGCGGAGAAGGAGCGGCAACGACCGCTTGGGGAGAGCATGGATGCCTTGGAGAACCCGATGAAATCCCCTGGGCTCAGCAGCAGGTTGATTCCGCACGCGAGCGCCACTCCGCCGTCTCCCGCATGCAGTTGTGTGCAAGCCTGGTGCAGGGCGACCAGGGACGAGGAGCAGGCGGTGTCCACCGCCATGGACGGCCCCCGCAGGTCGAACTGGTGTGAGATCCGGTTGGCGGTGTTGCACAGCGCCGCCCCCGCCATCGTGTACGCCGTGATCGCCTCCGGGCGGGCGTACTGGAGCTGGCCGTAGTTGCCGTTGCTCACGCCCACATGGACCCCTGAGCCGGACCCTGCGAGGGTCCCCGGGTCGATACCCGCGTCGTCGAGGGCTTCCCTGGCCATCTCCAGCAGCAGCCGCTGCTGCGGGTCCATCCGGCTCGCCTCACGGGGCGACAGCCCGAAGAACGCGGCGTCGAATCCGGTGATGTCCTCGAGGAATCCGCCCGCTGCCGAGTACGCCTTGCCGGGCCGCCGTGGATCGGGGTCCACGAACCGGCGCGTGTCGAACCGGTCCGCCGGTATCTCACCGACCAGATCGCGCCCGTCGGCCAGCGCGGCCCACAGCCCCTCGGGCGCCGTGATGCCACCCGGCAATCGGCAACTGAGCCCGACGATGGCGATATCGCCGGACTGCTCTTCACGGACGAACGGGGCGGGCAGCGTGGAGACCTCCTGTTGCGCCATCATCGCCGAGCCTACCAATGACAGCGCCTGGTCAGTGGGTTGTGTGAGTAGCCTGCCGGTCATGGCGGACTGGGAGATGAGAGCGGCTTCGGCAGCGGACGTCGAGGCGGTGGCCGCATTGCGGGCCGTGGTACTGCGGGCGGATCTGGAGCGGCTCGGGCGGTACGACGAGCAGCGGGTGCGGCAGCGGCTGCGGGACGGGTTCGCGCCGGCACACACGTGGGTGATCGAGGTGGAGGGCGCCTTCGGAGGCTGCGTGGCACTACGGCCGGCTGAGGACGCCCACTGGCTGGAGCACTTCTACCTCGCCCCGCACCTCCAAGGCAGCGGCATCGGCACGGCCGTGCTGCGCGGGCTGCTGGAGCGGTGCGACCGCGAGGGCGCCCTGGTCCGGTTGAACGTGTTGCGCGGCAGTCCGGCCCGGCGGCTGTACGAGCGGCACGGATTCTCGCCGGAATCCGAGGACCCGGTGGACGTCTTCATGGTGCGCGAGCCCGCCTTCGCCCGTGCGTGATTCACGGGCGAAGGCGCGGCGTGGTCAGCAGCGGGCGGCGCCAGGGCCGCGCCAAGCTCGGTTCCTGAGCGGACGTAACGACGGCTGCCAGGTCCGCACCCGCGCGGAGTAGCGCCACGGTCCGTATGGCGATCTGGTCAAGACGTTGCCGCAGGATGCGTTGGGTCTCTTCCAGGCCGTCGAGCCGGTGCAGCGAGTCCATGATCTCGCGGACTGCGGGAATGCCGTAGCCGGTGCCGCGGTGGGCGGCGACGATTCTGGCCGTTCTGATCGCTGAAAGCCCGTAGCGACGTGCTCGCAGAGACGTCACTCGCTCGGGGAGTCCCTCGTCTTCCCAGAGCCGTAACCTCGTCTCGTTCGCCTGCGAGCCGAACGTGCACCGCGTTGATCGCCGAGGCTGCCGTCGCGATCGTCTCTGTCCGCAGTTGCGCGAGCATCTGCCGTGCTGCGACAGGCCCAACGGCACCCGCGAGTCCTCGATAGGCGTCGAAGAGCGTGCACGTGAACAGCTGTGTAGGAGCGGTAGCCGTTGCTTGATCGAGCGGCTGGGGGAATGACTCCCAGCCGCTCCAGGTCGCGCACCTGTTGCACTGAGTACCCCGACTACTCTGCGGCGATGTCGACTGTTCGGAGCGGTGCTCGCTGCGCACCGCTCATCGGCTCGCCCATCAGCCGACCGTGTGATGCCGCATCCGGCATACGGCGCGCTCAGCTGGATCTCTGTCGTCAATCCAGGCGAGAGGACAACGGACACAGTCGTGCAGCCACTGAGAGGTGCCCACGACGCCGCTCGTGCCCGGTTCGCGCGGCGACGTTCCGCCGCCGACGGCGGAGGACGGACCCCGCAGAGGTGTGATCCCCCGGACAGGACCTGAGCCGGGTAGCGGCTGGGACCGAAAATTAGTCCTGCCTTAACCGGCGCTGGAGCAACGCTGTCCCTGCCCTGAACCAGTGCCTCCTAGGGTGATCTGCGGCCCCGCCCCCCCATCCGCCGTGGCGTTGACGTCCCGGACCGCGAGGGAACCGGAGAAGGCCGAAGCGCACAGCGACGTGACATCGGCTACCAGGAGGAGATGTGCCACCCGATCCCGGAGCCCGAAACCCGTCGTCACCGTCGGCGGACCACCACGTGGACGATGACCGAGCTGTCACACACGCGTGGAGGACCAGCAACTCCTCCGAGGCGCACAACGGACCCGACGAGGAGATACACGACGACGCAAGCGTCCGGGACCGCTCAGGGAGCCGCAAGACCACGGCTCTCACCGCGGTCGCTGCCGTTCTGGTCCTCACCGGGTGTCTCCTGGCCATGTCGACGATCATCGACTCGGCTTCCTCCTCTTCTGGCGATAGGTGGCCCTCCGGAGGAGAAGTCTCGGTCACCGCCCCGCCGGGCCAGGAGGACGAGCTCACCCCCTCATCTGCCCCCGAGGGAACCCCCCCGGCCGACTCCACCACCTCCACCACTCCTCAACCGCCGCCCACCAGCGACACAGCGAGCCCGTCTGCGAGCGACGACGAGGACGAACGCGAAGTCGGCCATGAGGACGAAGACGACCATGAGAACGACGACGACTAGTTCCGCTTGACGCGATGCTTCCCACCCTCGCGATCCTCGGCCTGAAAGCGCGCGAATCATGGGCTACACCTTCGCCATGTTCCTCGCGCTGCGCCCGTCGCAAGGCGCGGTGACGCCGTCACCCTCAAGGAGGCGAGCCGACTGGGCTTCATCCTGCCGAACGAGTTGCACACCGTCCGGCGGATCACCGAAGCCTCCGCCCACGCCGCGGGGCTGCGCTGATCAAACGTCGCGGAGGTCCGCTTCGCCGACGGGCGGCTGCGTACCGCGATGTCCCTGTGCACCCCCGAGGTGCCGCTCTCGGAAGCCGCCGCGCTGGTGGCGGATCTGCCGCGCACGCTCATCATGGACCAGCCGGAGCGCGGTGCACCGGACGGCGGCCTGCGCGCGCGTCCTCGGGACGCACCGCCGGGAGATCGTCGAGGCGTGCTGGGGGGGGCCCCCCCCCCCCCCCCCCCCCCCGGGCCAAATTCGAGGCGCACGACCCGCCGGCGTACCCCATCGGGGCCCGCGACCGGGCCTCGTAGTCGGGTTAGGCGGCTTCCCGGTCGTCCAGCG
>NZ_JBIRPZ010000014.1:244246-246621 GCF_044332925.1 Streptomyces sp. NPDC021212
GGCCCCGGCGGGGGGGGGGGCCCCGGGGGGGCGCCGGGCGCGCGCGCCCCCCCCCCCCCCCGGGGGGGGTGGGGGGGGGGGGCGGGGGGGGCCCCCGCCCCCCCCCGCACGCCGATGGCTCTATGACGAGGCGCTCGACGCGCCGGCTTCCGCCTTCGGGGCCGGCTCCGTGGCCTCTTCGTCGGTTGCGGCGGCTTCCGGTTCGTCCTGCGGGGCGTCGCCCCTCTTGGCCTCCGAGCGGTCCACGACGGCGGCGGCCAGCGCGTTCCCGACGACGTTCACCGCTGTACGCGCCATGTCGACGATGAAGTCGACGCCGACCAGGAGGGCGACCCCCTCGGCCGGGATGCCCATCGTCTTGCCCGCGGCGAGGAGCACCACGATGGAGGCCGAGGTGACGCCCGCCATCCCCTTGGACAGCACCACCAGGACGCCGACCATGAGCAGCAGCGACGGGAGCGAGGTGTCCGTACCGTAGGCGTGGGCGAGATACACCAGGGCGGTGGCCTGGTAGAGCACGGAGCCGTCGGAGTTGAAGGAGTAGCCGAGGGGGACGACGAACGAGGTCGTCGAACGGCTGATGCCGAAGGCTTCGAGCCTGCCCATCAGCGGTGCCAGCACCGCTTCGGAGCTGCGGGTGATGAAGGCGAGCCCGACGAGTCCGCCGATCTGCTTGAGCAGGTCCACGTACCGGATGCGGTAGATCAGCGCGATGATCGGGAAGATCACGCCGAGGACGATGGCCAGGCCCGCGTAGACCACGGCGATGAAGCCGACCAGGCTCTTGAGGTTGCCGAATCCGTAGTGCGCCACGTCGTAGCTGATGAAGCCGAGGACGCCCAGGGGAGCAACGCGGATGACATAGCCGACGACCTTGAACATGGCCGCCGAGACGGACTCCAGGACCGACGCGAACGGCGCGGACTTCTCGCCGACGGCCGCCATCCCGACGCCGAGGAAGAGTGCGAAGACGATCGCGGCGAGCAGGTTGCCCTCGGTGAACGCGGCGAAGACGTTCTTCGGGACCGAGTGCAGGATCAGCTCGTGGAAGTCGACGCCCTTGTCCAGGGTGTCCAGGCTCTTGGTGTCACCCTCGGCGACCGGGGCGCCCTTGCCGATGCCGGTGAACTTGGCCAGCGCCACCGAGATCAGGAGGATCACCGTGGTGACGATCTCGAAGTAGAGGATCGCCTTGCCGGCGATCCGGCCCACCTTCTTCACCGACTCCATGCGGGCGATGCCCAGCACGATCAGCGGGAAGACCAGGGGCAGCACGACCATCTGCACCAGGTTCAGGAAGATGTCGCCGAGGAGCTTCAGCTGCTCACCGACGTTCGGCGCGAGCGTCCCGATCAGGGCGCCGAGGCCGACGGCGAGCACCGACTGCACGCCCAGTGGCAACTTCCACCAGCGCTTGGTGCGCGCCGACGAGGTCGTCCCACTGGGATCGTTCTCGGGACGGTCGGTGGGCGGCGCCGTGCTGTGTCCTGTTTGCATGTGTGGAGCTCCCATAGGTTGTGCTCTGGTATCGGCAGGTGCCACCGACACCCGCCACGGCAATACGTCGAGACAGCCCGACCTGGCCGTCTCACGGCGGGAGTTCAGCCGATATCCGCCGCCCGGGCGGTGTCGCGGACAGCGTCGGCCACCGCTCCCGCGACCTTGTCGTTGAAGACGCTCGGAATGATGTAGTTCGGGTTCAGCTCGGCCTCGGTGACCACGTCCGCGAGCGCGCTCGCGGCGGCGAGCATCATGTCGGTGTTGACGGTTCGCGACTGGGCGTCCAGGAGGCCACGGAAGACACCCGGGAAGACCAGCACGTTGTTGATCTGGTTCGGGAAATCCGAGCGGCCGGTGGCCACCACCGCGGCGGTCTCGCGGGCGATCGCCGGGTCCACCTCGGGGTCCGGGTTGGCCAGCGCGAAGACGATCGCGTCCTCCGCCATCGCCGCCACATCCTCACCCGACAGCACATTCGGGGCCGACACGCCGATGAACACATCCGCGCCCCGCACCGCCTCCCGCAGCGTGCCCGTGACACCCTCGGGGTTGGTGTTGTCCGCGATCCACCGCAGCGGGGAGTCCGGGTCGGCCGAGACCAGGTCCTGGCGGCCGGAGTGGACCACGCCGTGGATGTCGGCGACCACCGCGTGCCGCACGCCCGCGGCGGTCAGCAGCTTCAGGATCGCGGTGCCCGCCGCGCCGGCGCCGGACATCACCACCCGCACGTCCTCGATCTTCTTGTTGACCACCCGCAGCGCGTTGGTCAGGGCGGCCAGGACGACGATGGCGGTGCCGTGCTGGTCGTCGTGGAAGACCGGGATGTCCACCGCCTCCCGCAGCCGCGCCTCGATCTCGAAGCAGCGGGGAGCGGA
>NZ_JBIRPZ010000015.1:0-212494 GCF_044332925.1 Streptomyces sp. NPDC021212
CGGTGGCGGCGTTCCAGGCGGCCGAGCGCCGGGCGGCCAACAAGATCGGCGACCGCTTCTTCGGCTCCACCCACTACACCGTCGACGACGGCTCAAGTAAGCGGGGGGCGTACGGGTACCGGGCCGGTGATCTGGACAAGGCGAAGGACCTGCCCTGGGGCACCCCGGAGAAGGAAACCCACCGCTTCTGGGAACTCGACCACTGGGGCGCCAGCGCAGCCAAGGGATTCGGCATCGACGGTTTCGGTGGCGACGTCGACGGGCTCGCCACTCTGGTCGGCTGGCACGGGGGCGACAAGGCCTCCGAGGCCTGGGGTGCGCTGGGGGACACCTTCAGCGGCCTGGGCCAGTACACGACCTGGCCGTATGACTGGGCGATGTCCAAGACCATCGGCGGCGGCAACGGCGACAACGAGCAGAAGAAGGCATTCCGTGAGGCCCTCAAAGGCTTCGTGGCGTGGGACGAGTGGGACAAGGACCCGGTCCGTGCGGGAGGCCAGGTCCTCTACAACGTGACCCCCTTCGGCGTGGCTTCCAAGCTAGGAAAAATGGCCAAGGGCACCCACCTGGCCGAGGTCACGAAGGTCACCAAGGTCGTCGATTCCGTCACTGCCGGCACCAGGGCCGCTCGCGCCGCACTCCCGAAAGCCTCCGACGTGCTGCAGGCCGTCAAACGCCTCCCCCATTGGGGCGATGCACACCACATGGACCGCACCGTGGACGCCGCGGACGACCTGGCCCACCCGCGCGACGCGGGGGTACGCCTGCCGGACCAGGACGGCGAGTCTCCGACGGTCCTGGACAACGTCGGAAACATCCGCCACGCAAACGGCGAGATCATCCACCGTATCGAGGACGCCAGGAAGGAAGGCGACCACCCGCAGCAGTCCTTGCCCGAGGACCACCCCGCACACGAAAGGGCACCTGAGCGCGAGAAGGCCACGGTCGGGGGCGGCGCGGACCACCAGCCACCACGCGCCCACGCACATACCGGCGACGGCCCCTCAGCTCACCATAATCCTTCCGCCGGTCGGCACGGCGGCGGCCCCGGTGCCGGCGAGCACAACGGCCCGTCGACCGGCGGGCACGGTGACGGCTCCTCCGGTGGCCATGGCGACGGGCACAGCACAGGCGGACACCACGGCCCGTCGAGCGGTGGCCACGGTGACGGCGCCTCCGGCGGCCACGGCGACGGGCACAGCGCAGATGGGCACCACGGTCCGTCAACCGACAACCCTGGCAGCGGCCCTGACGCGCCCGAACACGACGGGGCAAGCGGCGGGGGCCACTCGGCTGAGGCACACCATCACGGTAGGTCCGACGGCGAACCCGACTTCACGCGCGGTGAACTTCCGCCAGGCACAGCGGAGCGCACGCTTCACGAGATGCGGGCCATGCGCCACGGTCGGGCACGGTACAAGGGTGCGGAGGACTATCTCCGCGAGATGGCGGGCGGTTCCCCTGAGCGGCACTATCCCGTGCCGACCCATGACCACCCCTACTACCCTGTAGAAGCGCCAAGAGGGCGCCACGTCGACGTTCCGGTGGATCTGCCGGACGGCCGCACTCTGGCCATGGAGGTGAAGCACTACCTTGAATGGCGGACGGTCCATCTCAAAGATGGCGGCACTCGGGCCGTGAGGGGCGAAGTCCCATTGAATGACGGCATCGTTAAGCAAATCAACAAGGATCTAACGCTACGGCGCTTGGACCCAAAATTCGATCCGCGGTGGGTCTTCCTGCATGCGCCCCCGTCACAGGAACTGAGGAACTACCTCACTCAAGCGCGTATCATATTCATCGAATATGGGCCGGCTCCTAAGTAGCTGAATCCAATGGAAGGCGCAAGACGTGACGAAGGCAAGCGAACCGAATCTCCAGGGATGGATTGAGGAGGGGCGCCGAAACATCATTGAGGTAGCGGACATGCTCGGGGTTCCTCCTGAGGTCTATACCCGCGATCCGATGAGCCTGATTCCAGCTCTGCAAAATTATGTTTCACGTGCCCCGCTTGGCGAATTCGAGCAGTCCGACTGGATTACACTGCACAGTGACTTGATGTCGTACGTCGCCGATTATCTGATTCAGAAGCACGGTGCGCGATGGAATATCGCGCAGGACTCCACGGCTCCCCGCGGATATCGCTATGTCATCGAGGCAACAGGGTACGACGGGCAAACCCGTCGGATCGACCCTGCCGACGTAGTGATGAAGGAATTCTCCAGCCTCCCGGTCGACATCACTCGGATGCTGGCCAGCTCGGAACTCACCTTGCGCTTGGCATCGCAGGACGCCGACGGCGAATGATGCAGCCTGTCGTCCACAGAGGAAGGGCGCTGTCGAGGAATCCGCAGAGCCACTCTTTCCCGAAGTGACACGCCGTTCAATCAAAACAGTTGCAATACGAGTCGATGCGTCACGGCGTGGCCATTCTGGATGTGCATCAGCCCATTTCGCGCCTCACCTCAAAAGTATTCAAGTCCGGAACCATGTTCCTGCTGCGCTTCGAGGATGATGCCATCGCCATTCCGCGCAACGGCTCTATCTTCCCCTAAGGAACAACTGTGTCTCAACTCAAGCGTGCGCCGAAAAAATGCGGCTCCTGGTTCTGGGATCTGGAGGACATCGCGCCACCCGGGCTGGAATCGGCTTTGGCCGTAGCGGCAAAAATGACAGCTGTACTCCAGAAGTTCGATCTGCTCAGTCCTGTGAAGCTTGAGTACAGCTGGTCTGTACTCGATTCAGGCTTCACCGGAGTCATGAGCACGCTGTTCGTCTTTACGCCGCTGGACGACCCGGGCCTGCCAGGCAAGGTGCTCGGCAGCCGGCCTGCCGCGTTCCCTGAAGCGGAAGTTGACGACCTTCATGTCGTAGGCTGGGGGACGTGGTTCGACGGGGGCGGAAAGGCCCACAAGGAACCACGATTGGTCGATCTCGCAGTGTCGACTGCCCCTTTCGGGCCGACGGCCACTCTTGCCGTTCATCATGACATTTGGAGCTGGTTTGACTTTTCCGGACGCCCGCACCCCGAGGTGCACCGTCGAAATGCTCCTCGACTCGAGGCCGCGCTTCGAGAGCTCAACTCCACACTCGGTGTGACGCCGGAATTGGGTGATCCGACATATTTCGGTGGCGCTACAGAGTGGGGTATTGGCACGCCAGATGCGTTCGAGGACGGCATGGGTGCTGATCTGACGGACAAGCTCTGACGCGGACCGTTGCGAAGGTCACCCGAGGGTGTCCGATATCCGCTGGGTATTGATCGAGCCGGTGCTCAGCGCCTGGCGGGCCGAGCGGCACGCGTGCGCTAAACATCGGATGCCCGCCCGGGGCGATCGCTTCACACAGATCGGACCCTGTGAGCTCGGGCCCGGCGAATGGGGATGCGGGGGTCGCCAGGAACAGAGCATGACGTACAACATCTTTCTCGTTGATAGCTGTGACTCGGGTGTCATGGCTGAAGCTCTCGCAGAAATTTTCCAGGTCCCGGTGAAGGAAGTGGACGTCGCCGATGGTGATCAGGAAGATCGGTACTGGGATGCACTGGTGTCCTGCGAATATTCGCATGTCCGCGGTAACGTGTCCACTTCCTTGGACATCTATGCTCAGGACTCGGTAAAACAGCAGCCCACGGAAGCTCATTTCTCCGCGGCCCTGGCTCGGCGGATCGGAACGCCCGTTCTTTACCCGCCGCAGGAGAGCCCCATCAGTGCGCACTCTCTGGTCGACCCGGAAGGAATGGTGACGCGAGCCCGACTGGATGAGACGGAGGATGAAGAGCCCTCGTTCACAGTCGTGGCAGTTGAAGCATTCATTGAAAATTTGGCGGACGTTCCGGTAGTGCATCTGCCAGAAGTAGTGCGCGAGCAGAAAATCGCAACGCCACTCTCTGATTCTTTTGAGGAAGCCTTCAAGGGCTTGGCGGATTCTGACGGTGGACCGGAGTGTCTTGCTATCGCGGCCGAGGTAGCTGAGGTGGCGGGTGTCGCTGGATCCTGCCTGAGTGCGTGGGAGAAGCTGGCTCGGCGTGCTGAGCGCAATTGGGAACCATCTGGCTGGTTTCCCTTGGAGTTCTACCGGGAAACGCTCGGCTATCGAGATAATATCGAAGGGTACCTGCGCCAACTCCCGGTAAGCGTGGCTGTCCTGTACAAGCGGTACTTCGACAAGGTCGACAACCTCTATAAAGAGCTGACCGTCGAAGACAAAGAGCATGTTGTCGGTGACGACCGCGATGAGTCCACCGTCGGCTCGGTGCAAAAGGCCTGGTGGTGGTACCGTCGCCCCGATCCCATGCCGTGGGAATCGTGACCAAAGAGCAGGGCGTGTTTGGGATGTCGATCAAGGCCGTGAAACGATCTTGAGGCCGCAACCTGACGGATACATAGTGGGGGCGGCTGGGAGTCGCTGCTGCCGCCGATACTGAGAACGGGCAGGTCACCCCCGGATCGGCGGCAGGTTTCGACGGGATCTGGTGGCGGGCCCGGACCGACTCGCCGTGGCCACGCCCCCTCCGGGGGAGGGGCTGGAAGTAAGGGAGCACCCAACGACCCCGGTCACACCCTGCCTAAGCGAGAGCCCGACCCAAATGCCAAGGCGCAAGGCAATCCAGAGTCCATATCCAAGAGGCAGCCCCTGAGGCCCACCGTGCGCTGAGCCGTCAGAACGAGGCGGCCGACAGATTGGCCCAGCATGGCTACGACCTCGAGCATGCACCCCAAGTGCACGACTGGCCAGCCCCGGGACTCAAAGAGGTAATTGTCATCTATAAAGAAGGCGGCATATTACACCTCTTTCCCTGGAGCCCGCGAGAAGGGTAATCCGCATGTCAATTTCCTACAATCTTGACATGGTGGCGACGGAGAAAACCGTGTTGCAGGTCGCCTGGCAAGTGTGTGACGTAGCCCGGTCTCTCGATCTGTTCGACGCGTCAGTCACTCCCGAACCGCTAGTCGACGAAGGTGCGGTGACCGCGACTGGGCTGTGGCTTCGCGTGGGTGCAGAAAGATCAGATCCGCAGCACCCTGTGCTCACCGATCTCGGGTTTAGTCCGAACGTATCTGTAATGTTCGAACTCGCCAGGTCAAGTGAGCACTCCGATCAGCAGAACGAAATGATCAGGCTGGTGTGCCGCCTACTGGATCGGGTCGCTGGCGATGCGGTGCTGCACTTCCAGTTCGAGGTCATCTGGCTGCTGCGCCGTTCAGGCGAAATGAGTCTGAATGAACGGGACGACCTGTGGCCCCCGCACCGGCTGGCTGCGGTCTCCAGGCCCTATCGACGCACCACGCACGTGTTTTCCGACGAGTGACCACCAACAGGCACTGTCCAGGCGCTGAGCTCTTATCGCCTGTAAGGCACCCCGCTGCGTGCGTGTTCGTGAGACTTCCGCTCGCAGGGGTGATCAGCGCCGTTGCATTGCTCAGCAGCGTCGCAGCAACCTGCTAACCAGCGCCTCCATCGCTGGGCCCACGCCGTGACAGACCCTTGGGACCGACGTGTATCGGACCAAGCTCCAGGGGACACGTAGGGGCCACGGGGGCGGGCCAGGGGAGTAGGGGCCCTCACGCCGCCCCCTGGCGCCTGTTCGAGGCCCGGCGAGTGGATCTTCCCCTCATTGGCGCCAGGCCCTTCGGTAGCGCCTTCCATGGGCGCCTCCCGCGCGAGCGACACCGGTCGTCCTGCGGCGGATCGGGCAGTGCCAGGCACAACGCGTCCAGGGCCGTCACGAAGGCGTGGTCCGGTGGTGTGCCGTAGCCGATGACGACCCCCTGCCGTCTGGCGTTCTCCGGCGGTTCGAGGACGGCGTGCACGCCACCGCCGACGCCCTGGTCATTTCGACAACGGTGCCATCGCCACCGCCGAGGCGTCCTTCTCCGCGCTGTACGGCTACGACGTACGCGCCGAGGTCTTCGGCTCGGAAGGCATGGTGACCGCCGGCAACGGCCGCAGCACCGACATGACCTTCTACGGCCCCCAGGGCATCCACGTCGACACCGCCCGGCGCGACACCGAGCTGCTGCGCGCGGCCTACACCGCCGAGCTGACCGCCTTCGCCGACGCCGTCCGCCACAAGAACCCGGCCCTCGTCACCGGCCACGACGCCCGCCGGGCCCTGTCCATCGCGCTGGCCGCCATCCGCAGCGTGGAAACCACCGCGACCGTCACGATCGCCGAGGTGACCGCATGACGCTCTCCGCGAGCCCCTTCACTCTCGCCGCCGGCGCCGAAATGCTCTACCTGGACCGCCCGTTCACCGAACGCGTCGCCCGCATCGCCGAGCGCGGCTTCCAGGTCGAGATCCTTCTCCTCCATGACCGGCTATCTGACCGGCGACCTCACCGACCCCGACGGTATCGATGCCCTGCTCACCTCGGCCCGTACGTCCCTGGACACGGCCGCGCGACTGGACTGCCCGCGCTTGAACCCGCACGGCACCGGCCTGGACGGCAAGGGGCTCCCCGTCCGCCCCGTCGAGGTAGCCCCCCGCGATGTGGCTCACGGCCGCCGACACCCTGCGCCGCGTCGCGGAGCTGGGCGAGGCCGCGGGCCGCGTCCTCACCCTCGAAAACCTCAACTTCGCCGTCGACCATCCGGGACCGCTCTTTCGCCCGCGTCGCCAACGGCCCCATCTCCGGCGGAACCTGGATCTCTACCACGCCCAGATCGGCGAGGGAAACCTCATCGAACTCTGCCGCCAGGCCCCACATCCTGCACGACCTCGGCTACACCGGCGTCATCGCCCTCGAAGGCTGGGCCCGGGACGACTCCGACGCCGCCCTGGGCGCATTCCGGAACGCCTTCATCCCTCGTCCCGTCAGAGAAAGACGAGGTGACCCGAACGGAGGGTGGACGAGGGGTCCGATTGCCTACTCTGAGGATCCTTTGATCACACGCCACCCCCCAAGGAGCGCGCACGTGACCCACCCCCACATACGCACCGCCGTCCTCGGCCGCGGAGCCGTCGCCGCCACCGTTCCCGTCGCCGTGGCAGCCCTGCTCGCGGCGGCGGGGCCCGCCACCGCTGCCGGACGGGCGGGCGCGCCAGGCGTCGGCGACCCCTACTTCCCACTCGCCGGCAACGGCGGCTACCACGTCGCCCACTACGGACTGACGCTCGGTTACGACCCGACGAGCCGCCACCTCGCTGGCAAGGCGGTCCTCACCGCCCGCGCCACCCAGCGCCTGACCCGCTTCGACCTCGACTTCAAGGGCCTGAGGATCACCGGTCTGACCGTCGACCGGGCCAGGGCGGCGTACAAGCGCAGCGGTCAGGAACTCGTCGTCACCCCCTGGCGTGCCCTGCACAGGGGGCAGACGTTCCGCGTCACCGTCACCTACCAGGGTAAGCCCGCCCCGGTCACCGACCCCGACGGCTCCCGCGACGGCTGGATCCCCACCGACGAAGGTGCCTTCGTCGCGGGCGAACCCCAGGGCGCCATGACCTGGTTCCCGGCCAACAACCACCCGCTCGACAAGTCGTCGTACGACATCACGATCACCGTCCCCAAGGGGCGTACCGCCGTCTCCAACGGCGTCCTGCTCGGCCAGCGCACCCGCAAGGGGAAGACCACTTTCCGCTGGCGGCAGAAGGAACCCATGGCCGCCTACCTCGCCACCGCGACCGTCGGGAAGTTCAAGGTCAAGCAGTACACGACCCGTAGCGGCATCAGGGTCTACGACGCCGTCGACCCGCGCGAGGCCACCGCCGCGGCACCCGTGCTGAAGAAGCTGCCGTCCGTGCTGGAGTGGGAGAGCAAGCTGTTCGGGCCCTACCCGTACCGCGCCGCCGGCTCCATCGTCGACCACGCGCCCAACGTCGGCTACGCACTGGAGACCCAAACCCGGCCCGTCTATGACAGGGCCCCCGGCCTGGGCACCCTCGTCCACGAGAACGCCCACCAGTGGTTCGGCGACTCCGTCTCCCTCACTTCCTGGAAGGACATCTGGCTCAACGAGGGATTCGCCAGTTACGCCGAGTGGCTCTACGACGAGCAGCACGGCGGCGCCAGCGCCCAGGAGAGCTTCGACGACCTGTACGCCACTCCCGCAGGCGATCCCCTGTGGGCGTTCCCGCCCGGCAACCCGGGCAGCGGTGCCAAGATCTTCGGCCGCCCCGTCTACGACCGCGGCGCCATGGCCCTGCACGCCCTGCGCAGCGCCGTCGGCGACCGTGTCTTCTTTCGCATCCTGCGCGCCTGGGCCGTACAGCACCGCCACGCACACGGCACCACCGCCCAGTTCCAGCGGCTCGCGGAACGGGAGTCCGGGAAGAACCTCGGTCCGTTGTTCAAAAAGTGGCTCTACGCTCAGGGGAAGCCCCGCACCCCCTGACGGCCACAACCGTCCCTTGAGCTGACCGGTTCCACACGACCGCGCTGTCGCCCTTGCTGCGGGTGCGGAATTGCTTGGTGTGGCTGTCCTGGTCGATCCACATGTCCATGGCCAGGCGGTCGACGCCCAGCTTCTCGTACTGCCGCAGGCTCTTCTCGCGGCGCTTGCGGGTCGCGATGTCCTCGTCCTTCAGGCTTGCGCGCATCTGGGCGAGGGTGACCGTGCCGCGGTAGTGGGTGGTCCGGACGCCGTCTGCTGCGATGGCGGATTGGGCCCGACGCGTGTGACCGGGCGATCCGTTTCACCCGGCGTCGGCCCTGGTCTGCGCGGTGGCGACGTAGCGGATCGTGAACACCATCGGGATCACGAACCCGGCGACCTGGATGAGGGTGGCCGGGGTGGAGTGGCCGTTGCCGATGTGCGCGACGACGGCGAGCGCGACAGCGGTCACGGCGAAGGCGGCGGTCCACACGGCGGTGATGACGGCGTTGGCCCGGAGGAAGGGCTTGAGGTTCCAGACCTCACGTGGCGTGGTGCGCTTGGCGATGCCCAGAGTGAACGGCTTGCCGACGGCCAGCGAGCCCCCGGCGATCACCGCGAGCGTGCCGGACGACGCAGCCGCCGAGTAGTCGTGCACGGCCGAGTGCGGGTCGGCGAAGGCGACCACGGCCAGAACCGCGAAGAAGGCTGCCGAGCCCACCTCGATGATCAGGCTGTCGAATCCGGCACCGGTCCGGCGCTGCTGGACGATCAGCGCCACTGCGACCGCCAGGGCAGCCAGTGCGGCCCACTTCCACTGGCCGGACGGCAGCACGGCGAAGACGATCCATGGGAGGAAGGTGCGCAGATACGACATCGGTGACTCCCCGTTCGGTTCGTATCATTCCAGTTCTGACATGTGGAAACTAGAACCTCCTGTAGTGACATGTCAACGGTGGAATGTAGAGTGATGGACATGAGCCTTCGACATGCTGTGCTGGGGCTTCTCGCCGATAGGCCCGCCAGTGGCTATGACCTGCTAAAACTGTTCGACACCTCGCTGGCCACCGTCTGGCCGGCGACCCAGAGCCAGATCTACACCGAGCTGACCAAGCTGGCGCAAGCCGGACTGATCACGGTGGTCGCCGAGGGGCCGAGAGGCCGCAAGGAGTATGCCCTCACCGAGCAGGGGATGGCCGAGCTCCGGCAATGGCTGACCGAGACCACGCCGCAGCGGAACACCCGCAGCGAGATCCTGCTGCGCGTGTTCTTCCTCGGTGTGCTGACTCCCGGCCAAGCGCAGGCCTATCTTGCCGAACTGGTCGACATGTCGGTCCAGGGGGAGGAGAGTCTGCGCCGCCTGGCCGACTCCATCGACTGGGACGACGACAACCTCTCGTCCTACGGCCGGATCGTTCTGGAATACGGCCTGCGGTTCAACGCCATGCGCCGCGAATGGGCCGAGTGGGCAGCCGGGCAAATCAAGTAGAGCACGAGCTGGTCGCGCTCGCGCCGTATTCGCGCCGGAGGGCCGCGGTGCCGCGCGGCATGCGCTCGCGGCTGTCGCTCTTGCGGGGGCTCATGACGCCGCCCCCTGTGCCACCTCCGGCGTCCGGTCCGCAGCCGGGCGCTTGGCCATGACGACCAGCACCGGCCCGTGTTGCTTATTCGCAAGGAGCCGGAGTTCGGCGGCCGGGCGCAGTCCGGCCTGCTCGATCAGGTCCACGAGTTGTTCCGGCCGCCATGTGTGTCGTCCAGCGAACGGATACACCTCGGTAGGCCTCGGTGCGCACCGCGTCCTCGTCGCCGACGTGTGTGTCGACTCCGGACACGTCGAGTCCGCGTTCGGCACGGTAGGCGGTCATGGTTCCGGGTCCGCAGCCGACGTCGAGGACGGGCCCGCGCCCGCTCATGGTGTCGGCGAAGGCGTCGATCGATGCCTTGAGCCATGGATGGCTACGGATGTCACCGACTCCCGTCGCACAATCGCTGGTCAGATCCTGGTCAGATCGTCGCGGCACTGCTTCAGGTCAGCCCCGGGTTCGCCGGCGACTGGTGGACTCCGACCAGGCCCAGGAACTGTTCGTCTTCTCCGATGTACCCGGCTCACCGAGCCACGAAAAGCTTCAAACTCCTGGCAGCCGTGGGCGCTTGATACCGCAACGGTGCTTGCGGTGACCGATGGCCAGGTCAGGGGCTGTGTCCGCGTCGTTTGTAGCGGCCGGTACGGGCTGGGTGCTGTCGCCTTCGACACCAGCCGCTGGTGTTGGTGTCGTGATCCGTTCCAGGAGTCGAAGGAGTGTCCAACGCGCGATATCAGGCTGAGGTCTCTTTTTTCGGGCTACCGTCGGACACACCGCGTTGCCTACGCACACCGAGGAGTAATCCTGTGTCATCGCACTGTGACCCCCAGTACGCTCCCGCCGGCGATGTGGGTGCTGCGCTCATGGTGATTGACTCTCGACTCAAAGCCATCTACGACGGCAAGACCGAGACCGACCCCGAACAGCAGCAGCTGAGCGACCAATTCGCCGCGTCACTCGGCCCCCACGAGGCCGAGGACATGCTGGACGGCGCATGCACGCTCATCTACATGTTCATGCAGTGGCTGCGGATGGCCTACGAGGACCACGACAGAGATGTCATCGAGTACGTCGTGCCCAGCTTCGTGGCCTCGTTGCGCATGATGCCGAAGAGTATCTGTCCCGAGGTCATCCCCACCATGACCGGCCTGGTCGTCGCGGCCGGCACCGGCCTGAGCCCCAACCTGTGGCGCAAGCAGTTCGGCGACTGGACCGAGGACGAGATGAATCCCCTGGAAGCCACGGCCTTGCTGCTCGCGGAGCACATCAACCGGCTCACCGACGACCGCGACTTCGCCACCCGCATGATCAGCGAAGCCTTGTCCAGCTCTCCAGATGCTTAGTGGTGCGGTTGCCGAAGGGCTGTGACTGCCGCTTGAATGCGGAGCGCAGTCTCCCGTTCGGACTCGCGGTTCGCCCGGCGTTGCCTGCTGCTGGCTGTCGGGTTTGACGATGAACCACTCCAGGTCGCTTCACTCCTGTCCGGACGAGGTCGGCGTTGTTCGGCCCCTTGCCCTCGAACACCGTCTCCAAGTCCCACAACGGCCGGTTCTGGGCCCCGTCGCAGGGGTATTGGGCGGTCTCCCCGTCCACCTTGCCCTGCTCTTCGACGGGGGCGGCGCACTTCTGCGTGGTCCCCTTCCGGAGCAGGACGCGGGCGAACGGGTCCTCGGGCGGCGTCGTGGGCTTGGCGTCCCCGCCGCCCCCACCGCCGCCCGCGTCGTCATCGCCGGGCTTCTGCGTCGGGTCGGCCTCCGGTTTCGACGTGGGCGCGGAACTCGGGACCGGTTGCTTCGGGGTGGGCACCGCGGTGGCGGCGGCCTCCTCGGTCCGGTCCTGGGCGCGGGTGCTCAGCTGGGGCTTGTACGAGATCCAGATCATGACGCAGGCGATGGTCAGGGCGACCAGCATGCCTCCGGGTGCTCGGTGGGGATGATGTGCAGCCCGTACGCGTTCGGTCCGGCGGCTGCGTCCGGGGTGCGTGACGGGGCGAAGGGCACCTCCACTGTGCCGGTGGTCCCCGGGTACAGCCGGAGCGTCTGCGGCTCGACTGTCGTCCAGGGGGAGAGGTCGCCGACCGGTACGAAGCGGTACTCGTCGACGACTTCGCCGGTGTTGCGTCGCAGCCGCAGCCGCACGGTGGCCGAGCCGCCGGGGTCCACGGTGGTCGAGACGGGTTCCAGAGAGGGGGCACGGTCCGTTGCCTGAAGACACCGGCACGCTGCCCCGCTGGGCGCCCAGCGGTCTCCGGGGCCGCGGGACGGAACTCCCGAAGACCTCAAGGGCTGCTCGAGGGGCCTCTACCGTTGCGCGTGCGCACGGCGTACCAGAGGAGCGAACGTACCGGAACGAGGAGAGACGAAGACCGATGCACGCGCAACGAACACGGGACAACGAACGAGCCCCCGACCCCGATGCGCTCGGTGGGCAACGCCGTGGCGAGCAGGATGATCGAGGAGGAGCCGCACGTCTGCGGCGCGGACTGCGGCCATGGACCGGCGGTGCAGCGCTCCGCGGTACATCACCTCCTGGACACCTCCGGCCAGGCGTTCACCGGACCGCTGCATGATCCTCGTAAAGCCGGCCTCACGGGGGCTGGTAGCCATGCCGTGCGTGGTCAGCTCTGCTTCTCCATGCTGATGGCCTGGCGGAGTTCCTCACTCGCCGCTCCTGCTTCTTGCCGCTGGATCTCCAGCAGAGCGGCGGCTATGGCGTCGAGCTTGCGTTGGATGGCGTGTTCTGCACGCCGTTCGGAGTTCTTCAGCAGTGCCAGAAGCAGCAGCGACACAGCGGACATCGCCTCGCCCACCAGCAGCAGCCACGGCGTGGGCAGCTTCAGTACGTGCGCGGTGATCGCGCCGACGACCAGAACGAGGCACACACCGAAGAAGCCGGGAGAGCTGGTGAAGTTCGAAGCGTGTTCCGCCAGGCGCGTGAACCAGCCCGGCCGGTCGCCGTCACGGTGTGCGGGGTGCTGAGGCGCCATGAGGTCTCCAGCCGTCCTCACGAGGCCACCCGGTCGGCAGGGGCCCTCAGAAACCCATCGGACTCATCGACGAGCCGCCCGTTACCCGTATCCGAGTCTGCCTGCTCCAGGGCAGACCGGACGGTGTGCTCCAGGTATGTCATACGGTCAGCAGAATCCTCCGATCCGGTGGCCGTTGGCACTACGTTCCCCTCATGGTCGGCACTACCTTCTTCCAGCGGTCGGCCCACGTGCGGGACTCGGCCAAACCTCTGAATTCGAGCTGATGTGGCCGTGCCTACCCCGCCTTCCACAGAGCATGCACCTGCTTGGAGAGGGACCCGGGTACTGCAGCAGGATTGTGAGGTCGAGCTGCACCCGCCGCGGATCGCGGCTCCCCCATGCCGCAACGCCGCATGTCGGCGGCGGCCGTGCGCGTCGTCACCTTCCGGTGGGGGGCGACACGAGCGGCGGCGCGGGGACTGAGGTCCGTCCCAGTGACGCGGTGCCCGTGCAGCGCGAGGCCGATAGCCTGCGTGCGGCGCATGACGAGCCCGGTACCGTGCGACGGGCCTACGCGTCGAAGACCGTCGGCAACCTCCATGGACTGCTGCGCGACTCCAACCCTTGCGCGCAAGCACCTGCCGAAGGGGACGAGGCTGAAGGCGACGAGGTCTTCCTCGAGCCGGAGGAGTACGCGCTCCCTCGTGCACCTCAAGGCTGACCCCGTCGATCCGGTGGCGCACGCGGCGTTGCCCGGGCCGTTGCGCAACCGGCCGGCCCGCGACTGGCTCACCGCGCAGACGCTGGGCCCCGCATGGGGTGGCGCGCCGGGTCCGCCCATGGCCTCACCTGCAGATACGTCTTAAGGGTTCCTCTCCTTGACGTGCTGTGATCTATGGTGGACATGGGGCGCCGGGGGAAGCACCGCTCCGCAGAAAAGCTTCAGTACATGCGGTGCGGTTTCGTGACCGGGGGCGGTCCCATGAAATTCGACGCGAGCGGCATCGGTTGCCGCGGCCCCTGGCCCGGAGTTCGAGGTCATCTGGCTGCTGCGCCGTTCAGGCGAAATGAGCCTGAATGAGAGGGACGACCTGTGGCCCCCGCAGCGACTGGTTGCGGTGTCCCGGCCCTATCGACGCACCACGCACGTGTTTTCCGACGAGTGACCGTGTTGCTGAGCAGCGTCGCAGCAACCTACTCACCAGCGTCTCCATCAGCTGGGCCCATGCCGTGAGCACTCGGCCCGTACCTTGCGGATCGCCGGGCAGGCGACCGACTCGATCACTAGCGCCCGGCTCGGGCCGGGGCTGGCGGCCAGCAGTCGGCAGTAGGTGCGCCTCGCGGCGTTCAGCATCCCGCGGGGGCCGTCGATGGCCTCGGCCAGGTTGCGGGTCTGGTCGCCGTGTCTGAGATGGGAAACCATCGACGTGACATAGCGCGGGGGACGTGGGGACGCTGATTGGCATGCGACGGCGCTCCTGGGGGCGTCACCCCACCCCGAGCGCTGCGACTTGCTGGGCCTCGACAGGTGGTGAGGTAAATGCCTCACCGCGATGGATCGGACCGGAACGAGGAGGTCCCACCCGCCCACCAAGAAAATCGATCTGACCTGCGGAAACGTGATTGGGCAGGCGGGCCGCGTGAGGCGTTTGCCGCGGGTCGGTGAGGCAAACGCGCGCCTGTTTGGCCCGTCTGAGCCTCTGGCCCCCTTGTGGCCTGGGGTTTTGGGGCGACGCCTGAGTGAGATCCGTGGTTGATGCTTCCACGGCCGCGGCAAGCGAACCCCGCCCTTTCGGCTTGGCACTGCGCGTGCAGTGCTGTCGGTGAGCTGGACTGGGTCAGCCTGCCAGTCGGGCGAGGGCCAGCGTGTGCGCGTGGTCGAGGGAGTCGGCAGCGGCGCAGGGGATGTCCGGCTGTACGCCGGTGCCCTCCCAGTTCGTGCTGGAGACGGGGTTGATGGCGCGGCCGACTGGGACGGTGGCTTCCAGGTGTGGGTGCACGGTCCAGCCGTTGCACGGATGTGCGCCGCCGCGGGTGTGCTCGCCGACGACTGCGGCGCGGCCGAGCTGCTGGAGGTCGTACGCCAGCTCCTCAGCGGCGGAGAAGGTGCTATTGCTGGACAGCACGTACAACGGCTTGCTGCCGCCGAAGCGTGCGCCGGGAACGTGCGGCAGGCTCCAGGACTGCTCGCTGCGCTTGCCGCCGTGCCAGTGCATGGTGTTGAGGTGGGTGCGCTCGTCGAGTAGGTAGCTGCAGACGAAGGCGACCGTGTCCGGGTCGCCGCCCTGGTTGGCGCGAAGGTCCAGGATCAGCGCCTGGGCGCGGGAGGCCAGGGTGAGCGCGGCGCTCAGCGGTTCCGCGGCCCACTCCAGCGGGAACAGCATCGGTGCCAGCTCCACCACGGCGACCCCTCCGCCGAGCAACTCCACCCGGGGCGCACCGCCCAGCGAGCTGTCGAAGTCCCGGCGCATGGAGTCCCGGGTGGCCGCCCCCTGTTTCGGGGAGACCGGGTCGGGGTGGTGCTTCAGTCTCAGGTGTCGGTCGCCATTGACGGACTGCAGGTCTGCGGTGACCAGACGGGCGAGCTCCTCGGCGTCGTCGACGTCATAGGCCCCCTCGGCGAGGCGTCGTTGCAGGAGGCCTGTGAGCTGCTCGGCTATCTCGGGGAAGACGTAGTGCCCGGTCAGCAGCCGGGCTGTCTCGTCGATGACGGGGGCAGGCAGAAGCTTCGTCGGAGTCGTCATGGCAGGGAGTAGAGCACTGCCCTTGTGAAAGCGTCAAAGAGTTTAGACACTTTCGGTATGCGCGATCAGCCTTCCTCCCTGCCGCCACCTCAGGACGTCCTGGAGATCGGTGCGCCTGAGCAGTTCGCGGCGCTCTCTCACCCGTTGCGTCAGCGGTTGCTCTTCGCCCTGGGCCACCGGCCTGCCACCATCAGCCGGCTTGCGGCGCAGCTCGATGCGAAGAAGGGCAACGTGGCCCACCACCTCAAAGTGCTCCGCGAAGCCGGGCTGGTCCACGTCGCCGAGACCCGCCAGGTCCGCGGCGGCACCGAGCAGTACTACCAGCGCACTGCCCGCCGCATGGTCGTCGCCGAACCTCAAGCGGCGGGCACCGCCGCGATGCTCGCCGCGGTCGCCCGGGAGCTGGACCGCTCTCCCGCTGAGACCCACCTGGCACTGCGCCACCTGCGTCTCAGCCCTGCGAAGGCAGGGGAACTCGGCGAGGCCCTCGCCAAACTGGTCGACGAGGCCGAGGAAGACGCGGAGAGCCAGCCCGTGCACGGTGTGTTGGTGGCGCTCTATCAGCAGGCACTGTCGACCAGCACCACCAGTTCCGGCTAGCAGCACCAATCCCCCAAACGTCGAACGACTGGACGACCAAATGGCCGCGTAGGGAACAGCCGTCCCGGCGGCGCGGTTGCATCGACCGAGGGACCGGCGCCGCACGGCGGGGAACACGGGGACCACGAGGTCGTCCGTCTCACCTGGATCCGGGCCCCAGGATCGCGGTACGCCCGCCGCGCACTCGGATCAAGACGTATGTCCGCAGGAGGACTGTTTCATGACTGACCGACCCTTGACGCTCATGGCAGTACACGCCCACCCCGACGACGAGGCCACCGGAACCGGAGGGGTCCTCGCGCGGTACGCGGCGGAGGGCATCCGCACGGTTCTCGTGACGTGTACCGACGGCGGTTGCGGTGATGGGCCGGGGGGTGTCAAGCCGGGCGATCCCGGGCACGATCCGGCGGCCGTCGCCTTGATGCGCCGTCAAGAACTCAAGGCGAGCTGTGACGTCCTGAAGGTCAGCGATCTGGAGATGCTGGACTATCCCGACTCCGGGATGACGGGCTGGCCGAGCAATGAAGCCCCCGGGTCCTTCTGGCAGACCCCCGTGGAGGAAGGCGCGGCCCGACTCGCGGAACTCATGCGGCACTACCGACCCGATGTGGTCGTCACCTATGACGAGAACGGCTTCTACGGCCACCCCGACCACATCCAGGCCCACCGCATCACGATGGCGGCGCTGGAGATGACCACGCTGACACCGAAGGTGTACTGGACGACGATGCCCCGCTCGGGGATGCAGCGGTTCGGGGAGATCATGCGCGAGTTTCATCCGGACATGCCGGAGCCGGATCCTGCCGAGGCCGCCGCGATGGCCGAGATCGGCCTCCCCGACGATGAGATCACCACGTGGGTGGACACCACCGCGTTCAGCGATCAGAAGTTCGATGCGCTGGCCGCGCACGCCAGTCAGGGCGAGAACATCTTCTTCCTCAAGATGGGCAAGGAGCGGTTCGGCGAGTTGATGGGTATGGAGACCTACGTACGTGTCAAGGACGCCACCGGCGCCGCCGTACCCGAGAACGACCTCTTCGCCGGCCTGCGCTGATCCGCCCTGCCGACCCACCCGGGCCCAGGAAAGCTCATCGGCCGCACGGCGCGATCGGACGGGTCACCCACCCGGAGGCTTGTTCACGCGACTTCCGCTCCGGTAGCCCTCACAAACCCGGCCGGCATCCGGATCCAGTGGCCCGTCGACGGATACCGGTCAAGTGCCGGAACGAGCGCGTACGGAAGGGGCATCGCGTGTACTACGAGACGCTTGTTGCCTTGCACGGGGTACTTGACCGGTACCCGTGGGCGTCGCACATCACGTGCGACGCCCACGGCAGCGAACTGTACGACCTCGCCATGCGCAGGGCGGAAGCCTACGGTTGGTACTCCACCGGCGGATGGACCTACAAGTACCAGGGATGGGGCGAGGCCAGGATCGTCCAGGACCCGGGACGCTGGGCCGATTGCCTGGCCGGCGGGGACTGGACGCAGGATGGGAAGGTCCGGGAACTGGCGTGGATGTCGGCGGAGATCCCGCTCGATGTCCGTGAGCCGCGTCTCCCACTCCTTCACGTGACGCGCATCCTGTCGGACGCGGTGAATCGGATCGGGCGCGTCCGGTTCACCGGGCTGCATGCGGTCCTCCCGCTGCAGGAACTTGTCGGTGATGCTTCTGACGACTTGCAGGCGATGCGGAAATGGTTCGCCCTCACCGACCCGTCCACTTCGGTTTCCGTAAGCGTCACCGTCGCTGCCGGACCCGCCATGCGGGGAAAGGAGACGGCGGTGGTCGGCGCCATCGGAGAACGGCTCGGTGACATGGCAGAGGCCGAAGTCGCCGCTGGGCAGCTCGACGTGTCCGGTATGGCGGACGTGGCCGGCGAGCACGGCTACAACAAGGGCCGTGAGCGCGGCGTGCTGCGGTTCGCGTGTCGTGTGCCGGAGTGGTCGGCGGACGCCGCCGTGTGGCTGGTCGAGGTCGTGGGTGATGCGTTGCGTGCGGCCGGGTGTGCGGAGCAGGTGGTGGTGACCGCCTCGCTGGCGTCGCCTCCTCGTGAAGCGGCTGAATGACCGGGGCCGACCCCGACGACAGCCACGCCGACTCGGAGGCACGCGCTGCGTCCCGCCTCGGTCGGTCACGGCCGACGGCGCTCACTGGGTAGCCTCCAGAAACGTTCCGCAGGCCCACGAACTCCGCCACACGCACGCGTTGCTGCGCCGACGGTCAACGACTCTGCGCGCCATGTCAATGCCAACGGCGATGGCGCGCGGCACGCTTGGGGTGCCTTGTTGGTACACGGACCCTGGCATGGAGGCACGGAGCGGTGCGGATCGTCTACGCCGACGGCACATCCGAGCAGGACCTGGAACTGCGGATCGGCCGCCCCGACGCCACGCTTGCCGACCTCGCGGCCGCCCTTCGGGTGCCCGCGAGCGGGCTGAGCGTCGATGGCCGGATCCCCCCGCCGGAGACCGTGCTGAACGAGTCCGGGCTGGTCCAGGGGGCGTGGGTGGCCCGGCCCGGTGCGGTCGCCACCGCACCGCGTCGCCCGGTGGCCGTACTGCGGGTGGTCGGCGGCTTGGAAGCCGGGCGCGGTGTCCCGCTCCAGGCGGGCACCACGGTCGTCGGGCGCGGTGCCGAGGCCGACGTGCGGGTCGTGGCCACGGGGGTGTCCCGACTGCACGCGGCGTTCGAGGTCGCGCCCGACGGGGGCGTGCGCGTCACCGATCTCGATACGGCCAACGGCACGGACGTCGGTGGCGAACGCATCGCCGAACCGGGCGTTCGGGTGCGCCCGGAGGACCTGGTCTCGCTCGGCGGTGAGGTGCTGCTGCGCGTCCTGCCGCCCGACCGCCTCGGACCCGTTCAGCGCGTCAACGCCCTCCGCGAGGTCGGCCCCGGAGGCACCCTGCCGTTCAACCGCGCGCCGCGCGGCGGCCGCCCGGCCGATCCGCCTCGGATCGTCGTCCCCGCCGCACCCCGACGTGCCGACAAGGCCCCGTTCAGCGTCTCCAGCATGCTCGGCCCGCTGGTGATGGCCGCGGGGATCGTCGCCCTCACCCACGACTTCCGGTACGCCGCCATCGCGGCCCTCACCCCCTTGATGTTCCTCGGGAACTTCTTCGAGGATCGGCTGCGTGGCCGGTTCGCGCTCCGGCGCGGCACGCGTGCCCATGCCGCACGGGTCGTGGAGTTCGAGCGGGAGGTGGCGGCGCGGAACGCGGCCGAGGTCCGTACCCGCCGCGCCGCCCACCCTGATCCAGCCGAGGTGGTCCATCGCGCCACGGCACCGGGGGTCGCGCTGTGGGAACGGCGTCCGGGTGCCCCGGACTTCCTGCGGGCCGTCGTCGGCCACGCGGATCTGTCCTGGACCCCGCCGCTGGACAACGACTCCGCCGAGCCCGCGCCGGAGGCGGCCGCGATCCTCGGCGCACGGAGCGTCCTGCCGCAGGTGCCCGTGGTCGTCGGGATCGCGGCGGGCGAGGCGGTCGGGCTCGAGGGGGACCGGCGCGCCTGTCTGGCCGTGGCGCGGTCGCTGCTGTGCCAGGCCGTGGTCGGCAGCGGCCCCGCCGATGTGACGCTCGCGGTCTTCGCCGACGCCAACCGGTGCGCCGACTGGGAGTGGACCAAGTGGCTGCCCCACGGCGCGGACCTGCGTTCCGGTACGACCCGGCTGGTGGCCATCGGCCCGGAGCAGACGGACGCGCTGGCCCGGAGCCTGCTGGACATCGTCGCCGAGCGCAAGCCCGCCGAGAACGGCGCGGGGCCGGTCCTCCTGGTGGTCGTGGACGGCGCCACCCTGCTCGAGGGGCGCCCCTGCCCGCTGCGCGACCTGCTGGCCGGCCGCTCCGGCGGCCCCGCGGGGTGCGGGGGCATCGTCCTCACCAGCCGCCTGCCCGCACTGTGCACCACCGTGATCACCGCCTCGGCCGAGGCCACCGGCAGCGTACGTGACGTGGCCTCCGGGGAGGTCGTGCGGGACGTGCTGCTCGGCGGCATGCCGGTGGCCGAGGCGCGTACCGTGGCGCGGGCGCTGGCCCGCTTCGAGGACCCGGAGCTGAGGGTGGAGGGCGCCGGGCTGCCCGACCGGGTCCCGCTGCTGTCGCTCCTGGACCTCGACAGCGTCACCGGGGCCGCCGTCGGCGACGGGTGGAAGAAGCGCGCCCCGGCGCTGCGCGTCGGCGCGGTCCTCGGGGTCGGCGAACGCGACCTGTTCACCGTGGACCTCGACGACGACGGGCCGCACGCCCTGATCGCGGGCACCACCGGCTCGGGCAAGAGCGAACTGCTGCGCACCCTCGTCGTGAGCATGGCCATCGACGCCGACCCCGAGCACCTGACCTTCGCCCTGGTCGACTACAAGGGCGGGGGAGCGCTGGACGAGTGCGCCCAACTGCCCCACACCGTGGGCCTGGTCACCGACCTGGACGAGCAGCTGAGCGAGCGCGCGCTGCGGTGTCTGGAGGCCGAGATCCACCACCGGGAACGGCTGCTGCGCCAGACGGGGCTCAGCCACATCCGCGACTACCAGCGGATGCGCGACGGCGGGTGCGGCGATCTGGACCCCATGCCGCGCCTCGCGGTGGTGATCGACGAGTTCGCGACCCTCGTCAAGGCGCTGCCGGACTTCGTGGACGCGCTGGTCTCCATCGCGCAGCGCGGCCGCAGCCTCGGCGTCCACCTGATCATGGCCACGCAACGGCCCGCGGACTCGGTCAACGACGCCATCAAGAACAACGTCAAGCTGCGCATCGCGCTGCGCGTGGAGTCCACCACCGATTCCCAGGACGTCATCGACAGCCCCGCCGCCGCCGGGATCGGCACCCGGCAGTGGGGGCGCGCCTATTACCGGCTCTCCGCCCGCGAGGTGATGCCGGTACAGACGGCGCTCTCCACCGGCACCACCCCGCAGGCGGAGGTGACCGCGCCGGTGACGGTGGCACCGTTCCTGCTGGGCGTGGGGGCCGAAGACCCGGCCGCGGTGGGGGAGGGCGGCGAGTCGGACCTGCGGCGGCTGGTCGCGGCCGCCCGGGACGCGTCGGCGGCGGCCGGTTTCGCGCCGCCCAGGCGTCCCTGGCCCGATCCGCTGCCAGCCGTGCTGCCCACGGCCGAGCTGCCCGCCGTCGCCGAGCGCGGCCTGCACACCGAGGCCGCCGGGCTGCCCGCGTGGGCGCTCGCCGACGACCCCGACCGGCAGCGGCAGTACGCGGTCGGCTGGGACCCGGCGGCGGGCAACATCCTGATCTACGGCGTCGGCGGCTCCGGCACCTCCACCGCGCTCACCTCGCTCGCCCTCTCCGTGGCCCACGCCGCACCCCCCGACCGGCTGCACGTCTTCGCCCTCGACATGGGCGCGGGCCACCTCGCCCCACTCGCCGGCCTGCCGCACACCGGCGCCCACATCGGAGCCGCCGAGCGGGAGCGCCAGGTCCGCCTGATCAAGCTGCTGCGGCGGGAGCTGGACGCGCGTAAGGCACACGGGCCGGGGGACTTCCCACAGTGGCTGGTGCTGCTGGACAACCTCGGCGCGCTGCTGTCGGACTTCGACAAGGACATCGCCGGGATGAACCTCATCGAGGAGCTGGCCCGCGTCTACGCCGACGGCCCGGCGGTCGCCATCCGTTTCGCCGTCACCGCCGACCGGCCGGGCGCGGTGCCGTCGGCCTGGGCGGCGCTGACGCAGACCAAGCTGCTGATGCGGCTGGCCGACTCGGGCGAGTACGGGTACTTCGACATTCCGCGCGGCTCGGTCCCCACCTACGTACCGGGCCGGGCCCTGGTCGCCGCCAACCGCCAGGTGATCCAGCTCGGTTGGCCGGGCGAGGATCTGGCCCGGGCGGTCGCCGGGGCCGCCGCCCACTGGCCGGACGCGCCCGGCACCGCGCCTTGCATCGGCCTGCTGCCGACGGAGGTCGAACTGACCGCGATGAAGGCGCCCATTCAGGTCGCCTCCGACCCCTGGCAGATCCCGGTCGGCCTGGACGACGCCACCCTGGAGTGCGCGTGGCTGCGGCTGTACGAGAACGAGCACGCCCTGATCGCGGGCCCGCAGCGCTCGGGTCGCTCGACGGCGCTGTGCGCCATCGCCCGCCTGGTGGCCGCCTCCGAGGAGCCGCCCACCGTCATCGCGTACGCCCCGCGCCGCTCCCCGCTGCGCGACCCGCCGCCGGGCGGCGAGATCGCGGTGGTCACCGACTACACCGCGCTGGCCGAAGCCCTCTCCGAGTGTTTCGGCCCCACCCTCCTTCTGGTGGACGACGCCGACACGGTCGAGGACGAGTTGGGGGCCCTGGAGCGCTGGCTCTCGGTGTCCGCCACCTCGGGGAGTCACCTGATTGCCGCCGGCCGCGCCGACGCCCTGCGCCGCCTCTACGGCCACTGGACGCAACCCGCCCGCGACAGCCGCTGCGGCGTCCTCCTCGCCCCCGACCACGACCTCGACGGCGACCTCCTCGGCGCCACCTTGCCCCGCCACGACCGCATGACCCCGCTTCCTGGGCGGGGGTACCTCGTGGTCGACGGGGTTGCGGGTGGGGTGCAGTTGGCGCGGTGAGGGGACGTTGCGTTCCACGCCAAGGGCATTGCGCAGGGGGTCAATGACAGCTGGTGGCCATGCGGCCGAGAATTCTTGTGTGAGCCTGACAGGGGGAAATGACTGATGCCGCCCACGTACGATTTCGAGGCCGCTGACCGGCTCACGCAGCAGCTGAACCGACTCGTCGGAAAGCTCGACGCGTTCATCACGCTGCGAGAAAACCAGAGAACGGCGCTGCTGGGCCCGGAGCCCTGCGACAACTGGTCCGGCCCGAAGCGAAAAAATTTCGACGGGCACTTCAGAACTCAGCAGAACGCGCTCGGTGAGCTGAAAGCGGCCGCGATGAACCTTCGCGGAGTCGTGGCCCAGGCGACCGAGCAGGCTCATGAGGCCCGCAAGGAACGGGGCTAGGGAGCGAAGTGAACGAGAACTCCTGGTGCTCAGCTGTTCCCGAGAATCTGTACCGGTATTCCGACGCGTGCACCCGCGGCGCCGAGGAACTGCAGAGCTGGATCCGCACGGTGCTGGCGCCCGCGATCAGCGCCTATAACAGCGGTGGCGGATGCAGCGGCCCGCTGGACGTGGACGGGGCCAGGAAGGTGGCCGCCGCCTGTCGCACCGACCGTGACGTCCGGGCGACCGGGCAAGCGTTCCAGCAGGCTGGTGCGCCGACCGCTCGACCTGGCAGGCAACAGCAGTACCTGGTGAGGGACAAAGCCCTGGACGTGGTTCTGAAGAGAATTCAGCACCAAGCGCGATTGAAGGCCGGGGCCGCACTCGCGCAGCGATTCATGGAGGCCAGGACCTTCAAGGATCAAAAGTCGCTGCTGGGAGCCCTCGATCAGCACGCTGGCGATCCTTACTTCAGCGCCGGTTTCTTCAACGTCCTGGAGGGGTGGCAGATTGAGACCGTGGTAGCGCTCGACGGCAGCAAGGCGTTGGTCAGCGCCTGCTCCACCGACGTTCTCGACAAGAAGGTCATCGGATTCGTTGCCCACCAACTGACTCAATCGGCACCGACCGTCCGGTTCGCGGTGAGCCTGTTGTATCACCCGATGACCGACCTACAGAAGGTTGGACTACTCAAAGCATTCGCCGGGAATCCCGTGGCCGCGGCGAACTTTGCCAGGTACGTGACTGGCGACGGGAAGGCACTCAAGGCTCTGCTGGGGGCTGAGGGGTACCCGCACCCACGATCATCCGGGAAACCGTCCGTGCTCCAGACGGCAGCCCAGCGGGCCTACCTTTCGATGCTCAGCTCCGCGGTCACCAAGATGAACCAGGCCGAGGTGCAGCGTCTCCTCCTCGCCATGGGGGCCGACGAGAGCGCCAAGGGTGGACCCAAGCCCGGAAACTTTCCCATGATCAGTGCTGCCGACCTGGACGCGATCATGCCGGATCTCAAGAACTTCATGCGCGCCGGTGCGGCCGCCATGGTCTCCCCGATGCCGAGTCAGGCGGAGTTGCGGAACGGCTCGACCCTCCTACAGGAATGGGTGAAGAAATTCGGCGCAAGAATGCACGCCTTCGATGGACTCTATGACGGTATTGTCCTGGCCTACCAGAAGGACGGAGCGAAGCAGAGCAAGATCCGCGACGTCATCATAGACGCGGGGTTCGCGGCCGGCTTCGCCTTCCCTCCCGAGGCATTGATGAGCCTTGGGGTGAGGGGAGTTGGCGGGGCAATCATCTCCGGCTTCAACGAAGACCGCGTGAAGGACATCGCGAAACCATGGATCCTCAAATCGCTCGAAAAGAACAGCAAGAGTGCTGATCCTGCGGAAATCGCCAAGTACACCAACATGCACGTGGGCATCTATCTGATTTCGCGGATGGTGTACAACCGTAAAGGCATGGTGGTCGACAAGTTCGAATGGCCGGACCTCAACGCCCCGGACGGCATGCAAAGACTCCTCACCGTGATGCGTGACGGAGACCACTCCGTGGACTGGGTAGCGATGTCAGGGTGGCCTGCGGAGCGAAAGATCAATGGCGGTGACGCGAAGAACCTGTCCGTGCTGCTCGATGCTTACATTTCGGCCGTCGCGACCAAGGCGACACCCGTGACTCTGCCCGACAGGCTGCCGTCGAACTCGATCTGGCGTCTTTCGGTCAAGTAGTCCGGACTGAAGTCTCACCCGACAACACATATTCAAGGAGTGGAACATGAGCAAGGTAACGTCCTCGGACTTTGCGCAGGCGCAGGCAACCAAGATGCTCAGCCTCATCAACAACCAGCTGCCGGGCCTCATCCGGCAGCTGAACAGCCACGGACAGCAGTTGAGCGACCCCAGCCACTGGGATGGCCCGCTCGCGCAAAAGTTCAGGGGTGAGGTCTGGCCGCAGGCCAGCAGGGACCTGGACAACATGAGGTCGTCCTTGGAGCAGTTGCAGCAGCAGGTGCAGAAGGTCCTCGGGAACATCATGGCCGCGGGTGGTAAGTGACCGGAGCGAGGATACGGCGCCCTGAGGAAGCAGCCATGCCTGAGACCGACCCGGCCCACCCCTGGACCGGAGAGCTGACAGCCGTCGACCTCGAACGGCTCGGTGCCGAGCCGCTGCGCCGGACGGACCCGGTGACGATCGGGCCCTATCGGGTGCTGGCCCGGCTGGGTGGCGGGGGGATGGGGCGGCTCTTCCTCGGCCGGGCCGTGGCCGCGGACGAGTCGCGGTCGGCCGCGTACACGGCCCGAGACCTGGTGGCCGTGAAGGTGATCCGGCCGGAGTACGCCGAGGACGCCCGGTTCCGCCGCCGTTTCGACCGCGAGGTCGAGGCGGTGCGGCGGGTCCACGGCCGGTACACCGCCGAGTTGCTCGGGTCGGGGTTCGACGAGGACGAGCACCTGTGGATGGCGACGGCCTACGTCCCCGGCCTCAGCCTGGACGAGGCGGTCCGCCGCCACGGCCCCCTGCCCGCACCCGTCGTGTGGCGGCTGGCGGCCGAGATCGGGCAGGCGCTCGCCACCATCGCCGCCGCCGGGATCGTTCACCGCGACCTCAAGCCGTCCAACGTCCTGCTGGGCGCTGACGGCGCGCGGGTCATCGACTTCGGGGTGGTGCACACCGCCGACGCCAGTGCGCTCACCATGACCGGCCAACACGTCGGCACCCCGGCGTACATGTCACCGGAGCAGGCGGGCGGCCGTCCCGTCGGCTCCGCGTCGGATGTCTTCTCGCTCGGCTCGGTCCTGGCGCTCGCGGCGACCGGCCAGGCGCCATTCGGCGAAGGATCGACCGGGGACGTCATCCACCGGGTGATCTACGATCCGCCGAGCACGGAGGTCGTCGATCGGGTGGCGGAGAGCGCGCCGGAGCTCGCCGAGCTGATACGCCGCAGTCTCGACAAGGACCCTGACGCCAGGCCCTCCCCGGAGCGGGTGGTCGAGGCCGCCGGCGAGCGTGATCCGGCCGCGGAATGGCCGGATCCCGTCGCGGAGTTGATCGCGGCGCGCGCCGGGTGGAGCGGCAGGTCGGCCGCCGTGTCGCCCATGGACCAGTTGACGGTCCTGCGGCGCGGCGCTCCCGGGCGTACGGTCAAACAGACCGGTCCCCGGAAGAGCCGGCGGGCGGTGTTCCTGGGGGCGGCCGCGACCGTGGTGGCGTCGGTCGCGGTGGTGGCGGCCTTCGTCGTCCCGGGGAACGGGGCGTCGCCGCAGGCGCGCCCTGAGGGCTCGCGCGCCGCTGTCCGTGAGGCGTCGCCCACCGCCTCGGATACGCCCAGCCCCAAACACCGGGAGAGCAAAAGCCCCGTGCCGAGCACATCGGCGCCGCTCCCGCGGATGCCGCCTCCGGCCGCTGACCCGCCCGTGGGCCCGCAGGGCGGCGGAGGAGAAGACGAAGCCTCCACCCGCGCGGCCAGTAAGCCGGAACCGCAACCTCAGCCGAAGTCGACCAAGGTCACGGTCACGCCGCAGCCGTCGCACACGGCGCCGAAGACACGACCGTGGACGTCGTGCCGCTACTACTCGGGGAGCGCCCTCACAAAGTACGGAGACAAGGGGGACCGCGTTCGTGAGGTGCAATGCATTCTGAAGGCTCGCGGATACGACATCGGCCCGTACGGTGTCGATGGGAATTTCGGGTACGACACTCGGCTGTCGGTGAGGGATTTCCAGAACAGTCATCACCTGCACGTCGACGGCATCGTGGGTGAGGACACCTGGCCGGTTCTTCGGGGAGCCTGAGGCGTTGGGTCCGTGCCCACTAGTCCCATTGCGTGCAGAGACCCTTCGCGCAGGCACGGACCCATACTCCATGACCCGGGGGAAGGCGGACGGTCCGGTGGTAACGCGCGAGCTTGCCCGGCGGCGCGGCGGCGAGGTCGATGATCTGCGAGCAGGAATTCGGATGGTCGGAGACGCAGAGCTGGGCCGTGGTATTTCCCGTGTGGTTCGGGTTCTCCACGTACCCGTTCACCGTGGCCCTGGCTGATTTCCAGCAGACTTTCCCGGTCGTGTACGCGTGGATCTCCGCATAGTAGTCGCGGCACCCGGACGTCGGCGGTGGGGGAGCTGCTGATCGGCCGAACCATAGGAAGGCAAGGACCGCGGACAATGAAATGAGCAACCCTGAAAACGCGAACAGGATCACGCGTCGCGGGTTGCGAAACGGGCCGTGCGGCTGATCAGTTGATGTGCCGACGGGCATCGCTGGTTCCGCGTCCGTCCCGGTCACGGGAGATGGGGCGGCTTCCCGCGTCTCCATGGCCGTTTTCAGTGCGTCGTCCCAGAATTCCAGCAAGGGCCCGGGGTCGGCGCCGCACGCCTGCGCGATGTCCTTGACCGCGTCGCGGCCGGGAAACAGTTTGCCGTTGACGTAACGCTCGAGCGACGCCCTGCTGTAGTGGGTGCGGGCTTCCAGCCGGGCGTAGCTCAGCCCCGACGTCTGTTTGATACGCCGCAGTTCGGTCGCCAGGTGCCGTCCGGCCGGGGAAGCCAGAGCAAGAGTGCCCTCATGAGGCGACCCCCTCGACGCGTCAGTGTTGGCTGCCCCCATGCCATTTCCCCCTGTATGTCCTGCCTTGTGGCGATATTCGGACTGTGTGGCGTCTCAGAACGTCCCATGGGACGCCTGATCCCTTCCTGGGCCGGTTCGAGCCGTCAAGAGTGTAGAGGCGGAAGCGCTTGGAACGGGCGGCGAACGTGCCCTCACGCAGTGATGAGCGGACTCGCCGACCCAGGGAAGCGCGAACTCCCTCGGTCGCACGAAAGGCATTTACGGTTGTGGAAACGTACGACACCTGTGTGGATTCCCGCGGGATGAGGGTGCTGGACCTTGGTCAGGTGCGTATTTCAGTGATGAAGCCCCTCGCACGGGCATGGGAACGGGAATACCGTACGTTGCTCCAGCCCACCCCGGGTGCGTGGCTCATCCTGCTCTCGTTCCATCCGGAGCCGTCGTCGTTCCAGGGGCGAGAAGGAACGCATCGGGAAGTCACCGCTTTTGTTCTGCGGGAGGGGACACCGCCACTCGACCTGTCGCTGCCCGGCCGAGGAGAGGCGGACCTGGCGGTGGTTGTGCAATTGCCCCGCAGTGCCGTCCCTCTTCCGGTGGGTGCCTCGCGAAACCTGACGCGGGGACCGGTACCGGTGAGGGACGGGCCCGGGGTGGTGCTGGCCCGATTCCTGGAAGGAGTCGCCGATCAGCACGCGATGCTGGAATCGGCACCCGTCGGGCGCCTCGGATCAGCTGTCATAGACCTTTCGGCCTTGTTTCTCACCAGCATGGTGGACCGGCGGGAGGTGATTTCCTCCTCGCCGAGGACGGAACTCATCAAGGAGATCAAGCGGTTCGTCGTCCGGCACCTGAACGAGCCGCTGCTGTCTCCCGCGCTGATCGCTGCCGAACATCACATCTCCGTGCGGTACCTCCAATACCTCTTCCAGCAGGATCGGCAAACGGTCCGTGGGTTCATCCGCGAACAGCGGTTGGAACGCTGTCGCGCCGATCTGGCGGACGCGTCCCATGCCGGCCGAACGGTCGGGGAGATCCGCGCCCGGTGGGGATTTCAGGACGACGCGGTCTTCGGCAGGGTCTTCAAGAAGACCTATGGGATCTCTCCCGGCGAGTACCGCAAGGTGGGTCACCCCATCACGCCGGTGGGGTGACGGCGACTGCGGCGTCGGCGCCGGGAGTGAAGGCGCTTCGGAAGGCGTCCAGGGCGGCGTCGGAGTCGTCGCGGGCCCAGCTTTCGAGGCCGACGACGCCGGTGTAGCCGAGGTCGTCGAGGGCGCTGGCGATGGCGGGGTAGTGGATCTCGCCGGTGCCCGGTTCGCAGCGGCCGGGGACGTCGGCGACCTGGATCTCGCCGAGGTAGGGAAGGGCCCGGCGGCAGAGTTCGATGAGGTTTCCCTCGCCGATCTGGGCGTGGTAGAGGTCCAGGTTCATTCGCAGGTACGGGCTGTCGACGGCCCGCACGAGCGCCAGGGTGTCCGCGGCGCGGGCGAAGGGGGTGCCGGGGTGGTCGACCGCGAGATTGAGGTTTTCGAGGGTGAAGACGCGGCCGGCGGCTTCGCCCAGTTCCGCGACGCGGCGCAGGGTGTCGGCGGCCGTGAGCCACATCGCGGGGGTGGCTACCTCGACGGGGCGGACGGGGAGCCCCTTGCCGTCCAGGCCGGTGCCGTGCAGGTTCAGGCGTGCGCAGTCCAACTCGGCGGCCACGTCGAGGGACTCGCGGGCCGAGGTGAGCAGGGCGTCGATGCCGTCGGGGTCGGTGAGGTCCCCGGTCAGGTAGCCGGTCATGGAGGAGAACGTGGCGCCGGTGGCGGTCAGGGCGTCGATGTCCTTGGCGGACCAGTCCCAGATCTCGACCTGGAAGCCGCGCTCGGCGATGCGGGCGACGCGTTCGGTGAACGGGCGGTCCAGGTAGAGCATTTCGGCGTCGGCGGCGAGAGTGAAGGGGCTCACGGGGAGCGTCATGCGGTCACCTCGGCGATCGTGACGGTCGCGGTGGTTTCCACGCTGCGGATGGCGGCCAGCGCGATGGACAGGGCCCGGCGGGCGTCGTGGCCGGTGACGAGGGCCGGGTTCTTGTGGCGGACGGCGTCGGCGAAGGCGGTCAGCTCGGCGGTGTAGGCCGCGCGCAGCAGCTCGGTGTCGCGCCGGGCGGTGTCGACGTGGATGCCCTGGGGGCCGTAGAAGGTCATGTCGGTGCTGCGGCCGTTGCCGGCGGTCACCATGCCTTCCGAGCCGAAGACCTCGGCGCGTACGTCGTAGCCGTACAGCGCGGAGAAGGACGCCTCGGCGGTGGCGATGGCACCGTTGTCGAAACGGATCGTCACCACCGCGGTGTCCAGGTGGCCGTCGGCCTTGGCGTCGGGACGGACCAGCGCGTCCGCGGTGGCATGGACGCTGACCGGGGTGGCGCCGGGGTTGAGCCAGCACAGGGTGTCGAAGTCGTGGACGAGGGTCTCCAGGAAGATCGTCCACTGCGGGATCCGGGCCGGGTCGGCGGTGAACGGGCCCGGGTCACGGGTCAGCGACCGCAGCAGCTGCGGGGTGCCGGTACGGCCGTCGGCGACCGCGGCGTGGGCCGCGGCGAACCCGGGGGCGAAGCGGCGGTTGAACCCCACCTGGAGTACGACACCTGCCTGCTCCGCGGCGGCGATGGCGCGGTCGGCGTCGGCCGACGTCACCGCCATCGGCTTTTCCACGAAGATGTGCTTGCCGGCGGCGGCCGCGGCGACGACCAGGCCGGTGTGGGACCGGGCGGGCGCGGTGATCAGCACGCCGTGGATGTCGTCCCGGCCGAGGACCTCTTCCACATCGGTGGTGGCCGTCGGGGCGCCCAGCTCGGTGGCGAGGCGCCGAGCGGTTCCGGGTACCGGGTCGGTGACCGCGGCCAGGGTGACGCCGTGGATGTGACGGGCAACGATCTCGGCGTGGTTGGACCCGATACGGCCTGCGCCGATCGTGGCCAGCTGCAGTGTCCGCATGTCTGTGCTCCCAAGTGAACTAGTACGTTCTAGCAACCGAACGTAAAGTGCCCGCCGTGATCGGTCAAGGGGTCCATGTGTTCGGCAAAGCTGGGCAGCGGCCTGGCGAGGGGCGACGTGCCCCTCATCGGCGCCCGCTGTCGGGATTTACCTTGCGCCAATGCCTTGGCGTTAACTAGAACGTTCTAATCAGCTTCCCGTCGCCGTGGCGGTGGCGGCGAGGGGGGCATTCGGACCTATGGGGCGTTTGTGAGGAGAGTGGCACCACTACTCACACGCGCATTAGCCGGACGTTAGTGGAGCGGCAGCGATGCGGTAGTGGGCCCGACCAGAGTGGGTGACGTACCGAGAAAACAACGACACCGACTGTCCCGGGGGGACCCGAAATGAGCTCCCACACCACTGGCCGCACCGCTCGTCGCCGCACCCTGCGCCTTGCCGCCGCGGCCCTGATCGCAGCCACCGGCCTTACCCTGACCGCCTGTTCCGGCTCGGGCTCCACCGGCATGAAGCCCGCGGCTGCCACCGCGTCCAGCGGCGCGGACTCCTCCGCCGGAGCGCAGGGCTCCGATGTCACGGTCGACACCAAGGCGGGCGCCGCGGGCAAGGCGGCCTCCCCGGTCCGCACCCAAACCCTGGTGGACGGCAGCAAGGCCGAGATCTACAAACTCGGCCCCGAGCACTACCGCGCCAAGATCGTCAGCAGCGGTTCGGTCCTGGCCACGATGGAAGCCAAGGGCAGCGACGCCGGGCTCGACGCCAACGGCATGTACGTCGTGCTCACGCTGGACGGCCAGGTCCGTTCCTGGATGGGCGGCGAACACCAGGGACCGGGCACCTTCAAGCTCGCGGGCGGTTGGAAGGCCAAGGTCACGAAGGTCGGCGACCTCCACTACCGCGCGGAGATCCTCGGCTTCGAGGGCTCGGTGGGCACGCTGGACGCGAACCAGCACGACACCGGGGCCAACGCCAACGGCGTGTACATCGTGCTCAGCGCCGGCGGTGTGATCAGCGCCCACCAGTAAGTTCCTGCCCCGCTGCGGCGGTGGAGCCACCTTTGGTGGCGCCACCGCCGCGGTGACGTGCTGTGGTGCGTACGCACCAGGACCCGTGAGCGGCTGGTCCGGGCGCACCAGGGGAAGACAGCAGCGGGGAACGATGCCCGCCCGGGGCGCCGGAGGGGAGTGTGGGAGGCGCGTGAATCCCGCGCATTTCCCGGATGAAAAGGACGTCCATGTCCGAAGCTGTGGTTTCCCCGGTCCGCATCGGGAGGCTGTCGATCGGCGCGCTCGGTATCCTGGCACTCGCCCTCGGCACCCTGCAGTCGGTGGTGGAGCCCGCGCTCCCGCTGCTGCAACGTGAGTTGGGGGTCAGTCCTGCCGAAGGGGCATTGGTCGGCAACACGTTACTCATCACCGGCGCGGTCGTCGCACCCGTCGCAGGCAAACTCGGCGACCGCTACGGCGGGAAGCGCGTGCTGCTGTGGCTGATGGCCGTGGTGTCGGCCGGTGGTCTGCTGGCCGGTCTGGCGCCGAACCTGCCGGTGTTGTTGCTCGGCCAGGTATTGCAGGGTGCCATGGTGGGTGCGCTGCCCCTCTCGTTCATCCTGGTGCGCAAACACCTCCCCACTGGAGAGTCACAGGTGGCGATCGGGCTGGTCACCGCGCTGTTCACGGGCGGCGGCCTGGTGGGAACGCTGATTGCCGGGCCGATCGCGGAAACACTGTCCTGGCATGGGATGTTCGCGCTGCCGACGATCGCGATCATCGCGACGACGCCGGCCGTGATGTGGCTGATGCCGCATGATCCGCCGATCCCCTCGGACGACGGGATCGACTGGCCCGGCGTGGTTCTGCTGAGCGGTACGTTGCTCGCGTTCATGCTCGGGCTCGGGGCGGTGACGGGCGGCGGTCTGCCGCCACTCGCGGCCGGTGCCGTCGTGGTGGTCGTGGCCGCCCTCGCGAGCGGATGGGTCGCCGTCGAGCGCCGGGCGGCCGCGCCGATGGTCGATCTCCGCATGCTGGCGAAGCCCGCGATGAGGAATGCGTTCGTGCTCACCTTCGTCATCACCATCAGTTTCGGGATGGTGGTCTTCCTGCTCCCGCAGCTGTTCGCGATATCGGCCGACGGGTACGGCTTCGGAGTCGGCACCACCGACATCGGGCTGTTCCTGATGCCCGGCGCCATCGTCGGGGCGGTGAGCGATTCGGTCGGCGGGATCGCGGCGCGGCGTTTCGGTCCCCGTGCCGTGGTCACCGTGGGCGCCGTCGTCACGGCGGCCACGATGATCGCCCTGGCGTCGGTGCACACCGCGGCATGGCAGCTCGTCCTCGCGAAGGTGCTGACCGCGTTCGCCGCGGGCGTCGGTACCACGGCGTTGCTCGCCGGCACCGCCACCGCCGTCGACGCGAGGGACACCGGCATCGCCACCAGCCTGCTCGTGGTGACACGGGTGATCGGCGTCGCCCTGGGCGCCCAGGTCGGCGGCGCGATCCTCGCCGCCGGGGCCGACCCGATGTCGGATCGGCCGGCCGAATCGGCCTTCGTCACAGGGTTCGCCGTCGCCGGCCTCGTCGCCGCCTTGTCGCTGCTCGTTGTCCGTATCACGAAGAAGGGAGTCCAGACGTGAGTACGAGCGCGAAGCGCACAGTTCTGATCTCCGGGGCCAGTATCGCCGGACCCGCGCTGGCGTACTGGCTGCACCGGTCCGGATTCGCGGTCACGGTGGTGGAGAAGGCAGGCGCGCTGCGCGACGGCGGTTATCCGATCGACATCCGCGGCACCGCGATCGAGGTGGTCCGGCGGATGGGGATACTGCCGCGACTGCGGGACGCGCACATCGACTCGCGTCGCTGCACGTTCCTCAACGCCGAGGGCGGTGAGGTGGCCGCGCTCCCCCCGCACGCCGTTGCCGGCAGCGTCGAGGGACAGGATCTGGAGGTGCGTCGTGGGGATCTGGCCGCGGTCCTCCACGGAAAGGTTCGCGACGACGTGGAATTCCTGTTCGACGGCTCCATCGACACCCTCGACCAGTCGGAACAAGGGGTCGACGTGACGTTCCGCGGCGGGCAACGGCGCACGTTCGACCTGGTAGTCGGCGCCGACGGTATGCACTCATCCACCCGGGAGTCCCTGTTCGGCCCCGAAGAGCAGTTCCACCGCTACCTCGGCTACTGCTTCGCCATCTTCACCATGCCGAACACCTTCGGTCTCTCCCGCGAACTCATGATGTGGAACACCCCGGGTAAGGCCGCGGCGCTCTACGCCGTCGGGGACAGCGACGAGCTGCACGCCTTCCTGACCTTTCACCAACCGGAACCGCCGTTCGACGCCCTCCGGAACCCCGACGCCCAGCGGGACCTGGTCGCCACGGTCTTCGCGGGCGCGGGGTGGGAGGTCCCCGGCATGGTCAACGCCATGCGCGACGCGGACGACCTGTTCTTCGACACGGCCGGTCAGATCCGCATGCCCCGCTGGTCCAGCGGCCGCGTCGCGCTCGTCGGGGACGCCGCGTACGCACCCTCGTTCCTTACCGGACAAGGCTCAAGCCTCGCGCTGGCCGGTGCCTACATGCTCGCCAACGCCCTGGCCACGCACCGCGACCACACCGCGGCCTTCGCCGCCTACGAACGCGGTGTGCGCGAGTTCGTGGCCATGAATCAGGCACTGGTCGACAACGGTGCGGCCACGCTCTTCCCCACCACGGTGCGGGCCCTGGAGCAACGCAACACCATGCTGCGTGGCCTCGTCACCATGCCCTCCGCGACACCACGACCGGCCCACTCGGCCCTTACGCTGCCCGCGTTCGCCCCGATGCCGTGACCTCATCCGGTACCGCCGTCGGGGGCGGCCTGGGCCAGGCCCGTCCGGTAGGCGATGACGACGAGTTGCGCCCGGTCGCGGGCCTCCAGCTTCGTCATGGCGCGCTGCACGTGGGCGCGGACGGTGAAGGGGCTGAGGAACATCCGTTCGGCGATCTCCTGGTTGGACAGGCCGGTCGCGACCAGGGCCACCATCTCGCGTTCGCGCGGGGTGAGCACGGCGAGCTGTTCGGAGTGGTGCTGCGGCGCGTCGTCCGGTGTGGCCAGGAAACGGGCCACCAAGGAGCGGGTCGCGGCGGGGGACAGAAGAGTGTCGCCGGCGGCGATCGTCCGCACGGCGTCCGCCAGGTCCTCGGCCCCGATGCCCTTGCCGATGAAGCCGCCGGCCCCCGCGCGCAGCGCCTGAGCGACGTACTCGTCGGTCTCGTACGTGGTGAGGATCAGGATGCGGCTGGCACGCAGTTCCGGGTCGGCGCAGATCTCCGACGTGGCGGTGAGACCGTCCACCTCGGGCATGCGGATGTCCATGATCACCACGTCCGGGCGCAGCTCCCGGGTGAGTCTCACCGCCTCCCTGCCGTCGGCGGCCTCGCCGACCACGGTGATGTCGTCGGCGGTGTCGAGAAGCAACCGGAAGGCGCCGCGCAGCAGGGCCTGATCGTCGGCGAGCAGCACTCGGAGCGTCACGGCGCATCCCCCGCCTCTCCGTCGCCCGTCCGCCCGTCGGTGGTTGTTGCTCCGTCATCCCTCCGCGTCGCGTCCTTGGCGGGCGGGAGGGGCAGCTCGGTGGAGACGAGGAAGCCGCCCTCCGGGCGCTTGCCCGCGGAGAGGTGTCCCCCGACCGCGGTGGCACGTTCGCGCATCCCGATCAGGCCGTAACCGGGCGGCCGGTCCGGCACCGTGGACGCGCTCGGCACGGTACGGGCACCGTCCCCGTCGTCGGCGACGGTGATGGTGAGGCGATCGCGGTTCCAGGCGAGGCGCACCCGGGCGCTACCGGTGTTGGCGTGCTTGGTCACGTTGGTCAGGGCCTCCTGGACGACGCGGTAGGCGGTGAGGTCCACTCCCGGCGGCAGCGGCCTGGCCGTGCCCTCCTGATGCACCGACACCTCCAGACCCGCGCGGCGGAAGGACTCGAGGAGCGTGGGAAGCCGGGACAGCCCGGGCGCCGGTTCGGCGGGCGCGGCCGCGTCCCCGGACTGACGCAGCAGACCGACCGTGGCCCGCAGTTCGTCGAGCGCGTCGCCGGTGGTCTCGACCAGCTCCTTCAGGCTCTTGCGGGTCTGCTCCGGGCGGGCGTCGAAGAGATGGTCGGCGACCGTGGCCTGCGCGTTGGCCAGGGTGATCTGATGGGCCACGAGGTCGTGCAGTTCTCGGGCGATGCGCACCCGTTCCTCGGCCACTCTCCGGCGCGCCTCGCTCTCCCGGCTCTTCTCGGCCCGCTGGGCCCGCTCCTCCACGGCCGCCAGGTAGGCCCGTCGGTTCCGCACCGAGTGACCGAGGACCCCGGCCACCAGCGGGAACGCCGCCACCGCTCCCACCCTGCTCGCGTCCTGCCATGAGAGAGCCCCGAACAAGGGGGCGGAGGCGACCAGCAGCGCCGCGGAGATGAGCAACACCGCGCTCACCGCGCGCCGTTCGGTGCGCGCGGTGAGCGAGTAGGAGTAGGCCGTGATCACGGCGGGGGCCACGATGAGCGGGCTCAGCAGGAGGCCCAAGGACGGCACCAGCACGCCGCTCGCGGTGGTGGCCGCCATGGCGGCCAGGGGCGCCCGGTGCCGTACCGGCAGCACGGCACAGGACACCACGGCGATGACGTAGGCGGCGGCAGGCGGCGGCGACAGCGTGCCGTCGACCCGCACCATGCCGCCGAGCAGACAGAGCGCGAACGCCGTCGCCGTGATCGCTCCCTCCCGCCACCACCTGCCGCGTGGTCGCGGGCCACCGCCCCCCGTGTTCGTCATGGCCGGCTCAGTGCCTCACCCTCGATATCCACCTTTGGCAGCACACGGTTCAGGATACGGGGCAGCCACCGGCCCCGGGATTCAGTCCTTCCGGCCCCGGGCCAGCTCGGCCAGGTCGAAGGTGTCGCTCGCGGGCGGCGTGAAGGCCATGGCTCCTTCGCCCTCGAACCGGCCGTCCTCGGGGGTCCTGCCGGACATCCGGTAGCTCAGCGGGTCCGGTGCGGTACGCGGATGCCCATATACCCCACCCCTTGCAGAACTTGCGTTCGTTTCTGATCGATGTCGGGATATTAAGGCACGGGCGCGAGGCGGGCCCGGGATTTCTCCGGTGCTGCCCAGCGGCGGTACCGGCAGACAACGCCGTTCAGGGGCGGGGCGTCTTCTCGCCGTGCACGGCTGTGTATTCGGCGGCGAGCCAGGGGCCCAGGTCGTCGACGAGCATGCCGAGGACGGCCGGATCGGCCGAGGGGGCGCGGCCGGTGGTCGCGGCGAGCCGCATCTGCTCGACGCGCTCGGGGTAGTAGCGGCCGAAGAGTTCGGCGGACTCGTTGAGGTCGCAGCCGCCCCAGCGGGGCATGATCAAAGTGAACCCGCTGCGCACGATACGACGGGCGACCGCGCGGCTGAGGGTCCGGCGGTCGGCGTCCGTGACGGCTTCGGCGGCTCGGGCGCGCCAGCGTGGCAGCGCGAGGGCGAGGTCGCCGTTCGTTTCGCGGGCGAGCAGGGTCGTGGGGCGGTAACGGGGCAGCCGTTCGGCGAGGTCGGGGCCGAGCAGCGGGGTACACAGGCAGGCGATGAAGAAACCCGCATCGTGGCGTTCGAGGTCGCTCAGCAGGACGCGCGTGCTGGACAGCAGGATGCCGACGCCTTCGATCTGGGGGAACGCGTGGTCGAGCGCGGCCTCGATCGCCGTGGCGTCGGCGCGGTCGGCCTCGGTGGGCTCGTCGTGGAGGGCGAGTTGGAGGTCGAGATCGGAGACTCCGGGGATGGCGGTGCCTCGCGGGATGCTGCCGTAGAGGTAGGCGCTGTGCGGCCGCGCACCGCCGAATGTCTCGGTGATACGGGTGCGGGCGGCATCGACGACGGCAGTGAATGCCGTCGGCACGCGGTCCAGCGCGCCCTCGCGGGCGATCGTTCCGTCGTGGGCCAGACCTCGTTCGCTCATGAGGTCACTGTGCCGTGTGCCGCCGTGCGCTGCCGAGCGCATTTCCGGGGCGTCGACGAGGGGTGTGGCCCTCACCGACGGGGGATGCGGTGAGGGCCACGTTCAGTGTGGCACGGAACAAGCGGTGAAGCAGCAGTTCCGGACAGCAAATTTTGCATATATCCATCACTGAGTTCACAACCGGCTCAGCCGCCCCAGTGGTGATGCGGTGCCACCTGAGACAAATCAGTGGGCAGTCGCAATGGTGAAGTGGGCAACTCCACGTGCGCCAGGTCAAGGTCCCACTTCGCCGGTGCCTCGCCCGGACGAGGGTGCTGGGGACGGTGACGGTGCGCGGCGGCCGGTCCGGGGTGGCGATTCGGTCGAGGGCCAGGCGTGCCGCCTGCCGGCCGACTTCCTGCGGGTCGCGGACGACGGCCGAGATGCCGAGCCCCCTGGAGACGTCGGTCTCGTCGAGTCCGATGAAGGCGAACTCGTGCCGTCCGGCTGGCCGTTCGATGAGGACCCCCGTGCTGATGCCGAGGTTGAGCGCGAGGAATGCCGTCGGGGTGACGGCAGGTCCAGCAGGCGTACGACCGCGTCGCGGGCCTGCTGAGGGGTCGTGAGATCACCGACCACCAGCCGCGGGTCCTCCCGGACCTCCCGGACCTCCCGGACCCCGGCCTGGGCGAGGGCGCTTCGGTAGCCGCTGAGCCGCTGCGCGGCGCGGAACGAGTCCGGGCGCCAGGTGACGCGGTCTCTCCTCGTGCTCGTGCCGGGAGGGGGCCCGGGTGATCCGGGCCCCCTGCCTCACATCCCGGTGGCGCCGTCGATGCGCTCGCGCAGGAGATCGGCGTGGCCGTTGTGCCGTGCGTACTCGGCGATCAGGTCCACCAGGATCCTGCGCAGTGAGATCGGCTCGCCGGTGCTCTTGCGGATCCCCGTTTCGTCCAGTGACGCGGCAGCGGCCGTGATGTGCCGGGAGTGCTCGCACTCCGCCCGCCACACGGCGAAGGCTTCGTCGACGTCACCGTCCAGGCTGCCGAAGTCCTGGTCGGGGTCGTCGTCGGAGTAGTAGAGCATCGGAACGTTCTCACCGGCGAACTGGATGCGGAACCACCAGCGCTCGACGCCCGCCAGATGCCGCACGATGCCGTGCAGGGACAGGCCGGACGGCGGCACCGCCCGTTCGGACAGCCGTTCCGGGGGCAGGCCGGCGCACTTGAGCTCGAAGGTGGCCCGGTGCCAGTCCAGGACGGCGCTCAGGGTCTCGCGTTCGCCACCGGTGGCGGGCGGGGCCGGGCGGGTGTCGCTGTCCCACCGGGGTGCGTAGTGCTGGGGGGAGGCCGTGCCGGTCATCGATTGCCTTCCTGGTCGGGAACGGGCCGGGCGTATCAGGCGGTGAGAGCGTGGTGGATGCGGTCCATCGCCGTGACGGCGTCCACGGTGGCGGCTATCCGCACCGGGGGCCGTTGGTCGGGAATGCCACCATGGCTGACGGTGAACTTCCGCGCGTCGAGCAGTGTGGCGCCGCGCGTGTGACCCGCCAGCTCGACCATGACCTGGTGCTCCTCGTAGGTGGCCAAGGACTCGTCGACCATGATGGCCGCGGCGAGCGGATCGTGCAGGACACAGCCGACGGTGCCGCGAGTGCTGCTGTAGAGGGCCACGTAGGTGTCGAGTACGGACGATGCGAAACGAGCCGCTGGGGCGTCCGCGTCCGCGATCCGCTTCAACCAGATGTCGTCGGCCCACGCGTGGTCGGTCATGTCCAGCGGCACCAGGGTCAGGTCGAACCCCGCGCGCAGCACCTCTTCCGCCGCCTCCGGATCATGGGCGGAGTTCGCCTCGGCCCAGGCGGTGACATTGCCGGGAACACGGAACGCGCCGCCCATGCACACCACGCGGCGCAGGTAACGGGGAAGGTTCGGCTCGATCCGAAGGGCGAGGGCGATGTTGGTCAGCGGGGCCAGCGCCAGCAGCGTCAGCTCGCCCGGCCGTTGTCTGGCCAGGCGTACGAGTTGTTCCGCTGCCGATTCCTGGCTGGTCCGGCGCAGGGACGCAGGGCCGGCGTTGCCGCCGAGGCCGTCCACGCCGTGGACGAACTCGGATGTCCGCAGAGGCTGTTGAAGGGGGGTGGGATGCCCGGCGGCAACCGGTATGTGGTCGAGGCCGGCGATGTCGAGCACACGTAGCGCGTTGGCCGCCGCCACGGCAGTGGGCACGTTGCCGTGCGCGGCCCCGACGGCGACGATCTCGACGTCCGGCTGGGCAGCCAGAAACAGGATCGCCCAGGCGTCATCCACGCCGGGATCGGTGTCGATGACAACGGACAGACGCGGAGAAGGGGCAGGTGGCATGTGATCTCCTCTTGATGGCGATGGCGCAATGGGACCTGGACCTTGCCGCCCGGCGTGGCGCCACCGCGGCCCCCGCTCAACGGGATGCCAGGAGCCCGTACAGCAACGGGATCCGTGGCTCCGGCAGCTGCCACCAGCCGGACGAGGCCCGCGTCATGTGGGGCCAGCGAGGCCAGGGCAGTTCGGGTGACTCGCGCAGCCGCCGGATGCTCAGGCCCGCTCCGATCAGGGCGTTGACGACATCATCCAGCCCGTGCATCCACTCGTAGCTGTCGGTGGCGCCCTCGACGGCCGGGCCGTCCGTGTAGGTGTGCGTCCCGTCGCGGTGCACAGGGCCGCTGCCGCCCAAGTAGTCGTGCCTGAGCAGGAGTTCGGGGCCCTCTCCGGAGGCGGGTTTCGGGCCCAGTGCGTTGAGGAGCGGATGGAACTCCACGACGTACAGGTGGCCGCCGGGACGCAGCAGCTCGGCGGCGACGCCGGCCCAGCGGTCCAGGTCGGGGAGGTAGCACAAGGCGCCCTTGCCGGTGTAGACGACGTCGAACCGCCGCCCGCCGAGGGCCGCCACGGCGTCGTACACATTGGCCCGCACATACGGCACATCGAAGCCCGCACGCGCCGCGATGCCGGTCGCCGCCGCCACGGACGCCGCGGAGAAGTCGAGACCGGCGGCCCGTGCCCCGCGCTGCGCGAAGGCGATCGTCTCCGTGCCGAGGTGGCATTGCAGGTGCAGTACGTCGCGGCCGGCCAGCTCGCCGAGGTCGTCCCACTCCCACGAGGCGAACCAGCGGGACGGGTCGTGCTCCGCGCCGGCCTCGTCGACCCCGTAGAACCGGCTGGCGAGGTGGACGGGGGTCCGGGCGTCCCAGTTCGCCTGGTTGGCCCGCATCATCCGCTCGTACGCGTCGCTCATGGGGTCACTATCCCAGGCACCCGAGGGCGGCGGGGAAGGGTCAGGAGGGCCGAAATCGGGCTCTCGCGGACCGTGGAGCCGGTCACCGCGGAGCAGAGCGAGCCATTGCCGGGATCGGGCGGTGTGGTTGTCGAAGTGGCGTTCGAGCTGCGGCGCTGCGGGCGGCCACGCCGACCGAGCTGCCGCATCGAGGTGACGGAGCACCAGCTCGGCCAGGATCGCGTCCCTGTTCGGGTGGTACTGGTACAGCGAGCCGATCGAGATCCGGGCCTGCTCGGCGATGCGGTTGCCCGCTGTCGACCGCGGCGTCCCGAAGCCGGACGTCGCGTTCTACGGCTACTGGCGCCACGGTCGCTCCAGTCCCGGCCGACCCAGACGCCCGGCGGACTGCGGCCGGACCAGCCCCGCCTGCGCGGGGACCCCGACACGGGGCATGAGAGGTGGAGCCGCGTTGTGGATACTCGCGTCGCCGCCGAGGAGGGTGTCGGAAGGACCACCCTCATCCGGTGTTCAGGCCCAGCGACGATGAGCCCCGCGATCGGCAGCATTTACCTCATCAGTGGAAGAAGCGACAAAGAAGACAACCGGGGGCGCTCATGAACGAGACCTTTGCCAGGCGCGTTACCGGCATCGCGGGCATCTCCGCCGCGGCCGCTCTCATCATCGAAGTGCCCCTGTACTTCATCTACTCGGGTCCGCCGCCGGACTCGAACGTCCTGGCCAGGCTGCTGATCGGGATCGTCGCGCTCGCGTTCCTGGTCGTGTTCGTGACGGCCTTCCGTGAGCTGGTCAAGCGCGTGAGCCCCGCATATGAGTGGGCCGGCTCGATGGCCTTCGCCACGGGTCTGGTCTACGCGACCATCACCCTGGTCTCCAGCGGCCTGGAAGCCGGCGCGGTCATCGCCGTCGACCACCCGATCGATCCGACCATCGCCGTCAACGGCACGTACATCCTCTACGGTTCGATCTCCCGCCTCATGCTGGGGTTCTTCCTGACCTCGGTGGGCTACGTCATCTCCCGCACGAACCTGCTCCCGCGGTGGACCGGCCGGTCGGCGTACGTCCTGGCCGGGGTCAACCTGGCCTTCGTGCCGTCGCTGTTCTTCGGCAACACCCCCGCGAACTTCTACGCGGCGAACGGCTGGGGCACCACCGCCCTGATGGGTGCGGTCCTCAGCTACTGGCTGCTGGCCTTCGGTATCGCCACGTACCGCAGCGCCGGGCGGCTCGCCCCGACCGGATCACCGGCGCTGCGGAACTGACGTCACGTGGAAAGCCGTTGCTCAGGGTGCGCCGAGGTTGCCGCAACTCTGTGCGGTGCTGCCCTCCGATAAACGCCCAGACGTGGTGAGGTTGGCTGCCTGCGGGTAGCAGATCAGCTTGGCGGCGAGGCTGAGAGAGGCTGCGAAGTGGCTCAGCAGCCACGAGATGCTGCCCTCGGCCTCATAACGGTAGCGGTGACGGGCTGACCGGGCACGTTACCCGCATTGCGGACACGGGCATCCCTGGCCCGCCACAATGCAGTCATGACGGCTCACCGGATAGCTCCCGAGGTCATGACCTTCTACGCGTCCACCATCGACGAGTCGACGCGGTTGTCGTCCACGGCGGACGGCAGGCTGGAGATGCTGAGGACACAAGAACTTCTGCGCCGCCATCTTCCGCCTGCCCCGGCCCGGATCCTTGATGTCGGCGGCGGTCCGGGCACGCACGCTCGGTGGCTGATCGAGGATGGCTACGAGGTGCACCTCGTGGACCCCGTTTCCCGGCACGTCGACCAGGCGCAGCGCGTTGACGGGTGCGTCGCTGAACTGGGTGATGCCAGGGGGCTCACGGCGGAGAAGGAGTCCTACGACGTTGTCCTTCTGCTGGGCCCCCTTTACCACCTGTTGGAGCGCGCCGACCGGGATCAGGCGCTTGCGGAGGCATACCGAGTGCTGCGTCCGGGCGGGCTCGTCGCGGCCGCGGGGATCAACCGCTACGCCAGTCTTTTTGAGCACACGGCATTCGCCCACCTGCACCGCGAACGGATGCAGGAGAGCATCGGGAACATCCTCCGGACTCAGATGCACGACGGGAAGAAGGCTTTCACCGCTGCCTACTTCCATAGCGGCGCGCAACTGCTCGAAGAGGTGACCGCGGCGGGGTTCGACGCTCAGGTCTTCGGCATCGAGGGCCCGACGTGGGCGATGTTGAAGGCGACGGAGCAGTACACGGGTGACTCCCTGATCGATACGCCGTTGTTCCAATCGGCTTTGGCTGCGGCTCGGATGGCCGAGCCGTATCCGGAACTGCTGGCTGCGAGTTCGCACCTCTTGGCGGTGGGGCGTCGCTAGTCCTGGGCCTGCCGATTGGGCTGCGGGGACCACGTGTCGCAAGCACCGACCGCCCCGTCCGCACCAGATCACCTCCGTGGTCCCTGCACCGTGGAAAAAGGGGCGGCGGGGGTGGGGTGGGGTTGGTACGGTCATCGGCATGAAGCGCGCTGGTATGACGACGACGCCGGAGAGAGTCCCGGCGCGCTGACTGATGTCTGGTCCGAAGCCCCGGGGCGAGTGCCCCGGGGTTTCTGCTTGCGGTGGTGCTCGCCTCGCCGTCCGTGAGGGAGAACGTCATGCATGACCATCGCAAGCTGGGCCGTGAGTTGGGTCTGTTCGGGACCGATCCGTTGATCGGGGCGGGGTTGCCGTATTGGTTGCCGGATGGCGCGGCCGTGCGGCATGCGCTGGAGGAGTACATCCGGGGGGAGGAGCGGCGGGCGGGGTATCGGCATGTGTATTCGCCGGTGCTCGGCAAGCGGGAGTTGTACGAGGTGTCGGGGCACTGGGCGCATTACAGGGACGACATGTTTCCGCCGATGGAGGTGCGTGGTGAGCAGGTCGTGCTGCGGCCGAGTCTGTGTCCGCATCATGCGGTGATCTTCCGGTCGCGCTCGCACAGCTACCGTGAACTGCCGTTGAGGATGGCGGAGTTGGGTGGGATGTACCGGGCCGAGCTGTCCGGGGGTTCTGGGTGGGCTGGCTCGGGTGCGGGCGATTCAGCTCAACGATGCGCACATCTTCTGTGCCCTGGATCAGGTCGCCGGGGAGGTGGAGGGCGCGTTGGGGATGATTCGGCGGGCGTATGAGGCGCTGGGGATCCGGGCGGTGCGGTATCGGCTTTCGTTGCCGGGGGCGGGTGGGAAGTTTGTCGCGGGTGGTGGGGTGTGGGAGCGGGCGGTTGCGGTGCTGGGGGAGGTTCTTGGGCGGGCCGGGGTGCCGTACGAGGAGGGGGTGGGCGAGGCCGCGTTTTACGGGCCCAAGATCGATGTGCAGGTTGCCGATGGGGCCGGGCGGGAGTTCACCTTGTCCACCGTGCAGGTGGATTTTCATCAGCCTGAGCGGTTCGACCTGCACTATGTCGGCGCCGACGGTGCGAAGCACCGGCCGGTGATGGTTCATCGCAGCATCATCGGCAGTGTCGAGCGGGCCGTCGCTCAGCTCCTGGAGGTGCATGGTGGCGCGTTTCCGGGGTGGCTTGCGCCCGTGCAGGTGGTGGTTCTGCCGGTGTCCGATGGGGAGGTGCGGCATGCCGACGCGTTTGTCGAAAGGTGCGTCGAGCGAGGGCTGCGGGCCCGGGTCGACGGGCCGGAGTGCGGTTCGCTGGGGGCTCGCGTCCGGGCCGCTCGGCTCGTGCCGTACCAGGTGGTGATCGGAGCGAAGGAGGCCGCCGAGGGTGCGGTGGCGCTGCGGTTGCGGGGTGGGCGGCAGGTGGGGGTGATGGCTGCCGAGGAGGTGGTGGGACGTGTGGGAGCGGTTGTCGGTGCTCATCGGGTCGAGCTCTGGTAGCCGGCGGTGCTCAGCGGCAGGCGCTGGGGTGGGTGGTGCTCATCGACGCCATCGTGCCGCACGCACGCCGGGGCGGTCGCCACGGTGGGGGTGCATGTGTGGGAGGCCGCCGTTGTCGTCCTCACCGGTTTGTGTTGTTGCTGACCGAGGACCGGGCAGGGGCGGAACGAGGGGCGGTGCGGCGCTGCCCCTCCCTAGCCGTCCGGGAGCAGGCGCTGGGCGGGGGAGCCGGGGCGGAGGGTCAGGCGGTGGATGCCGTCCGGGGAGTCCGGGGCGGCGATCAGGACGTCGGGGACGTCGTGTTCGAGGAAGCGCAGATAACCGATGGCACCGACGGACGTTGTCCGGGCGGCCAGCCAGATGAGGAGGGTTCGCAGGGCTTCGAACTCGTCCGGGTGCACCTCCTGCCGTACGGTCAGGCCCCAGCCAACCGGTCCGGGCAGCAGTTCGCCGACCAGGGTTCCGCCGATGCGGTGGGCCGGGCCCCTGGAGGAGAGGAGGGGGTGCTCCGCCAGGGGATCGGATGCCTCGGAGCCCTGGCCCTCGTCCTCGACCTCGCCCAGGTGTTGGCGGATCAGGGCGAGGTCGGAGGCGGGCAGGGAGCCGGGGAGGTCGAGGGTCAGCTGCAGTTCGAAGAGATCGCTCACCCGGGAAGGCTATGTCCCGCGCCGCCCGGGTGGTGCCCCGCCGTGCATGCGGGGCGAAGGTGTCAGCCCTGCTGGACCGGGACCACCACCAGTTCGGCGATGTTCACATGTGGCGGTGCCGCCACCGCGTGGGCGATCGCTTCCGCTAGGTCCTCGGCGGCGAGGGGGTGGAGGGCGGTGCGCATCCCGGACAGGGTTGCGGACATCTGCGTATCGCGCATGTCCGTGCCCAGTTCGGTGAGGGTGACGCCGGGTTCTACGTTCTTCACGCGGACGTTGCGCGGGCCCAGTTCGGCGCGCAGGTTGCGGGTCAGATGGGCTACGGCGGCCTTGGTGGCCGAGTAGACGGACCAGTTGGGGTAGAGGGCGTGTCCGGCCACGGAGCCGACGTGGACGAGGTCCGCCGGGTGGCCGTCGGCGGCGGTGGCGATGAGGTCGTCGGTGAAGGTGCGGGCGGTGGAGCCGGGTTGCCGCCTCCTTATCGAGGGGTTTCCGGGCCGGTGTTCGTTTCGGTTTCGGCGGCTTCGGTTTCGGTGAGGTCCACCGCCACCTCGTCCGGCACGATGCCCTTCACCGGCGGGAACATCATCGAGCCGTCCTCGTCGGCCACATCGAGCGCGACGCCCGCCGGACCGTCCAGCGCGGGGACCATCACATCCAGCAGCCGGGCCCCCAGCACGGTCGCGAACTCCCACTCCTCGCGCGCCGCGCCGCGGACCTCGGCGAAGCGCGCGAGGGCGAGTTCGTCCGTGAAGGCGTAGATCCAGTGGATTCCGCCGTACGTCGCCGTCATGAAGTCGTCGTCGACCAGCGGCACCAGTACGGCGGTGCGCCGGAACTCGCCCACCATGGCGGCGGGGTCGCCCGACCCGTCCCGTACGGCAGCTATATGCTCCACCAGCTTCATGCGGGCCCCCGTATTCCCTTTCCGAACGCCGGTTACGTTAACGCAGGGGGCGCCGCGGCCTCCAGGGCGTCGAGGGAGCCGGACATCACCGTGCGGAGGTGTGCGGTGAGGTGTGGGAGCGGCCAGTCCCACCAGGCGAGGGCCAACAGCCGGGCGATGTCGGCGTCGTTGTAGCGGCGGCGGATCAGCCGGGCCGGGTTGCCGCCGACGATGCCGTAGTCCGGTACGTCGTCCACCACGACGGAGCCCGAGGCGACGATCGCGCCGTGGCCGATGCGGACGCCGGGCATCACGGTCGCCCGGTAGCCGAACCAGACGTCGTGCCCGACCACGGTGTCGCCCCGGCCGGGCAGGCCGGTGATCAGGTCGAAGTGGTCGGCCCAGGATCCGCCCATGATGGGGAACGGGAAGGTCGAGGCGCCGTCCATGCGGTGGTTGGCGCCGTTCATGAGGAACCGCACGCCTTCGCCCAGCGCGCAGAACTTCCCGATGACCAGCCGCTCCGGGCCGTAGTGGTACAGCACGTTGCGGGTCTCGAAGGCGGTCGGGTCGTCGGGGTCGTCGTAGTACGAGAACTCGCCGACCTCGATCAGGGGTGAGGTGACCAGTGGCTTGAGGAGGACGACGCGTGGCTGGTCCGGCATGGGGTGGACGACGGTCGGGTCGGCCGGCTTCTGTTCGGTCATGTCAGGCTCCCACCGTTCCGTCGATGCCCTCGCGCAGGAAGTCGGCGTGGCCGTTGTGGCGTCCGTACTCCAGCAGTACGTGGGTCATGATCAGCCGCAGCGTCACGTCCTTGCCCCAGCGCTCGCTGTGCGCGACGACGTCCAGCGACTCCGCCTCCCGCTCGATCCGGCGCGCGTGCTCCACCTCGTGCTGCCAGGCGTCGAACGCCTCGGCGCGGGTGGCCGTCGTCGCGTCGTACGCCACCTGGTAGTCGCGCTCGTCGGACCAGACGAGCGGGAGGTCCTCGCCGCCCACGACGATGCGGAACCAGGTGCGCTCCACCTCGGCCATGTGGCGGACGAGGCCGAGCAGCGAGAGGGACGAGGGCGGCATCGACTGTCGCCGCAACTCCTCGTCGGAGAGGCCGTCGCACTTCATGGCGAGCGTGGCGCGGTGGAAGTCGAGGAAGCCGCGCAATGTCTCGCGTTCTCCCGCGAGGAGGGGTGGGACGGGTCTTTCGGTGGGCATGGCCGTGCGTCCTCCCGGGGGTGGTGTGTCGTCCGGGACAACGATCAGTGTTGGGCGGGTCCGTGACAACCGATTTCGGGGGCCGGGGCGGGATCTTTCCCCTACCCCGCCCCTCCCCGGAACCGGGGCCGCGCCCCGGGCCCCGCACCGCGGTGTGCGGGAACGGGGTGGGTGGCGGCTGCTCGGGTCAGCGGCGGCGCCCCGCTCCGGCGCGACGTGACCGACCAGGGCTCCCCGTCGGCCGCGCGTGCCGCGATGGAGGCGTCGCGTGAGGAAGCCGCGGTCCCTGTGGACGGTCAGCGGAGATCGGCGTTGTCCCGCAGCCGTTTCAGCATGAGCGCGAGGTGCAGCCGAAACCGGCCGGCCGGGGAGCCGACCTCGAAGCCGAGGACGGCTTCGGCTCGGGTCAGCCGCGCCGGCATGGTGCTGTGGTGGCGGTGCAGCAGGGCCGAGGCTTTGCGGGCCGAACCGGTCGTGCACAGCGCGTCGAGCGCGGAGAGGGTGTCTTCGCCGTGGGGCTCCGTGGCGAGCCGGTCGAGCGCGCGGACGTCGGCCAGTGAGTGGAGCGCCGCCGGTTCGAGCGTGCCGTCGAGCGCGGCGAGGCTGCCGAGCTGCTCCCACCACACCACCGGTTGCGTTGGGGAGGTGAACCGCAGGGCGGTCCGGGCGGCCGTCCATGAGCGGGCGGCGTCGTGGGCCGGCAGCTCCGGGCCGACGCCCACCCGGGCGCCGTCGGGGAGCGCGGCGGGCACCGGGTCCGCGGTCAGCACCGCCCACACGCCGCCCAGCTGGGCAGACCACCCGGCGAGCCCGCCGACGTCGGTGCCGGCCAGCACCCGCAGCCGCGCCGCCGGGGCGAGGCCGAGCAGGTGCAGCGCCCGCGAGCGCTCGGCCGCGCCGGCGCCTTCGGACAGCACCAGCTCGACCAGCGCCGGGTCGCCGAGCTTGGGCCGCGGCACGCCGGGGTGGTCAAGGAGGATCGCGGTGGCGATGGCGAACCGTTCCAGCAGTATGTCGTCGAGCGGGACCGGCGGGCCGCCGCGCGCCACCCACACCTCGGTGCCGCCGTCGAGCGCGCGGACGGCGGCCCGGGCCGGCGCTGTCGCTGGCGTCGTGTCAGCCCCGTCGCCGTCCGCGCGCAGCGACAGGCCCTGACCGGGCGCGTGCACGCCGACCGGGCAGCCGGCGAGGTCGGCCGTGCTGCGCACCAGGACGTCCACGCTCACCCGCCCGGTGATCAGGCGGTCGAAGAACCCGATCACCCGCACGGCGTTCTCGGCGTCGGCGTCGAGCCCGGAAAGACGCAGCAGCAGCCCCTTCATGCCGTCACGCCACGACAGGTTCTCGCCGCCGGACGGCGAGGTCCGCGCCCGCAACGCCCGCCAAGTGGCGGTGGCCCGGGACACCTGCCGCGGCCCAGGATCGGGTCATGACCTACGCGATCGATCCCGAGCTGCTGCCCTGGCTGGACATGCTCCCGGCGTTCTCCCTGACCGACCAGGGCTCCCTGCTGGCCGCGCGCGCCGCGATGGAGGCGTCGCGCCACGACCTTCCCGTCTACGAACCGGTCCACCCCGTCGAGGTGCGGGACACGATGGCGCCCGGTCTGTCCGGTGCGCCGGACGTCCCGGTGCGCCTCTACTCGCCGGCGAACCGCACCGAGGCGGTGCCCGGCCTGCTCTACCTCCACGGCGGCGGGTTCGTCCTGCGCGAGTTCGACATGTTCCATGCGGCGCTGCTCCGGCTGGTCGACGAGCTGGGTGTGGTGATCGTGTCGGTGGACTACCGGCTGGCGCCCGAGCACCCGTTCCCGGCGCCGGTCGAGGACTGCTACGCGGCCCTGCAGTGGGTCGGGGCCGAGGCGCAGGAGCTGGGTGTCGACCCGGCGCGGGTGGGCGTGGGCGGTGAGAGCGCGGGCGGTGGCCTGGCAGCCGCGGTGGCGTTGCTGGCCCGTGACCGCGGCGGCCCGTCGCTCTGCTTCCAGTACCTCGGCATCCCGGAGCTGGACGACCGCCTCGACACGCCGTCGATGCGCGCCTACACCGACACGCCGTGGTGGAACCGGCCGAACGCGGTGTTCAGCTGGACCAGCTACCTCGGCACGGAACCGGGCGGCGAAGACGTTTCCCCGTACGCGGCCCCGGCCCGCGCCGAGGACCTGACGGGCCTGCCCCCGGCGTACGTGACGACCTGCCAGTTCGACCCGTTGCGGGACGAGGGGATCGAGTACGCCCGTCGGCTCGCGCATGCCGGGGTGGCGACCGAGCTGCGCCATTACCCGGGCACCTTCCACGGCTCGGGCATGGTGGAGACGGCAAAGATCTCCCGCCGGATGCTTGCCGACGAGATCGACGCGCTCCGCCGCGGCCTCGGTGTGCGGGGCGGCTGAGCCCGATCCCGCCGGCGAGCCCGGTACCGGGCCGCCACCGCCACCCCGGCGACGGTCAGCGGGCGTGACCGAGTTGGGCCAGGGCTCGGTCCAGTGTGTCGATGAAGAAGTCGGCCGCGGCCCTGTCGATGCATAGAGGGGGCTTGATCTTGAGGATGTTGAGGTGGTCCCCGGTGGGCTGGACGATGACGCCGAGGTCGAGCATGCGGTCGCAGAGTTCGGCGGTCTCTTCCGTCGCGGGCTTCAGACTGTCGCGGTCCCGGACGAGTTCGAGGCCGAGGTAGAGGCCCGAGCCGTGGACGGCGCCGATGATGTCGTAGCGGTCGGCGAGGGCCCCCAGCCGACGCCCCAGATGGCCGCCGACGCGTACCGCGTTCTCCTGGAGGCCCTCGTCGCGCAGGGTGTCCAGGACGGTGAGGCCCACGACGGAGGAGACCGGGCTGCCACCGGTGGAGGAGAAGAAGCCACCGTTGTCGCGGTAGCGGTCGGCGACGGCCTGGGAGGTGATGACGGCGCCGAGAGGGTGTCCGTTGCCGGTGGCCTTGGCGACACAGACGATGTCGGGCACCACCTGCTGCTGCTCGAAGCCCCAGAACCAGTGCCCGAGGCGGCCGTAGCCCACCTGTACCTCGTCGGCGATCACCAGACCGCCGTGCCGGCGGACGGCGGCGTACACCTCGGAGAGATAGCCGTCGGGCAGGGCGACTCCGCCCGCGTTGCCGTAGAACGTCTCGCTGATGAACGCTCCGGCAGGGCGGCCGGACGCGGCCAGCTCGTCGATCGCCGTGACGGCCTCCGGCGCGTACTGCGCGGCAGCGGCCCCGCGGTGGCGGCCCCGGAAGGAGTTGGGGGAGTCCACGGTGTGCACCCACTCCGGGCGGGAGGCGAGCCCGTTCGGATAGTCCACGAGCGACGTGGTGACCGCGTCGGAAGCGTAGGTCCAGCCGTGGTACGCCTCTCGGACGGCGACGACATCGTCCAGGCCGCTGGCTCCTCGGGCGAGTTGGAGGCCCAGATCCACCGCCTCGGAACCGGAGTTGACCAGGAACACCGTGTCCAGGGGGTCGGGCAGGAGGGCGGCGAGGCGTTCGGTGAACTCCACGACCGCGGCGTAGTGGAAGCGTGAGTTGGTGTTGAGCCGTCGCAGCTGCCGGGCGACCACCTCCTCGACACGCGGGTGAGCGTGGCCGAGCGGGGTGACGTTGTTGACCATGTCGAGGTAGGCGCGGCCGTCGGTGGACAGCATGAAGTGGCGCCAACCGCGTTCCATGCGGGGCGGGTTGGCGTAGTAGTGCTTCTGGGCCGTCGCGAAAGCGGCGTCACGCCGCTCCAGCAGACCGTCGGGTGCGGTAGGCCCGGTGGCGGGGAGGCCGAGCAGCGGGGCGGGGTCGGCGGTGAGCGCGAGCCATCCTTCGGCGTACTCGGGGCGGACCAGCGACGGGACGGCGGGGCTGTCGGTGTCGCGCAGCGTCAGGCGGAGCGAGGTCCGGGAGGGGAGCTGGGCGAGTACGTCGCCGGGCTGCACCTGAGAGCCGGTGAGGACCGACGCGCTCGACGCGGCGGGCAGGGACACGGTCAGCAGCCGTGGCCCGTACGTGATCTCCACGAGGCCCGGTTCCGAGGCGAGCACCGTGCCCGCGGCGGGTGCCTGCAGCAGGGTGTCCCGACCGAGCCACAGGTCGATGCCGGTGGGTACCGTCGCGGTGGAGTCGAACGAGAGCGGAGTCGCGCGGGTGAGCCGTGCCTGGGCGTACCGGGTGGCGACCGCGGTCGACCCGGCGTCGAGTGCCGAGGCCGCGAGCCGGTCCTCGGTACGGGTTTCGAGCCAGGCACCGTGGTCCATGGCGTCCGCGTCCGTGGACAGGTCGAGGACCGTGATCCGGTCGGCGTCGACGTCCCGCAGGAGAGGACGCACGGGTGCGTCCGCCGGGGCGCCCGCGTCGGTCAGACCGGTCGCCTCCTTGACGAGGTGGATCATGACCGGGACAGGAAGCCGGGTGGCCGCCTCGAACATGCGCCACTCGCCGTCGAGATTCGCCTGGGCGTAGACGTTGTCCGGGTCGACGGCGACCTGATGCCTGCCGCTGACCATCAGGACGCAGGCACGTAGGACCACCAGCGGCCACAGTGCCTCGGCCTCCGGCTGTGAGAGGGGCCGCACGGCGTGGAAGGCGCGTACCGCGGGGAGGAGGTGGTGCGGCTCCATCCCGTCGTGGTGGAGCATCGAGGTCAGCGTGCTGGCGAGTTCGCCGACGGCCCAACTCGTCGTCAGGTCACCGAAGTCGATGACCCCGTCCGGTATCGGTGTGCGGCTCTCGGGCGACCGGATCAGATTGTCGTCCGTGAGGTCGAAGTGCCCCGCTTGCGAGGGCAGTTCGGGGGCGAGCTTCTGGACCCGCGCCCAGGCATCCGAGCTCGCGGAGCGTACGGCGTTGCGCGGTTCGGCATCGTCGATGTGATCGGCGAGTCTGGCGACGACCCGGTTCGCGTGCTGAAGGTCCCACTGGAGCACGCGCTCAAGACCTGGGTGGGCGAAGTCGCGCAGGGCCGCGCCGGCCTGCCCGGCGATCGCCCCCATGCCCGCGACCGTGTCCGGGGACAGGTGCTGGCTTCCCGTGAGCGCTCCACCGGGCAGATACCGCAGCAGGCGTGCGATGACCGGCCCGCTCTCGGTGGCCACCGTCGCTCGGCGCGGAGTGCCGTCAGGGTGGCGCAGCACGGTGGCGACGCGCAGATCGGGGCAGGCCGAGGCGACCAGGTCGGCGGCGGCGTCCTGGGCGTCGATCTCCACGGAGCTGAAGGAGGGGTTGGCGATCTTCAAGATCGCCGTGCCCGCCCCGTTCCGCTCCCGCAGCAGGAAGTTGACGTCCTGGTTGCTGCCCAGCGCTTGCGCACGGCCGTCGAAGCCCAGCTCCTGGGCGGCGATGCGCTCCGCCTCGGTCGGCGACACCCGTGGCGCGGGAAGGGCGTCTTCGGAGAAGAAGTCGACGGTGCGTTCCTGGTGGTGCGGCATGCGGGGTACCTCGGTCGGCGTGGTGGGAACGGGGACGGGGGGCTCGGCCCTTGACGTACGTGGTGCTCGCGCAGCCGTCACGGGCCCCGGTGGGTGATGTGCCCACCGGTGACTGTGAGCCGGACCGGAGCGTCGGCGACCTCGTCGGCGGGTGCCGTGACCGGATCGACGGCGAGAGCGGTGAGGTCGGCCCGTAGTCCGACCGCGATCCGGCCCGACACGTCCGACTCTCCTGCGGCACGGGCGGCGTGGCTGGTGCAGCCCTCCAGTGCCTGCAGGCCGGTGAGTCCGGGGCGCGCGGCGGCCGCTCCGCGCGGAGTGCGTGCCGTGGCCAGTACGGACCGGGGGTCGTGGTGGGCGATCGGCCAGTCCGAGCCCAGCGCGACGACGGCGCCGGCGTCCCGCAGGTCACGCGTCCGCCAGGCCCGCGTGGCACGGGTGTCGCCGAGCCGCTTGGACCACTCGTCGGCGTGGTCGGCCCGCGTGTAGGCGGTGTGCGGCGGCTGCATCGAGGCGGCGACGCCGAGCCGGGCGAAGCGTGGCAGGCTGTCGTCGGGTACGGACTCGATGTGCTCGATGCGGTGGGTGAGGCCGGCGTCCGGCTCCAGCGTGGCCACGGTGTCCAGGACGTGGCGCACCGCCGCGTCGCCGATCGCGTGGGTCGCGGTGGGCACGCCGGCCCGGTGCAGGAAGCGGACGGCGTCGCTGTAGGCGTCGGGGTCGGGCCAGAAGGCCTCGGTGCCCTGGCCGTGGCAGTCGGGGTGCTCCAGCCAAGCGGTGCCTCCTTCGACGGTGCCGTCCATGAAGAACTTCACCCCGCCGATCCGCCAGTGCCGTCCGCCGCGCGCCTGGAGCGCGACGAGTTCGGCCAGGGAGTCCTTGTCCGCGCCGGGCATGCACCAGGGCGAGAAGCGCAGCCGCACCGGCAGGACGGTCTCGCGGGCCACCGCGTCGAGGAGTTCGGGGTCGCCTATGTCCATGACATGGGCGCCGGTCAGGCCGCCGGCTGCCATCGCCGACAGCAACTCCACCAGCCGCGCGCGCCGCTCCGGGTAGGGCACGCGCGGCATGACGGATTCGACGAGGGTCATCGCGGCGTGTTCGACCAGGTGCCCCGTGAGCCGTCCCGCGGAGTCGGTCGCGATGCGGGCGCGCTGCGCGAAGGTACGCGGACCCGTGACGCCGGCCGCCTTCAGCGCCGCACCGGAGACCAGGGCGGAGTGGGCGTCGTACATGCGCAGGAAGACCGGGACGCCCGCCACGGCGTCCTCGATCAACGCCCGGTCGGGTGCGCCGCCTTGGAAGACGTTGTAGTCCAGTCCGTAGCCGATGATCCAGCCGTCGATACGCTCCGCGGAGACGAGTGCAGCACGCAGTCCGGCTGTGTCGCGGACCTGCGACAGGTCGAGCCCTGTCGTCATGTCCAGACCCCACACGGCATGGCTGTGACCGTCCACGAGTCCGGGCACGAGGGATGCCCCGCCCAGGTCGACGACCTCGGTGCCGCTGCCCCGCCAGTCGCGTACGACGTCTTCTTCGCCGACGGCGACGATCGTGCCGTCCTGGACGGCGACCGTGGTCGCCTGCGGACGGGCGGGATCGAGGGTGCGCACGGCGCTGCCGGTGATGACGAGGTCGGCAGTGGGCATGGGCGGCTCCTTCGGCAGGTGCGGTGCTCAGACGCGCTGGGCGTCGTCGTTGTCGGACGTGGTGTCGGACTCGGCCGGCGGCTCGGCCGCGAACCCCTCGTAGACGGTGGGCCGCCGCGTGCGCAGCCGGCGAGCGAGGACGAGTCCGGCGAGGAAGGTGGCGGGGATGATGCCCACGAGGAGGGTGTTGACCGTGGCGGAAGCTCCGGTGAACAGGTCGATATGGGTGACCACCAGGACGAGGGCGGCGCTCAGCAGGACCGCCGCGATGACGGGGGCCACCACGGTGCGTACGACACCCTCCTGGTGGCGGATCCGCCGGAAGAACATCGGGACGGCGAGCGCGGCCAGCAGCTGCAGCGTCAACAGGCCGATCATTCCTGGGGTGTTGGCCCAGATCAGCAGGTGCGTGTACGGGTCGGCGCCGGCTGCGGCGAAGGCCAGGACCACGACGGCACCCAGGATGGTCTGGGCGATTCCGACGACATAGGGGGAGTGGTGGCGCGGATGGACCCGGGTGAAGACCCGGGGGAGGATTCCTTCCTCGGCGAGGGCGAGACCGTAACGGTTGATGGCGTTGTGGAAGGAGAGCAGGGAGGCCAGGATGCTGGTGACGATCAGGATGTGCATGAGGTCGGCGGCCCAGGCGCCCACGTACGTCGTCATGGCGGTGAAGAAGAGTCCGGTGGGGTCGGCGCCCGCGGCCGCCACGACCCGCTGGTCGCCGAAGGCCTGGATCACGGTCCAGACGATGAACGCGTAGAACAGCCCGAGAAAGCCGACGGCGATGTAGGTGGCACGGGGGATGGTGCGGGCGGGGTCGCGGGCCTCGCGCCGGTACAGGACGGTCGACTCGAACCCGGTGAACGCGGCAAACGCGAGGGCGAGGACCGCGGCCGTGCCCGGCACCAGCACGTTGCCCGGCGCGAAGGAGTGCAGGGACAGCCCTTCCGCGCCGCCTTGGAACAGCACACCGGCGGCGAGCAGCACGAGAACGGCGGTCTCGGCGGCGAGCAGCACACCGAGGACCTTCGCCCCGAAGTCGATGGACCGGTAGCCGCCGTAGCCGATGAGCAGCAGTCCGGCGAGCGACACGGGCAGCCACGGGATGTCGATGCCGAAGAGGGCGTGCACGGTGTCCTGGGTGCCACTGCCGAGGAACCCGTAGGCGCCGATCTCCATGCCGTTGTAGCCGACCAGGGCGAGCAGGGCGGCTCCGATGCCGGCGCTGCGCCCCAGCCCGCGGGTGACGTACGCGTAGAAGGAGCCGCCGTTGCGGATGTGGCGGCTCATGGCGGTGAAGCCGACGGAGAAGACGGCGAGGGTGATGCCGGTCAGCAGATAGCCGACCGGGGCGCCGATCCCGCCGAACAGGATCGCGAGCGGGGCGACGGCGGCCATGACGGTGAGCGGGGCGGCGGCGGATACGACGAAGAAAGAGATGTCTGCGGTGCCCAGGGTGCCCGGACGCAGGGTCGCGTTGCCCTCGGCGGTACTGGGCCCTGAGGTGGTGACGGACATGGGAAAGCCCTTCTGACCCGGAGTGGAAGAGGGGGGACGGGCATGCGGGGTGTGCGGCGCCGTAAATCTAAAGGCTTTCGGTTTCTGTAATGTAACCTCCTCTTCAGGAGCTGGGGAAGACCCTGAAGGGGGCCACGGAACATGGGACGGCCGCGCACGCGCCTGCTGGACCGGCAGCGCATCGCCGCAGCGGCGCTCGAACTCGTCGATGAGCAAGGGGAGTTCAGCGGGCCGCAGATCGCACGGCGGCTCGGTGTGCAGACGGGGTCGCTGTACCACCATGTGGACGGCCGGGAGGGCATCATCGAACTCCTGCGGGAGCGGGTGGCGGGAGCCATCGACCCGGCCACCCTCGACCTGCGCCCGTGGGACAGTGCCTTGGCCGCCTGGGCCCGTTCCTACCGGGCCGCCTTCGCCGCGCACCCGCGCGCCGTCCCCCTGCTGATGACGAACCCCGTGCGAGCTCCCCGCGTCCTGGACCAGTACGAGCGGATCGTGGCGCTGCTGATCGACGCGGGCTTCCCGCTGCCCGATGTCATGCCTGTGGTCATCGCACTGGAGAACGTCGTCCTGGGCTCCGCACTGGACCTCGCCGCTCCTGAGGTCATGTGGGACGTGGCCGATGCGACCCGGACTCCACGCCTGGCATCCGCGCTGGCCGCAGTCGGTGAAAACCGCACGGACCGGGCCTTCGAACTCGCCCTTGAGGCATTCCTGGAGCACGCGCGGCGCGGGCCGGTTGCCTCCGGCTGAGTGCTGGTCCAGTGGTTGATCTGGGATCTTGGCCTTGCAATCGCATCGTCCGTGGAGAGGTTGCACCGCCAAGTACGGCCGCTACGGCATCCCGGTCTACGCGATCGTGGACCCGTACGCCGGAGAGGTCGTCGTCCACACCGAGCCCACCGGGACCGGCTACACCTGGACGAGCTTCCCCGGCCCGCCGAGGCCCGCTGGCGGTGCCGCAGGCCGGGAACGTCGCAAACCCTCGCCTGCCCGGTTCTTCGGTACAACCGCAGGTCGGCGAGGTAACGATTTCGGGTTCGCGTTCCCCTGCGATGAGGGGTGGGGTGTGCTTTCCCCCACCCCGCCCCTTCCCGAAACCGGGGCTGCGCCCCGTGCCCCGCTTTCGCGGGCTGCGCCCAGGCGGGCAGGACGGGGGCTGAGCACTGGAGTGGTTGCGGTGGGGTGCCGTTCTGCGGGTGCGGGATGGAGTCTTTCCCCTGTCCCGCCCCTTCCCGAAACCGGGGCGCTGCCCCGGGCCCCGGTTCCGCGCACGCGGCGCTGCTTCCGCAGGGCCTGGCCCCGCTTCCCAGGGCAGTGGGCCGGCATCCGGAGTGCGTGGCGCCGCGGGGCAGTCGCCGCGACGGGGGGAGCCGGGGCGGGTCCCGGGCCCGGGGCCGGGCTGTGCCCTTCCGTCCTGTCCGGGCCGGATCTTCGCCCGCGCGCGGCGGTCAGCGGCGGTCACGGGGGCGGGGTCCGGGGGAAAGAAACCCCCGCTGACCTGCGGGGTGGTGGGGAACGGAATACCGGGGGCGGGCTCGGGGTTCCCGACGCATGGGCACGAGCACTGTGGAACTCACCAAGGACAACTTCGACGAGATCGTCTCGGGCAGCGATTTCGTCCTGATCGACTTCTGGGCCTCCTGGTGCGGCCCCTGCCGGATGTTCGCACCGGTGTACGAGAAGTCCGCGGAGCGCCACTCCGACCTGATCTTCGCGAAGGTCGACACCGAGGCGCAGCCCGAGCTGGCTGCCGCGTTCGACATCCAGTCGATCCCCACGCTGATGATCGTCCGCGACAACATCGCCGTCTTCTCCCAGCCCGGCGCCCTGCCCGAGCAGGCCCTGGAGGACGTCATCGGGCAGGCCCGGGACCTCGACATGGACGCCGTACGCGCCTCTGTCGCCACTCCGGCGCCCTCCGACGGCCGTGGCTGAGCTGGTCCTGATCCGGCACGGCGAGACCGAGTGGAGCCGTACGGGGAAGCACACCAGCTGGACCGATCTGCCGCTGACGGCGCGCGGTGAGGAGCAGGCCCGGGCGCTGCGGCCGCTGCTGGCGGGCCGGAAGATCGGGCTGACGCTCGTGAGCCCGCTCGGGCGGGCCGCGCGCACCGCGCGTCTTGCCGGGCTCACCGACGTACACACCGTGGCTGAGCTGCGCGAATGGGATTACGGGGGGTACGAGGGGGTCACCACCGCCGAGATCCACGAGACGCGGCCCGACTGGGAGCTGTGGAGCGACGGGGTCGCCCCCGGTGATGCCGACCACCCCGGGGAGACGCCCGAGCAGATCGGGGCACGGGTCGACCGGGTGCTGGCCAGGATCGAGCCCGAGCTGGGCGCCGACGGCGGCGACGTCGTCCTGGTGGCGCACGGGCATGTGCTGCGGGTGCTCACCGCCCGCCGACTCGGCCTGCCGCCGTCCGCGGGGGCGCTCTTCCGGCTGGACACCGCGACCATCAGTCGACTGGGAACCGAGCACGGGCGTCCGGCCGTCGTGGCGTGGAACGTAGGCTCGGGGCAGCAGGTCCCGTAAGTTCCGTACGCCACCGAACAGAGGAAGCAGGGAACAGCGAGCATGGCTACGACGCGTACCGCGCACACCGTCTGGCAGGGCAATCTGGCCGAGGGCAAGGGGACGGTCACCTTCGACTCGTCCGGGATCGGCGAGCAGCCGGTTTCCTGGCCGTCGCGTGCCGAGCAGGCGAACGGCAAGACCAGCCCCGAGGAGCTGATCGCCGCCGCCCACTCCAGCTGCTTCTCCATGGCGCTGTCGCACGGCCTGACCCAGGCCGGTAACCCGCCCACCCAGCTCACCACCCAGGCCGAGGTCACGTTCCAGCCGGGCACCGGCATCACCGGTATCCACCTCACCGTGGAGGGCACGGTCGAGGGTCTTGACGAGGCCGGGTTCACGGCGGCCGCCGAGGACGCGAAGAAGAACTGCCCGGTGAGCCAGGCGCTCACGGGTACGGAGATCACGCTGACGGCGAAGCTGGCCTGACGTCCTCCACCCGCTGCAGCAGTCCCCAGGTGAACTCCGCCACGTGGTGGCGGAGTTCACCGCTTTCCGCGGCCGGGGCGTCGAAGGCCAGCCGGGAGCGGGTCGGCGCCGAGCCCTCCATCGGCCGGGCGGGCGGGAAGGCGCGCGCCACGTCGTCCACCGTGCAGGACCAGGGGGCGAGGTCGGCGGCCGTGCGCAGGGCGGGCGCGGGGGCGCCGGGGGCGCGTACCAGCCACTCGTTCCACACCGCCCCGCCCTGCGCGGTCAGCACCTCGAACCGCAGATCCGGCCACAGCGGTACCGGCCAGCTCAGCGCGTCACACGTCAGATCGCCGATGCGGCGCCGCGCGGTGGTCTCGGGCGGGCCCAGCACCGAGCGGTAGCGGGCGACGGCGGGGCGCCGGCGCGGCGAGCGCTGCATCGCCTGCCAGCGGCGGTTGGCCTCGCGCATCACGGCACGCCCGTGGCCCAGGTCGCGCAGCGCGTCCTCGACCATGCCCGGCTGGTAGTCGGCCATGCGGCGCAGCAGTACGAGGACGAAGGGGAAGGGGGTGGGGAACGCGTCGGGTGACGGGTCTTGCGCGGAGTCCATGGTGTCCATCGTGGCCTACGGATCGGACAGGGTCAGGGCGTGAGCCGCCGCGCCGGCCGTTCGTGTTCCTCATCCGGGACCCGCTCCCCGGACGACGGCAGCAGCTGCGCTCGGCGCCGTCTCGCCCCGCTCGCCGGGTGCGGTCCCGTCCAGGGGCGCCGCCGCCGTATGGTCGGTAACCACCAGTGCCTTTACGCAGCCATTGCCGTGCGAAGTGGCCTGCGCGTAATCTGTGTTCGCGATACCGGCCACCGGCCGGGATCTCGAACATTTGCCATCTGGACCAGAAGGGGTGGGCGAACCACATGGGACGCCTCGTGCCCGCGGTGACCCGGGCTCTGGACATTCTCGAGCTGTTCCTCGACGGCGACGGCACACTCTCCGCCCCCGAGATCACCCGCCGCCTCGGGCTGCCCCGGACCACCGTGCATGAGCTGGTGACCACTCTGGCCGCCCGCCACTATCTGGTCCACGTGCCCGACCAGCCCGGCCGCTACCGGCTCGGTGTGCGTCCGTACCAGCTCGGCAGCCGGTACGCGGAACAGCTCGACCTGGCCGCCGAGGGCCGGCAGGTGGCCCGGAGCGTCGCCGAGACCTGCGACGAGACCGTCCATGTGGCCATTCTGGAGGGCACGGACGTCATCTACATCGCCAAGGTCGACTCGACCCACGCCGTGCGCATGGTCTCCGCCGCGGGCCGCAAGCTGCCCGCCCACTGCACCTCCGTCGGCAAGATGCTGCTCGCCTCCCTCCCGGAGGACGAGCTGACCGCCCGGTTCCCCGAGGACCGGCCGCTGGTCGCGATGACGGACAACAGCATCACGTCCCCGGCCGAGCTGCACCGCCACCTGGCCACCGTGCGGGAGCGCGGCATCGCGGTCGAGCGGCAGGAGTCCAACCCGGATGTGAGCTGTGTGGCCGCACCGGTGCGGGACTCGGTGGGCAAGGTGGTGGCGGCGCTGTCCATCTCGGTGCCGACGATCCGCTGGAGCGAGGAGCGCCAGGCGGAGCTGGAGGAACTGGCGGCCAAGGGCGCGGGCGAGTTGTCCGTCCGCCTGGGACACCGGAGGGGGCGCGGCATATGAGCGCGCGGGGATGGGACGTGGCGGTCCGGGCGACCGCCGAACTGGGCGAGGGCCCGACCTGGGACGCGACGGCCGGGCGGCTGATCTGGGTGGACATCCTCTCCGCCCGCGTCCACACCCACGACCCGGCCACCGGCCGGAACACCACCATGGCCACCGAGCAGCACGTCGGCGCGGCGAAGCCGCGGGCGGGCGGCGGTCTTGTGGTCAACCTGCGCGACGGCATCGGGCTGTACGGCTCCGCCGTGGACGGCTTCCGCTGGCTCGTCCGGGACCCTGTCCCCGGCCGCCGCGGCAACGACGCGGCCGTCGCCCCGGACGGTTCGCTGTGGGCGGGCACCATGCGCTACGACGAGGCGGCGGGCGGCGGCACCCTGTCCCGTATCGGCTCCGACGGCGCCGTGGCGGAGATCCTGCCGGACGTGGCGGTCAGCAACGGCACCGGCTGGAGCCCGGACGGCCGCCTCATGTACTACGTCGACTCCCCGACCCGCCGCATCGACGTCTTCGACGTGACGGGCGAGGGCGTCACCGGCCGCCGCCCCCTCGCCCACATCGAGGACGGCGCGGGCTACCCGGACGGGCTGTGCGTGGACGCCGACGGCTGCGTCTGGGTCGCCCTCTGGGACGGCGCTGCGATCCGCCGCTACACCCCGGACGGCACACTCGATCGGGTGATCCGGCTGCCCTTCCCCCGCCCCACCGCCTGCGCCTTCGGCGGTACCGGCCTCAGCGACCTGTACGTGTCCTCGGCCCGCGTCGGCCTCGGCGCCGCCCCGCCGCTGGCAGGGTCGCTGCTGGTCATCCCGGATGCGGGGAGCGGGCTGGCGCAGCCGGCGTTCGCGGGCTGAGCTGGGCCGTACCCCGCCGGACCCGCCCGCTGTCCGCACAGGATCCTCACAGCGGGCGGCTCCCGCGCTCTGCGCAGGTCACATAATCTGCCGGGCGAAATGAACGATCCGCGCACGTCCCGCCGAAAGCCGAAGCTCCGCGGCCGCGGCCGCCGCGCCCGCCGGGGGCGCGGCCGCCGGGTCCTGATCATGGCCGCGGTGCTGGGCCCCGTCCTCGCCGCGGTGTTCGTGGCGGAGCTGGCCACCGAGGGCTACTGGCGCGCCCCGGCCCCGGCCCCGGCCTCGAAGCCGTCTCCGGAGCGCCCCTCCTCGGACCGTACGGAGCCCACCGCCCCGCAGCCGTCGGACGGCCCGAGTACGGCCGCCCCGGCCGAGGATGCCGACCGCGAGCCGGACGAATCGCCCACCTCGGACGACGCACCCCCGCCCACCGACCGGGGCCCCTCCTCTACGGGTGCAACCCGCGCCCCCACCCCCGGGGACAGTCCGCCCCCGGCCCGTATGACCCACTCACCCCCGTCCTCCCCGGCACCCCCGGCGCCCAGCCCGTCACCGACCTGCACCCGTTTCCTGTGGTGGTGCGGCTGAGCGAGGTGCCACTGGGGCCCTTCCGCGACCGGCCCTTCAGCCTCGCCGACGTACCGTCAACTCGCCTTGGCCGGGTCCGACGTGTCGATGGCGAGGCTGATGGCGAGGGCGCCGAGCACCGTGCCCATCATGTAGCGCTGCACCCTGAGCCAGGAGGGGCGGCGGGAGAGGAAGACTGCGATCGTGCCGGCGGCGAGGACGATGGTGAGGTTGACCGCGACGCTGACCACGATCTGGGCCGAGCCGAGGATGAGGCCCTGGAGGAGTACATGGCCCTTGTCCAGGTCGATGAACTGAGGGATGAGCGAGACGTACATGATGGCGATCTTCGGATTGAGCAGGTTCGTCAGCAGCCCCATCGTGAACAGCTTGCGCGGCGAGTCGTGCGGCACGTCCTGCGGGGTGAAAACAGAGATGCCGCCCGGCTTCAGGGCGTTCCAGGCGAGGTGGGCGAGGTAGGCGGCGCCAGCCAGTTTCACCGCGAAGTACAGCTCCGGCACTGCCGTGAAGACGACTGACAGTCCCAGATTCGCGGCAAGCAGGTACACCATGAAGCCCAGCGCCACACCGCCGAGGGAGATCATCCCGGCGCGCCTGCCCTGGGTGATGCTGCGGGAGACGAGATAGATCATGTTCGGGCCGGGGGTGAGCACCATACCGAGCGCCACCACCGTCACGCCGAGGATCCCGCTCAGTTCAACCATGAGTATCCCTTCCCGGTGGCGCCGGGCGGTATCCGTATCCGTTCCGGCGCATCATCTCGGTGCAATGCCCGGAGCTTATGGCAGTGCATAACTCGATGCAATATTTACATTGCTCTCGGTGCAATAGTGTGGTCGGGTGAGGTCATCTCACGAGGGGAGAACACACCGTGAAGGACTACCGGAGCGTCGCCGACACCGTGGCTGCAGAGATCAGAGCAGGCACCCTCCGGCCGGGCGACCGACTCCCCCCGCAGCGCGAGTTCGCGCGGCGGCACAGCATCGCCAACTCCACGGCCACGCGCGTGTACCAGGAGCTGGCCCGCCGAGGGCTGACGGTCGGCGAGGTCGGCCGGGGCACCTTCGTCCGGGCGGTGTCGGCGGTGTCCGGAACGTCCGTTCCCGCGCTCACCGAACCGGCTGACAGCCGGATCGATCTGGAGCTCAACTACCCGGTCGTACCGGAGCAGAGCGCGCTCCTCGCCGAAGGGCTCGGCGGGCTGCTGCGGCCCGACGCGCTCGGCCACGCCCTGCGCCCGGTCGGCGTTTCAGGCCTTCCGGCCGTCCAGGAGTCCGCCGCCGACATCCTCGCCCGAGGCGGCTGGCGCCCCGACCCCTCGAGGATCCTGTTCGCGGGCAACGGGCGGCAGGCCATCTCGGCCGTTGTCACCGCGCTGGTGCCGCCCGGCGCGCGACTCGGCGTCGAAGAGCTGACGTACCCCGTCGTCAAGGCCGTCGCCGCCCGGCTCGGCATCACTCTGGTCCCCCTGGCCATGGACGGGGCCGGCCTGATCCCGGAGGCTGTTGAAGAGGCGCACGCCGCCGCACCCCTGCACGCCGTCTATGTACAGCCCAGGCTGCACAACCCGCTCTCGCTCACCATGCCCACCCAGCGCGTCGAGCGGCTGGCCGAGGTGCTGGTGCGGCTCGGGATCCCCGCGGTCGAGGACACCATCTGGGCCTTCCTGCGGGACGAACTGCCGCCGCTCGCCGTCCACGCGCCCGAGCAGACCGTGCTGATCGACAGCCTGAGCAAGCGCCTCGCGCCCGGCCTGACCCTCGGCTTCGCGGTGGCGCCCGCCGCTCTGGCCGGAGAGATCGCCGCCACCCTGCGCTCGGGTGGCTGGGCCCCCATGCGGTTCGCCCTGGAGGCCGCCCACCGCTGGCAGCAGGACGGCACCGTGAAGAAGCTGGTCGAGGCCAAGCAGCGGGAAGCAGCCGTACGGCAGGAGATCGCGGCCCGGCACCTTGCCGGTTTCGCCGTGCAGAGCGATCCGTGCTCCTACCACTGTTGGTGGCAGCTCCCCCGGCCGTGGCGCGCGGACACCTTCGTCGCAACCGCCGCCCGGCACGGCATCGGGGTCGTGCCCGCAGCCGCGTTCACCATCGGCAGCAACCACGCCCCCAACGCCATCCGCTTGGGCCTCGCCTCGCCCCAGCGGGATGTCCTCTCCCAAGCGCTCGGCACGCTCGTCGAACTCGCGCGGTCAGCACCGGAGGACAACGTCACCGATTGACGCCCGCGGCGGTGAGCCGACCGTGGTCAAGGCCCACCAACTGCTTCGGCCCCTGATGAACACGGCCGTGGATGACACGCTGATCCGGCGCAACCCATGGCGTATCAAGGAGCGGACCGCTACGACGTGCCCGAGCGGCCGGTCTGTCCCCACGCTGGTGGGGGTCGGCAAGCTCGACTCGCCGACCCCCAAGGACATCGGCCGCCGATACGCCGCTGAGATCCCCGACGTCACTCTGGTCGAGTTTGCTGCCGCTGCACAGCGGGCCGCACGGCCGGGCCGTTGCGCCTAATCTGCACGGGTGACCATCGACCTGACCCTGCTGCCGCGTGTCGCCTATCGCGGGCGGGAGGTCACCGCGCCCCGGCTCCGGGCCCTCCTGGCGCTGCTCGCGGGTGACCTGCGCACGGGCTGCGGCACCGAGCGGCTGGTGTCGGGGCTGTGGCCGGACGCGTTGCCGGAGCGGCCGGGGAAGGCGGTGCAGGTTCTCGTGTCCAGGGCGCGGGCGCAGTTGGGCGCCGACGTCATCGCGAGCACACCGACCGGGTACCGGCTCGCCCTCGCCGAGGCGCAGGTCGACAGCTCCGCCCTGCTGCTGCACGCCGCCGCGAGCGCGGACCGGGCCAGGGCCGGGGACCACGCGGGATCGCTGTGCGCGGCCGAGGCCGGGCTCGCGCTGTGGGAGGGCACCCCTGACGGGGCCGGTGACACCGACGACCCCGTAGCCGCGCTGCGCGCCGAGCGCGCCCCCGTCCGGGGGGCGCTCGTCCGCGCGCGGGCGCTCGCGCTGGCCCGGCTGGGGCGGCACGCGGAGGCGGCCGTGCCGCTGGCCGCGGCCGCCGCGGAGCGTCCGCGCGACGAGGAGGTGCTCGCCGAGCTGCTGCGCTGTGAGGCGGCGACGGCGGGCCCGTCCGCCGCGCTGACGCGGTACGAGGCGTACCGCCGTGAGCTGCGCGACCAGCTCGGCACGGACCCGGGAGCCGGGCTTCAGGCCGTGCAGCGGGAGCTGCTGCGCGGCGAGGCGCCCGCGGGCGGGCACGGCGTGCCGCACGAGCCGAACCCGCTGCTGGGGCGGGATGAGGACATCGCGGAGGTGCGGCGGTTGTTGCGCGCCTCCCGGGCCGTCACCGTCGTGGGCCCCGGCGGCCTCGGCAAGACCCGGCTCGCGCACGCGGTCAGCCGCCGGGCTGAGCAGCGGGTGGTGTATTTCGTGCCGCTCGCAGGCGTCACCGCGGACGAGGACGTGGCCAGGGAGGTGGCCTCCGCGCTCGGTGCGGGCGAGGGGCGGCACGGCGCCCTGAGCGGCCTCGCTTCGGCCGACCCGGTGGCCGGCATCCTCGGCGTGCTCGGCTCCGGGCCCGCACTGCTGGTGCTGGACAACTGCGAGCACATCGTCGGGGGCGCCGCCGGCCTCGTACAGGCCCTGGTCTCGTCCTCGAAGGACCTGCGGGTGCTCGCCACCAGCCGGGCCCCGCTGGGCCTCACATCGGAGGTGGTGTACGCGCTGCCGGAGCTGGGTCTCGACACCTCGGTCGAGCTGTTCGCGCAGCGTGCCCGGGCCGCCCGGCCCGGTGTGGAGCTGCCGCCGCACGCGGTGGCCGAGCTGTGCCGCCACCTCGACGGGCTGCCGCTGGCCGTGGAGTTGGCGGCGGCGCGGGTGCGGGTGCTGTCGGTGCCGGAGATCGCCCGCCGCCTCGGCGACCGGTTCGCGCTGCTGCGCGGTGGGGCACGAGACGCGCCGGAGCGCCACCGCACGCTGCACGCGGTCGTGGAGTGGAGCTGGAACCTGCTCGCGGAGGACGCCAGGGCGGCGCTGCGCACGCTGTCCGTCTTCCCGGGCGGCTTCTCCGGCGAGGCGGCGGAGCGGGTGCTGGGCGAGGAGGCGCTGCTCCTGCTGGAGCAGTTGGCCGGTCAGTCGCTGCTGACCGTCGCCGACACCCCGCTGGGCGTACGGTTCCGGATGCTGGAGACCGTACGGGAGTTCAGCGCGGCCCGGTGCGCGGAGGCGGGCGGGGAGGAGGAGGCGGTCGGCCGGTTCCTCGTCTGGGCACGGGACTTCGGCGTCGCGTACCAGGACGTGCTCTTCGGCCCGGAACCCCTTGCCGACCGGGAGCGGATCAAGACCGAGCAGGACAACCTCGTGGCGGCGCTGCGGCACGCCCTGGCCCGTACGGACGGCCCCGCCACCGCCGCCGTCACCGCCGTTCTCGCCGCCCTGTGGTCCACCGACTCCGACTTCCCCCGCCTCGCCGTCCTGGCCGCGGACACCGGCCCGCCGCTGTCGCACTACCACCCCGAGCCGGAGTACGTCGAAGTCGCCCGCGCTGCCGCGGTGTTGTGCACGGCGGCCCTGTTCATGAACTTCGGCCCGCACGTCGTACGCCACCTCGTCACCCTCCGGCGGCTGCCCCCGGCCCCGCCGGACACGCTGCTGCGCGCCACCTCGGTGGTGCTGAGCGCGGTCCCCGAGATGCTGCCTCCCCACTACGACGTGCTGCGGAAGCTCTGCGACAGCGAGCAGCCGCTGGTCGTCGGCATCGCCGAGTGCGTCGCCACCTACGTCTGGGAGTACGAGCACGACTTCGACCGGGCGCTCGCCTCGGCTCGCCGGATGATCGCCGCACTGGCACCGATCGAGAACCATTCCCTACGGGTCATGGCCCACTCCCGGCTGAGCGAGCTGTGCTTGAAGCTGGGGGAGGGCGAGGCCGCGTACGGGCACCTCAGGACCGCGCTGGAGACGCTGCGGCGGCTCGGCGGCGAGCACGACTACATCGGCATCCGCTGGGGCCTCGCCCTTGCCTGCCTGCAGCGCGGCGATCCCGATGAGGCCGAGTACTGGCTGCGGCAGGCGGAGGGTGACAGCGCCCGGCCGCAGGACGCCTTCTACAGCCCCGATCTCGGCGTGCGCGCCGAGATCGCGCTCGCCCGTGGGCTGCCGGAGGCCGGGCTCGGCCTGTGGCGCCGCGCCGTGGAGCGGATGCGCGAGGCCGGCTCGCCGTACGGCGGCGACCTCTGGGTCGACCAGTGGGCGCTTCAGATCCGCTCGGCGGCGGTGACGGCGCACGCGCAGGCCGGCCGCCCCGACCTCGTCGCGGAGTCGGCCGACCGGCTGCGGACGCTGTTCTCCGGCCCGTCCTGCCCACCTGTGGAGCTGCCCGTTCTCGGGACGGTGCTGCACGCGCTCGGCATGGCGTGGCTCGCGACCGGCGACGCCGGTGCCGTACGGCTGATCGCGCTGGCCGAACGGCTGCGGGTGCTGCGCGATTTCCAGCCGACGATGTCGGAAGCCCGCGCCCGGCGGGCGGCCGAGGAGGCCGACGGGACGGCGTACGCCGACGCGGTGTCGGAGTACGCCGCCCTGGGGCGGGACGAGTTGCGGGAGGCAGCCCGCGCGCTCATTTCGGGTCGCGCTTGAACAGCGCCTTCGACCAGCAGTAGCCGAGCGCGGTCAGGCCCAGGCACCAGCCGATCGTGATCCACCCGTTGTTGCCGATCTCGCTGCCGAGCAGCAGCCCGCGCAGGGTCTCGATGGCGGGCGTGAACGGCTGGTACTCGGCGACCGGCTGGAACCAGCCCGGCATCGCGTCGACCGGGACGAAGGCGCTCGAGATGAACGGGAGGATGATCAGTGGCATCGCGTTGTTGCTGGCCGCCTCGACGTTCGGGCTGGCCATGCCCATTCCGACGGCCATCCAGGTGAACGCCGTGGCGACCAGGGTGAGCAGTCCGAATGCCGCCAGCCACTCCAGGACGGTGGCATCGGTGGACCGGAAGCCGATGGCCACGGCGACGGCGCCGACGAGCACCACGCTGATGACCGCCTGGAGCACGCTGCCGACGACATGCCCGATGAGCACCGACCCTCGGTGGATCGCCATCGTGCGGAAGCGGGCGATGATGCCCTCGGTCATGTCCATGGCTACGGATACCGCGGTTCCCGCCGGGGTGGCGCCGATGGTCATCAGCAGGATGCCCGGAACGAGATAGGCGATGTACTCGGAGCGGTCGGCGCCGCCGCCCCCGATGCCCGCGCTCATCACGTCGCCGAAGACGTAGACGAAGAGCAGCAGCAGGATGATCGGCGTCAGCAGGATGTTCAGGGTGAGGGACGGGTAGCGCCGGGCGTGCAGGAGGTTGCGGCGCAGCATGGTGGCGGAGTCGCGTACGGCGAGGGTCAGAGCGCTCATCGGACGGTCTCCTTGGGCTGGTGGGGGATGTCGGCGCCGCCGGTGAGGGCGAAGAACACGTCGTCGAGGTCGGGGGTGTGCACGGTCAGCTCATCCGCCTCGATTCCGGCCGAGTCCAGCCAGTCGAGGAGGGAGCGCAGCTCGCGCTGGCTGCCGTCGCTGGGGATCCGCAGCGACTGCGCCTCGTCGTCCGTCGTGACCTCGCGCAGGGCCAGGGCGGCGGACTGGTACGCGGCCGGGTCGGCGAACCGCAGCCGGACGTGTCCGCCCGGGATGAGCCGCTTCAGCTCCTCGGCGGTGCCCTCGGCGGCGATCTTGCCGTCGCTCAGCACCGCGATGCGGTCGGCGAGTTCGTCGGCCTCCTCCAGGTACTGGGTGGTGAGGAAGACGGTCACGCCGCCGGAGACGAGTTCGCGGATGATCTGCCACATGGTGTGGCGGGAGCGCGGGTCGAGTCCGGTGGTGGGCTCGTCGAGGAAGATGATCCGCGGGTTGCCGACCAGGGTCATGGCGATGTCGAGGCGGCGTTTCATGCCGCCGGAGTAGGTGGCGGCGGGCCTCGACGCGGCCTCGGTGAGGTCGAAGCGCTCCAGCAACTCGGCGGTGACCTGGCGTCTTTCGCGCTTGGAGAGGTGGTGCAGGTCCGCCATGAGGAGCATGTTCTCCTCGCCGGTGATCAGGCCGTCGACGGCGGAGAACTGCCCGGTGACGCCGATCGCGGCGCGGACCGCCTGCGGGTCGGTGGCGAGGTCGTGGCCGCCGACGCGCAGGTCACCGGCGTCGGCGGTGATGAGGGTGGAGAGGATCTTGACGGCGGTGGTCTTGCCCGCGCCGTTGGGGCCCAGGAGGGAAAAGACCGTGCCCTGCGGCACGGTCAGATCGATGCCGTCGAGGACCTTCTTCTCGCCATAGGCTTTGTGCAACCCCCTGGCCGCGATGGCGAGTGCTTGCGATGTCGTCGTCATGCCGCACAGCGTGCGGCGGGGCGGGTTCAGCGCGGTTTCATCGCGGTTTCAGTGCCTACGGCGTGACGCCCAGCATCCGTTGCAGCAGGTCCCGCAGCACCGTCCGCTCCTCCGCCGACAGCCCGGCCAGCGGCTCGCGGGCGAAGTCCAGCGAGCCGCGCAGCCGCTCGGCGGTCTCGCTGCCCGCCTCCGTCGCGGCGGCGAGCTTGACGCGGCGGTCGGCGGGGTCGAGGCGGCGCTCGGCGAGGCCGCGGGACTCCAGGCGGTCCACGATCCCGGTGACGTTCGACGGCTCGCACTTGAGCTGCTGCGCTATCCGCCGCATCGGCGTCGGCCCCCGGGAGAGCAGGCCCAGGACGCGCGCCTGGGCGCCGGTGAGGGCGTGCTTGGCGGCGGCTTCTTCGTACTCCTCGTGATAGCGGACCACGATGGTGCCGATCAGCTCGACGACCTCGAGCGTCAGCGGGTCGATGGGGGGCGTCATGCCTCCCAGGTTACTCGTTTACTTGACAACATGAAATATCGAGGCCCATGATTGTTTTAGTTACTGAAGTATTCATGAGGAGGCAGTTCGATGTCCGCGATCCCCGCCACCGGCCGTGAATGGCACCTCGTCGCCCGCCCCCAGGGCTGGCCGAAGCCGGAGGACTTCGCGCTGCGCGAGGTTCCGGTGGCCGAGCCGGGCGCGGGTCAGGTGCTGGTCCGCAACCTGTACATGTCGGTGGACCCGTACATGCGCGGGCGGATGAACGACGTGAAGTCGTACGTGCCGCCGTTCCAGCTGGACCAGCCGATGGAGGGCGGCGCGGTCGGCACGGTGATCGCCTCGAACGCGGACGGCCTCGCGGTCGGCGACCACGTCCTGCACTTCAGCGGCTGGCGCGAGTACGCGGTGGTGGACGGCAAGCGCGCGGTGAAGGTGGACCCGCAGGTCGCCCCGCTCACCACGTACCTCGGGGTGCTCGGGATGACGGGCCTGACCGCCTACTCGGGGCTGCTGGAGGTCGCGTCGTTCAAGGAGGGCGACGCGGTGTTCGTCTCCGGCGCGGCGGGCGCGGTCGGCAGTGAGGTCGGCCAGATCGCCAAGCTCAAGGGCGCCTCGCGGGTCATCGGCAGCGCGGGCTCGGACGAGAAGGTGCGGCTGCTGCTCGACGAGTACGGCTTCGACGCGGCGTTCAACTACAAGAACGGCCCCGTAGCCGAGCAGCTGAAGGAGGCCGCCCCCGACGGCATCGATGTCTACTTCGACAACGTCGGCGGCGACCACCTCGAGGCCGCCCTCAGCAGCCTCAAGGTGCACGGCCGCATCGCCGTCTGCGGCATGATCTCGCTCTACAACGAGACCGAGCCGCCCGCCGCCCCGCGCAACCTCGCGCTCGTCATCGGCAAGCGGCTGCGCATCCAGGGCATGCTGGTCAGCGACCACAACCACCTCCAGCCGCAGTTCTTCGAGGAGGTCGGCGCCTGGGTGCGCGAGGGCAAGCTGCGCTACCGCGAGACCATCGTCAAGGGCGTGGACAACGCGGCGGACGCCTTCCTCGGCATGCTCCGCGGCGAGAACATCGGCAAGATGATCGTCTCCTTCGAGGACTGAGCGAGGACCGGCTGCGGGGAGGCCGGCGCGCGCCCTACGGCAGCACCACCGTGGTCAGGGCGCGCGGCGGAAGCTCCACGTCCAGCGCGCCGCCCCGCACCACGGCCCGGCCGACCCGGCTCAGCGAGTGGGTCTCGTCGGTGCGGTACACCGAGCCGTGTCCGGGGCCGCCGCTCACCGTGAAGTCCGTACGGACCGCCTCCCGGCCCGTGTTCAGGATCTCCAGTACCCGGCCCCCGTCCCGGTTCCGGAAGGCCGTCACCTTCACGCCGTCCGCCGCGGCGGCCCCGGCCGACGCTGCCACCCGTACCGCGCCCGGCCGTACGAAGCGGCTGTACGCGGCGAGCGCCCACAGCCGCTTCGAGACGTGGTAGTCCGCGCCGTCGAGCTGGATGAGCCCCCGCGTCGCCCCCACCGAGGCGCCGAACCAGTACACGTACGCGCTCGCCCGCGCGTCCGCGAGGGTGGTGTGGATCGCCTCGGCGACGGCGAGCCCGTCATAGCTGCTGCCGTCGTCCCACGCCTCGTTCCATGTCGTGCCGTTGGGGCTCCACTCCGACATCCAGGTGCGCCGGTCCGTCGGCAGCGGGTGGTCCGAGGGCGTGACGTACGGATGGCCGGTGTGCGTGCCCACGTACCGCGACGCCTCCGGGTCGGCCTCGATCGCCGCGCTGTACTCGGCTTGCTGCTTCCAGCCGGCCGCGTCGCAGCACACCAGGTCGATCCCGGCGCGCCGGACCGCCGGGCCGACCGCCTTCACGGTCTCGGCCGCCTCCTCCGGTGTGAACTGCATGGAGGCGTAGGACGTGGCGAGATCCGGCTCGTTGGTGAAGCCGAGGTCGGTGATCCGGATGCCCTCCTGGCGGTAGAACTTCGCGTACTGGACGAGATAGTCGGCGTAGGCGCGCCGCCATTCCGGCTTCAGGGTCCCGCCGTTCGCGTCCGTCCCGTTGGTCTTCATGTAGCCGGGCGCGCTCCAGGCGTCGGCGTAGAAGCGCTGCACGCCGTACCGTTTCGCCTCCTTGGCCAGCCACACCTGGCCGCCGTCCTTGCCGTCCCACTGGTAGCGCGGCGGGGCGTCCGGGCCGCCCGGGTCGGTGGGCTGGATGGACTTCATGTGGTCGTAGACCTCGTCCGAGGACGAGCCGATGCCGAGCCGCAGGATGCTGAGCCCCGCGCCGGTGCGCCGATCGAGCAGCAGATCCAGCACCTCCCGCCGGTGCTCGGGGGTGAGCCCGCCCGCGCCCCGCATCAGATCGGCGCGCTGGAAGGCCTCCGAGAAGCCGAAGCCGTCGATCGGCTGGAGAGGTCTTCCGAAATCCGCACCGGGGGTGGAAGGTTGCTCAGCGGCTGCGGACGGCATGGCCAGAGGGATCAGGGCGGCGGCGAGTGCGCCGACGAGAGCGGTACGGGCAGTCTTGATCACGAAAACTTCCCTTCCCAGGCTCCGAAAACTTCCGGAACGTTTCCGTAACGTCGGCCGCACGCTAGAGGCGACCCCCACACCGGTCAAGAGAGCACCGACAACTCACCACGAGAGGAGAACCGCCGCATGACCACGCGTCACCGCACCGGATGGCTCGCCCTGCCCGCCGCGCTCCTGCTCGCCCTGCTCCCGACCAGTGCCTCCGCCTACCCGAACTAGGGCCGGGTGACGGGCGACATCACCGTCCACGACCCGACGATGCTCCGCGCCACCGACGGCACGTATCTGCTCTGCTCCACCCACGGCGGCCTGGAGGACCGCACCTCCACCGACCGGATCGCCTTCAGCCGCTCCGGTAACGCCTTCAACTCCCCGCCGTCCTGATGCCGTCCGTCGGAGCTGGAGTGGCGGCTGGCCGACCGCGTACTGAGGCGCAGGGCCCGCACGCCGTGGCGGGGGCGTTGACGCGCGGGCGACCAGCTCTTACCGTCTCGTTCGGATATGCGATCTCTATCCGGTATATCGAACAGCAGAGAGGCGCCGCCATGCAGTCGACCGCCCCCGCCCGGTTCACGCTTGACCCCGCCTTCGCCGTCGGCGATGTCGACCCCCGTCTCTTCGGCTCGTTCGTCGAACACCTCGGCCGCTGCGTCTACACCGGCATCTACGAGCCCGGTCACCCCGCCGCCGACGAGGCCGGGCTGCGCACCGACGTCCTCGGTCTGATCCGTGAACTCGGTGTCACCGCCCTGCGCTACCCCGGCGGCAACTTCGTCTCCGGCTACAAGTGGGAGGACGGCACAGGGCCCGCCGAGGAGCGCCCCCGTCGCCTCGACCTCGCCTGGCGCTCGACCGAGACCAACCGCTTCGGTCTCTCCGAGTACGTCGACTTCGTCCGCAAGGTCGGTGGCGAGCCCATGATGGCGCTCAACCTCGGCACGCGCGGCGTCGCCGAGGCGCTGGAGCTGCAGGAATACGCCAACCACCCGTCCGGCACCGCCCTGTCCGATCGCCGCATCGGCGACGGCGACAAGGACCCGTACGGGATCCGGCTGTGGTGTCTGGGCAACGAGATGGACGGCCCCTGGCAGACCGGCCACAAGACCGCGGAGGAGTACGGCCGGCTGGCCGCCGAGACCGCCCGCGCCATGCGGCAGATCGACCCGGACGTCGAGCTCGTCGCCTGTGGCAGCTCCAATCAGGCCATGCCGACCTTCGCCGCCTGGGAGGCCACGGTCCTCCAGCACGCTTACGACCTGGTCGACTACATCTCCCTGCACGCCTACTACGAGGAGCGCGACGGCGACCGCGACTCCTTCCTCGCCTCCGCCGTCGACATGGAGTCCTTTATCGAGAACGTGATCGCGACCTGCGATCACGTGGGGGCCCGGCTGAAGTCGAAGAAGAAGATCAACCTCTCCTTCGACGAGTGGAACGTCTGGTACCAGACCCGCTTCCACGACGCCGAGCCGCCCGACTGGGATGAGGCGCCGCGCCTGCTGGAGGACAACTACTCCGTCACCGACGCCGTCGTCTTCGGCTCGCTCCTCATCGCGCTGCTGCGCCACGCCGACCGCGTGACGGTCGCCTGCCTCGCCCAGCTCGTCAATGTCATCGCCCCGATCATGACCGAACCGGGCGGCCCGGCCTGGCGCCAGACCACCTTCTTCCCCTTCGCCCAAGCGTCGGCGTACGGCCGCGGCCGGGTGCTCCAGGTCGCGGTCGAAAGCCCCGCGCGCGAGACGGCGACGTACGGCGAGGTGCCGCTGCTGCACGCCACGGCCGTGCGGAACGACGAGACCGGCGCGGTCACCGTCTTCGCCGTCAACCGCGACCAGCGCCGGTCGCTCCCGCTGGAGGTGGCGCTGCACGGGATGGCGCCCGGTCGTGTCGTCGAACACAGCGTCCTCGCCGACGCCGACCCGGAGGCCCGTAACACCCTCGCCGAGCCCGAGCGCGTCACCCCGCACCCGGGCGAGGGCACGGCGCTCGCGGACGGCGTGCTGACGGCCATGCTGGAGCCCATGTCGTGGAACGTGATCCGGCTGGAGTGATGCGGCTGGAGTGATCCGTTTGGGGTGCACGGAAAACACCGCCGCAAGCCCGGAAGCCGACCCTCACACGATCGAGCTAATTCACCCTCGTACGCACTCCCCGGCGAGCAGTTGGCAACCCCTCGCACCGCACACCGCACGGAGGTTGGGGACCTGGCGCGGTCCGACGGCCGAGGAACTGCTGCCGTCACTGGGCGCGCCCGCTCGGCTCGATCCTCGGCGGCCTCGCCGCCTGGGCCGCTCTGCGGCCCGCTTGGTGGACGCCGGACGGGCTGGTCGTCGCCGCGTGCTGCTCACCGTGTGCGTCTTCCTCACCCTGCGTGTCGGCCAGTTGGTGCTGAACTTCTTCATCACCGCCTGGCTCGTCGTGCTCATCACCCGCCTGGGCAAGGCCCCCGACCTCATCGCCTGGGGCCGTCCCGCGGACACCCTCCTCGGCGCGATGATCGGGCTCCTCGTCTTCGTCGTCCTGCCCACGTATCACCACGACCGGCTGTCCTCGCTGGTCGCCGCGTGGACGGACGTCCAACGGCGGCTGCTGAACGTGCTGGTCGGCGGGTTGACCGAGCCGGGGGTCGTGCGGCACGAGGACATCGACGCGCTGCGCTCCCGCAGCCGCCACACCCGTGAGCGGCTGGAGGCCGCGGTCGCCGCCGTACGCCACGAACCGCGCGGCCACCGCGCCCGCTGGAGCGCCACCGAGACCGAGGCCGTCCAGCGGTCGATCGCGGACCTCAACCGGTGTGCGTCGCAGCTGTACGCCGCGCAGCCGCGCCGTGAGGCGGACGCCGTGCCGGAGGCCGCCGAGATCGCGGCCCTCTTCGACGCTCAACTGGTCGCCCTCGCCCACGCCCTGGACGCCGGCGCCCCGATCCCGGCCGCCACTCTGCGGGCGACCTTCGACGACTCGGCCCGGCGCGGTGGCCTCACCGACCTCACCGACCACCGCTCCCCGGACGGCGTCGCCCACGCCCGGGCCCGCGCCCCGACCCTCTGCCTGCGCACGGCCCTGGCCGTCGACACCTTCGCCACCGGCCTGGCCCCGGCCGCCGAGCGCTCCTCGTACGCCATGGCCCGGTGAGCCGGGCGCTCAGGAGCCCTTCGCCGGGTTGACGAACCTCCCCGGGCGGGCGGCCGTGTTCGGGGAGAGGACGGTCACGATGGATGAGTCGTCGTACGCGGCGAGCCCGGCCCGCTCGCCCAGCAGATACAGCTGCTCGGCTGCCGACGCCAGCGGCACCGGGACATGTGCGTCCTTCGCGATCCCGGTCACGATGCCCATGTCCTTCACGAAGATGTCCAGCCGCGACCGCACCTCGACCGGGTCCGCCTCGTCCTCGTAGACCTGTGCCATGCGCGGCCCCCGGTCGGCGAACATGAACGACCCCGCCGCGCCCCGGCTCAGGCTGTCGATCACCGTCCGCGGATCGAGCCCGAGTTCGCGGGCGAGGGCCACGGCCTCGGCGGCCGCGGCGATGTGCACTCCGGCGAGCAGCTGATTGATGGCCTTGAGCGCCTGCCCGTCGCCCGGCTTGTCGCCGATGACGGTGAGCGTGGACGCGAGCCGCTCCAGCACGGGGCGCGCCGTGTCGAGGGCGTCGGGCTCGGCACCGACGACGATCAGCAGATCGCCCTCCCCGGCCCGCGTCGGCCCGCCGCTGACGGGCGCGTCCACGAGCCGTACGCCCCGCTCGGCGAGCGCGGCGGCCGTCGCCCGGGCCGCGACCGGCCCCACGGTGCTGGTGAGGACGACCACGGCCCCGGCGCGCAGCGCGCCCGCCGCGCCGGTCTCGCCGAACAGCGCGCTGTCGACCTGGGCCTGATCCCGTACGGCGAGGACGACGACGTCCGCGCCCCGCACGGCCCCGGCCGGGGTGACCGCCTCGGCGGCCCCCACGGCAATGGCCGCGGCCCGCCGCTCGGCGTCGATGTCGAACACGGTCACGGGGAAGGCCCCGGCCGCCAGGCGCCGGGCCATGGGAAGCCCCATGGCCCCGAGGCCGATGACGGCGGTGCGGGGGGAGTTGCCGGTTTCGGGGGTGGGAGCAGGCATACGTGTTCCTGTGGGGGAGAGTGGGGTGGGTGTTGTTGTCTGCCGGTGGGTGAGGTGGGGGATCAACCCACTGGCCGCCCCCGCGGTGGCCAACTGGCTTACGCCACCGGCTCGATCGCGTCAGCAGGGGGTGAGCGGGGAGCCGGTCGCCAACCGCGGCCGGGGCGGCCGGGTCCCGGCCCGCCGCCCACGGCGCGACGGCGTCCCGGCGGCGGTCGGCGCGCCGGTTCCGGTGAGCAGCATCATCGGCTCCTGAGCAGGTCGACGGCGTCCGCGAGCGCGTGGTCGTCGCCGACGTTCCCGGCGAACACGATGTACGGGATGCCGACGCTCGGGCCGGAGTCCGGCTCCCACAGCGAGACGATCCCGGGCAGCAGGGTGCCGCGGGCCCAGGCCCGGCGGATCTCCAGGCCCTCGGTCGCGATGTCGCTGGAGGTGATGCCGCCCTTGGCGACGACGTACGCGGGGCGCCGGGCCGCCGTGACGGCTCGTACGGTGGCGACCAGCGCGGCGGACACGCTGCGCGCGATGGCCAGGGAGTCGTCCGCGCCGTCGCCGGTCACCAGGGTGCGGCTGGTGCGGACGACGACCTCGCCCGTGCCGAGCGCCCGTGCACACGCCTCCGCCACCTCGGCGATGTGCGCCGCGCGGCGTACCTCGTCGAGCAGGGCGGGCACCTCCAGCTCGAACTCGGCGATCCCGCCGCGCTCGCGCAGCCGGTCCAGCTGCCGGGTGGTGAGCCCGACATGGGACCCGACGGCGATGAGCCCGTGTGGCGCCCGGTCGCCGGAGTGGCGCAGCTCGGCCGGGGTCAGCGGCGCCCGGGCGGCCTGCCCGGCCCGGGCCCGTACGAACGAGGGGCCGCACCGGTAGAGCAGCCGCGTGCCCTCCGCCTCCGCCGCCGCTCCCGCGAGGGCCAGGACGCGCAGGTCGTCGTCGCAGAGCGCGTCCGCCACCGCCGTCCGGCCGTCGCGCAGCGAGGCCAGCAGCTGGGCGACATGGCCCGGACCGCGCAGCCGCAGGTCCTCCACGGTGATCCGCAGCACGTCCCCGGCGGGCACCCGTCCGCCGGTCTTCTCCTCGACCCACTCCGGCAGCCGGGAGTTGACGTACCCGAACGTCGCGTCGCGCGCGAACTCGCTCCGGCCGACCGGAAGCATCCCCTCGGCCGACCGCATCCAGTGCACGGAGTCGACGGTGAGCCGGCCCGCCTCGATGTACGCGGGGACGAGGACGACGCCGTCCACGGGCGTCTCCTCGGCCAGGACGTCCGTCTCCAGCGGGAAGTGGCCGCGCAGCGTGGAGTCGCTGCGGCTGGCCAGCACGTAGCCCACGCCCTCGGCCGCGGAGGCCGCCGCGAGGGCTCGTACCACTTCGCGGTTGCGGGCCGCGGCCGTGTCCGGGGAGAGGCTGCGGGTGTTGGTGAGCACGAAGAAGGCCGTGCTGTCCTGGCGCAGCGCCCAGCGCAGGTCGTCGACCGTCCACGTGGTGAGGACGGGGACCCCGGCGACGGTCTGGGTGCCGGTGGGGTCGTCGTCCAGGACGACCAGGCGGCGGCCCGCGGCGACAGCGGCGGCGGCCACCTCGGCGGGCTCGACCTCGCGGGGCGGAGGCAGCTCGTGCGCCTCGGGGAAGTGCGGGGTGTCGGGCATGTGCGGCTCTACTCTCCTGACGCGTTCGTGCTGTTGCCGGGCGGACCGGGGCACCACCGGCGCGGGGGTGGCTAGTGGGGCGGCTCGATGACGTGCGTCCGCAGGTCGCCCGCCGTCTGCGTCATGTGGGCGGCCATCGCGCGGCGGGCCTTCTCGGGGTCCCCGCCGCGCAGCGCCTCCAGGACGCGTTCGTGGTGGGCGACGGCGTTGGTACGGATCTGGGGCACGGCGGAGGTCTGCCGACGGCCCTCGATCAGCAGCTGTCCGAACGGCTCCAGCAGCAGCGGGACGAACGCGTTGCCGGAGGCGCGCATCACCACGTCGTGGAACGTGATGTCGGCGGTCACGAACTGTTCGGTGTCCCCGGCCGCGGCCGCGGCCCGCATCTCGTCCAGCATCTCGGCGAGTTCGGCCAGGTCGTCGTCGGTGCGCCGGACCGCGGCCAGCTGCGCGGCGCCGACCTCGATCATCTGCCGGGCCTCGATCAGCTTCTCGGAGATCGCCCCGCCCGCCCGTGGCCCGGTGGCGGCCGCGCGGATCATCGGCTCCAGCGCGGTCCACTGGTCGGGATTGTTGACGTACGTACCGCGTCCCCGGTGGATGCGGACGACGTTCTGCGAGCGCAGGACCTTGATCGCCTCGCGCAGCGTGAGCCGGCTGGCGGCGTGCTGCTCGGCCAGTACGGGCTCCGGGGGGAGGGCCGTGCCGGGCGGATAGTGGCCGTCGATGATCGAGGTCAGCAGCGCCTCGGCGATGTCGTCGGACAGCGGCATTGCTGTCGGACCTCCTTGCCGGAATCGGGGACATCAGACATCTGATGTCCAGGAGAACGTAGGTAAGGTCTCGGCCACCGTCAAGACCTCTTGGGGACTTCCCGGCGAAAAAGCGGGCCCCGCCCGGGGAACCGGGCGGGGCCTGGTGGGGGGTGCTGAGCGGTAGAGGGCGGAGGGGTGGGGATGGTCCGTGGGGGACGGGGGTGGGCGTCGCCGGTCAGGCGTCCGCGTCGATGCCCAGGGTGAGGGTGCCGCGGTATCCGGCCGACGGTGTGCTGCCCAGCGCCGTCACGGCCATCAGCCCGGCGGCGGTGCCGCCGTTGCCGTAGATGCCGTCGGAGGACAGCGGGGTGCGGGGGACGGTGTTGGTGGAGTACGGGGTCAGCTTGGCGACCGCCTGGGTGATCGTCTCGTTGAAGAAGAGCTGGCCGGTGTGGATCTCGTTGCCGCCGGTGAACGAGCCGTCGGAGGTGAGGGTGACGCCCGTGTGCACCTTGACGTGGATGTGGATGCAGCGGCCTCGGTACCAGCCGGGGTAGATGCCGGTCAGCTTGGCCACGCCGTCGGTGCCGGTGAGCACACCGCCGCGCAGGAACTTCCCGTTGTCCGGCTCCTGGTGGCCGTTGTTGCCGACGAAGCCGGAGTACTCGCCGAGCGCGTCGCAGTGCCAGATCTCCACGAGCGCCTTGTTGAGCGGTGTGCAGGTGTCGCGGTCGACGACGGTGAGGGCGAGTTCCAGGGGCACGCCCTGCTTGTCCTCGGTGACGTTGGCCCGTACGAGGGCGTGGTCGAGGTAGTACGGGCCCTCGGTCAGCTGCTTGGTGAGCGTGCAGATCGCGTGGGCGGCCGGGGCGATGTCGCCGGCTCCGCCGGCTCCGGTGGCGGCCGCTTCGGGGCGGGTGGCGGCGGTTCCGGCGCCGATGCTGACGGTGGCCGCGGCGGCACTTCCGGCGATCAGCACTCTGCGTCGCCCGATGGGGGCGGAGGATGAGTCTGTCATGGGCATGGAAAGTAGGGGTGGTGTCTGTGAGACGCCTGTCAGTTCGGCAAAGTCTCCGCGCGTCAACTCTTCTTATCGCCAACTCCCTTATGAGTCAGCGGTGTTGACATTTTGAACAAGCGCTTACTAGCTTCTCCTGTGATGGCTGTCGTCTGCTGGGGCGGTCCTGACCACACAGCGCCCGGGCAGCGAATTCCGCCACCGTCACACACCTGTCAGACACCGTCAGAGCCACACCTTTGACGATCTCCACCGGCCCCGGTGACCAGCGCGCTTGCCGCGTGCTCCCGCAAGCGTTTGCCCCTCCGGGTGGGGATCCGCCGACCGACCGAGAGGGCTCCTTCTTGACTTCCTCCCCCGCTAAAGGCGAGGGGTCCCAGCGGTCGCCCGCTGGGGTTCCTGCTTCACCGACGACCGCCCCGTCCGGGAGGACTCCCGTTGAGGTCTTACACCGTCTCCACAGGCAGACGCCGCCAGCCCGGCGGACAAAATGTTGCGCGCCGCGTTCACGCCGCGGTCATGCACGGCTCCGCAGTCGCACGTCCACTCCCGGACGTTCAGCGGCAGCTTCTCGCGGACCGTGCCGCAGGCCCCGCACAGCTTCGAGCTGGGGAACCAGCGGTCGATCGTCACGAGTTCGCGCCCGTACCAGGCGCACTTGTACTCCAGCATGGACCGGAGTTCCGTCCACGACGCGTCACTGATGGCGCGCGCGAGCTAGCCGTTCTTCAGCAGGTTGCGGACGGTGAGGTCCTCGATCACGACCGTTTGGTTCTCACGGACGAGCCGAGTCGACAGCTTGTGCAGGAAGTCCCGGCGCCGGTCGGCGATCCGCGCATGGATGCGAGCCACGCGGCGGCGGGCCTTCTCCCGGTTCGCGGAGCCCTTCGCCTTCCGAGACAGCTCCCGCTGCGCCTTCGCGAGACGGGCGCGGTCGCGGCGCTCGTGCTTCGGGTTGGCGATCTTCTCCCCGGTGGACAGGGTCACCAGAGAGGTAATCCCGGCGTCCAGACCGACCACGGCCGTGGTGGCGGGCGCGGGGGTGACGGTGTCCTCGCACAGCATCGAGACGAACCAGCGCCCGGCGCTGTCGCGGGAGACCGTCACCGTCGTGGGCTTCGCCCCCACGGGGAGCGGACGCGACCAGCAGATGTCGAGAGGCTCGGCCATCTTCGCCAGCGTCAGACGCCCGTCGCGCCACGTGAAAGCGCTGCGGGTGTACTCGGCCGACGCACCGGACTTCTTCCGCGACTTGAAACGCGGGTATCTGGCCCGCTTGGCGAAAAAGTTCCCGAACGCCGTCTGAAGATGGCGCAGCGCCTGTTGGAGCGGGACGGAGGACACCTCCGAGAGGAAGGCGAGTCCCTCGGTCTTCTTCCACTCCGTCAGTGCGGCGGACGACTGCATGTAGGAGACGCGGCGCTGCTCGCCGTACCAGGCCCGCGTGCGCTCCTCCAGCGCCTTGTTGTACACGAGGCGGACACAGCCGAACGTGCGCGACAACTCAGCCGCCTGCCCGTCCGTGGGGTAAAAGCGGTACTTGAATGCCCGCTTGACCTGCCGTGCCATACCTCACATTCTCTCGGCTCCCAGGTGAGTAGGTGTCGGCTCGGGGACGGTAGACGCCGAATCGCCCTGTCGGCGAACCGGCTTTCCCTGCCCTGCTCCGCCAGCGCTTCGTTTCCCCTCGACCTGAAGGCCGGGGTATCCACGAAGGGAAGACCCGATGAACTCCGCAGGCGACCACTTCACGACGGACACCACCGCCGCCGGCCACCACCGGCGCCGGCTGACGGCCCTCGCCGCGGGCGTGGCCGCGACCCTGGTGCTCGGGGGCCTGGCCGCCGTCTCGGCGCCGGACGCGGACGCCGCCACGCACGTGGTGGACGCCACCGCCGAGACCGCCCCCATCGGCTTCGGCGCGGGCACCACCGGCGGTGGCAACGCCACCGCCACCACCGTCACCACCCTGGCCGCCTTCACCGCCGCGGTCGCCGGTGACAGCGCCAAGGTCGTGAAGGTGTCCGGTCTGCTCTCCCTCACCGGCCAGGTGGACATCGGCTCCAACACCACCGTGCTGGGCGTCGGTTCGGGCTCCGGATTCACCGGCGGGGGCCTGCGGCTGAAGGAGGCCACGAACGTCATCATCCGCAACCTCGCCATCAGCAAGCCGAGGAAGCCGTCCGACGGGGTGACCGTCCAGGAGTCCACCAGGGTGTGGATCGACCACAACACGTTCTCGGTGGACCGGGACCACGACAAGGACTCTTACGACGGCCTGCTGGACATCAACCACGGCTCCGACAACGTCACCGTCTCCTGGAACAAGTTCGCCGACCACTTCAAGGGCAGCCTGGTCGGGCACAGCGACAACAACGCCGGTGAGGACACCGGACACCTCAAGGTGACCTACCACCACAACTGGTTCAGCAACGTCTCCTCCCGCATCCCCAGCCTCCGCTTCGGCACCGGCCACTTCTACGACAACTACGTCCAGGGCGCGGACACCGCCGTCCACTCCCGGATGGGCGCGCAGATGCTGGTGGAGAACAACGTCTTCCGCGACACCAAGGTCCCCGTGACGACCAGCCGGAGCAGCGACGTGGACGGCTACGCCGTGTTGCGCGGCAACGACCTGGGCGGCGGCGCCACGGAGATCTCGCAGACCGGCACCTTCACCAAACCGCCGTACGCGTACACGGCGGAACCCGCGTCGTCGGTGGTCGCCACCGTGACCGCCCAAGCGGGCACCGGCAAGCTCTGATCGAGAGGACTCATGTCGTGAGATTCATCGGCCGCCTGGCCGTCGCGGCCGCCGCGGCGCTCGCCACCTGCGCGGGCACGCTCGGCGCCACCACACCCGCCGCGGCGGCCACCGCCGCCCCCACGCCCGGCACTGCCGCCCCCGCCTCCGGCTCGTTCAATGTCCTCACGTACAACGTGGCCGGGCTCCCCGAGGGCCTGTCCTCCGGCCACCCGGCGAAGAACACCCCGCTGATCTCGCCCCGCCTGGGCGCGTACGACATCGTCAACGTCCAGGAGGACTTCAACTACCACGCCGCGCTCTACGCCGGTGACGACCACTCGTACCGCACCCCCACCAGCGGTGGCGCGGCCTTCGGCGATGGCCTCAACACCCTCTCCGACCTGCCGTACGACGACTTCGAGCGGGTCAAGTGGACCAAGTGCAACGGCACCGACTGCCTTACCCCCAAGGGCTTCTCCCTGGCCCGGGTGCGGCTCGCCGAAGGCGCGTACCTCGACCTCTACAACGTGCACACCAACGCCGGGACCACCGACGCCGACCTCGCCGCCCGCCGCGCCAACGTCACTCAGCTCTCCGACTACATCGCCGCCAACTCGGCCGGAAACGCGGTGCTCGTCATGGGCGACACCAACACCCGCTACACCCGCGCCGCCGACAACATCCGCGACCTCGCCACCCGCAACGGCCTCACCGACGCCTGGGTGAACCTCGTCCGCGGCGGCTCGGCCCCGCCCGCCGGGTCCGACGCGCTCGTGTGCGACCCGGACCACGTCACCAACACCTGCGAGGTCGTCGACAAGGTCCTCTACCGCTCCGGCCCGCTGCTCTCCCTCACCGCCACCCGCTACAACAACGAGAACACCGCCTTCCTCGACGCCGAGGGCAAGCCGCTGTCCGACCACTACCCGCACACCGTGGACTTCTCCTGGAAGGCGGCCGACACGCTCCGCGCCGGGGACCAGTTCGGCGGACCGCACGGCACCGCCTTCAACGACGCCGACGACCTGCCCGCCACCCCCGCGCCCCGCACCCTCACCCTGCGCGGCGGCTCCCGCCTCGACGCGGTGTCCCTGACCCTGAACGGCGGCACCACCCTCACCCACGGCGGCAGCGGCGGCACCCCCGCCACCCTCACCCTCGGCCCCGCCGAACACCTCACCTCCGTCACCCTCACCCGCGGCCAGAAGGACGGCCGCACCCGCCTCTTCTCCGCGGCCTTCACCACCGACACGGGCCGCACCGTGGCCGCCGGAACCCCCACCTCCGACACCGCCACCTACACCGCCCCCGCCGGGTGGCAGATCGTGGGCTTCACCGGCCGCGCCGGTGAGGAGATCGACAAGCTGGGCGTCATTTACGCGCCGCGTTAGCCAAGTAGGCTTTCGCCCATGCGCGATCTTGGAGTGGGCATCGGCTATCTGGTGAAGGGCCAACGCTGGGTGGCCCAGCACGGCAGGTGGTGGGGGATCGGGATGCTCCCGGCCCTCATCACCCTCGTCGGCTACGCGGCGGCCCTCGTCGTGCTCTTCTACTGGACCGACGACGTCATCGCCTGGGCCACCCCCTTCGCCGACGACTGGTCCTCACCCTGGCTCGCCGTCTTCCGCGGCGCCCTCGCGATTCTCTTCGCCGCCGCCTGCCTCTTCCTCGCGGTGATCACGTTCACCGCGGTCACGCTCCTGGTCGGCCAGCCCTTCTACGAATCCCTCTCCGAGGAGGTCGATCGCTCCGAAGGCGGCGAGGTCCCCGAATCCGGGCTCTCGACCTGGCAGGAGGTGTGGATCGGCCTTCGCGAGGCCATCGTGCTGCTCATCCGCGTCACCCTGTGGAGCGTGCTCTTCTTCGCGCTCGGCTTCATCCCGGTCGTCGGCCAGACCGTGATCCCCGCCCTCGCCCTCTGCGTGACCGGCTTCTTCCTCGCCGAGGAGCTGACCTCGGTCGCGCTGCTGCGGCGCGGAGTGCTGCTCACGGAGCGCCGCCGCATGCTCCGCGACCGCCGCCTCCTCACCATCGGCTTCGGCCTCCCCCTCGCCGTGCTCTTCCTGCTCCCCCTGGTCGCGGTCTTCCTCATGCCGGGCGCCGTCGCGGGCGCCACCCTGCTCGTACGCGACCTCACGGGCGAGGACGAGGCCCCCACCCAGGGCGACACCGCGGCGAACGCGCTGGGCGGGGCGTAGCCGACTACTGCGCCGTGGTCGCGACCACCGTGAGGACCGCGTGCACCTGGGCCGTGATGGCCTCGCGGTTGCGGACGAAGTCCGGGTCGGTCACCTGGCCCGTCGCCGGGTCGGTGTTGCCCTGGCCGAATTGCAGCACGGGGGTGTGGAGATGGCCGCCCGGGGCCTTCAGACCGACGGCGTCGCGCAGCAGCGTGGCGCGGTAGGCGATCTCGTTGGAGAGGTAGTCGCCGCCACCGCCCGCGCGGGCCGTCGAGCCGGGGGTGGGTCCGTCCGGGCGGACCCCCGGGGTGGTGGCGCCGGCCGGGATCTCGGTGACGGTGGTGTTGTCGTACACGGGGACCGGCCCGGTGGCAGACGCGACGATCTTCGCGTACGGGAGGGTGGTCGTCGTCCACTGGGGCTGGGGGTGCGGGGTGGGGACGTCCGCCGGGATGGGGACGGTCTCGGTCCGGGAGACGCCCGCGTTGTCCGGAACGCCGCCGCGCCAGGCGCCGTTGGTGCGCTCGACGTCGAAGCGGCCCACCCGGCCCTGGCTCACCGTCATGAAGGCGTCGACCTGCCGGGGCCCGGAGCGGAAGGCGGGCAGCAGCGTGCGCTCCACCGTGCCGTCGGCGAAGTCCGCCCAGCGGACGGGGAAGACGGCGGTCTCGATCCGCGCCGGTCCGTCGGGCGTACGGAGCGTCATCCCGTCCAGCGCGAGGGCCGCCGCGCCGGACGGGTTGGAGCGGCGTACGTCGGCGTCCAGCTGGAACGGGTCGAAGCCGGTCACGACGATGCGCTTGATGTGCTTGCCCGTGGGGAGATCGATCGAGTCCTGTCCCCGGGAGCCCCGCTCCAGCGATGTGAGCAGCGCGGTGCGGCGGGCGTCGGTCAAGGGGAAGCTGGGCTCCCACTCGCCCAGCACCCGCGTCATCCCCAGCCGGGCCCAGTACAGCGGCCGGTCGTCGTCCCGGCTCAGGTCGCCACCGGCGGGCCCCCGCCCCTGCACCCGGTCCACCGCACGGCGCCACAGCCGCCCGCCGTCCCGCCGTACGACGCGCTCGGCCTGCGTGGCGGACGTTACGTGCGCCAGGTCCCGTACGAAGTCCGGCGCCACGTCGTCGAACCCGCTGCGGCGCAGGATCTCCTGCGGCGCGGCCCGGTCGAGGCGCTGTTCCTCCACGGTGGGGGTGCGTTCCCGGGCGGTCGCCGGGGTGGTCTGGGTCAGGGGGAGGGCGGCCAGGGCCAGGGCCAGGAAGGTGCGTATCGGTCGCATTCGGGGCCTCTCGAACGGGCGGGGGAAACGACGAACCTCCCGCCCCGCGCGGACGCGGAGCGGGAGGGACACGGGAAAGCGGGGTTCAGCGGGTGGAGAAGGAGTGCACCGTCGTGGAGCGGTAGGTCTGGCCCGGGCGGAGCACCGTGGAGGGGAAGGAGGGCTGGTTGGGGGAGTCCGGGAAGTGCTGGGTCTCCAGGCAGAAGCCGTCGCCCTGCCGGTAGACCCGGCCCGAGGTGCCCGCGAGGGTGCCGGTCAGTTGGTTTCCGGTGTAGAACTGCACACCCGGCTCGGTCGTCGCGATCTTCATCACCCGGCCCGACTCCGGCTCGGTCACCGTCACGATGTGCTCGGGGCGGCGGGTGAGGCCCTTGTCCAGCGCGAAGTTGTGGTCGATCCCCTGCCCGTACAGCACCTGCTGGTGGGCCTCGCGGATGTCCCGGCCGATCTCCTTGGCGCGGCGGAAGTCGAACGGGGTCCCGGCGACCCTGGCCAGCTCGCCGGTCGGGATGAGGGTCTTGTCGACCGGGGTGTAGCGGGAGGCCGCGATCTGGACGCGGTGGTCGTAGACGGCCCCCGAGCCCTCCCCGGCCAGGTTGTAGTAGGTGTGGTTGGTGAGGTTGACGACGGTGGCCTTGTCCGTCGTGGCCTCGTAGTCGATGCGGAAGTCGCCCGCCGCGGTCAGGGTGTAGTCGACGCGCACGGTGAGCGTGCCCGGGTAGCCCATCTCGCCGTCGTCGCTGACCCGGCGCAGGGTGAGGCCGACGCCCGAGCCCTTGCGGAAGGGCTCGACGGACCAGACGCGCTTGTCGAAGCCCTTGTCGCCGCCGTGCAGGCTGTTGGGGCCGTCGTTGACGGGCAGCTGGTACTTCTTGCCGTCGAGGGTGAACGTACCGCGGGCGATGCGGTTGCCGTAGCGGCCGATGAGGGCGCCGAAGTACGGGCTGCCGGCGACGTACGCGTCCAGGTCGGCGAAGCCCAGCGAGACGTTTGCCCGGCGGCCGTGGCGGTCGGGGATCTCCAGGGTCTGGACGACGCCGCCGTACGACAGCACGCTCAGCTTGGTGCGGCCGTTCTCGATGGTCCAACGGTCGACCTTCGTGCCGTCGGCCAGCGTGCCGAAGTGTTCCTTCACCGCGTGTCCCTCACCGTCGGATCGGTCCTTCGCGAAGGCGGTGCCGGTGCCGGTGGCCGCCACCGCGGCGGTGGCCGCGGCGGCAGTGATCACCGTGCGTCTGCTCGTGCTCATGCCCGTGCTCGTTTGGTGCGTCATGTGCGGCTCCACAAGAAGTAGTTGGATGACGTACTACGAACCGACCCGGCGCTTGTTCCAGACGTCGAAGCCGACCGCCGCCAGCAGCACGAGTCCCTTGATCACCTGCTGGTAGTCGGTGCCGATGCCCACCAGCGACATGCCGTTGTTGAGCACACCGAGCACCAGACCACCGATGATGGCGCCCAGCACCGTGCCGACACCGCCGCTGGCCGACGCGCCGCCGATGAACGCGGCGGCGATGGCCTCGAGTTCGAAGTTGAGGCCCGCGCTCGGGGTGGCGGAGCCCAGCCGGGCGGCGAAGACCAGGCCCGCGAGGGCGGACAGCACGCCCATGTTGACGAACACCATGAAGGTGACGCGCTTGTCCCGGACACCCGACAGCTTGGCCGCCGACTGGTTGCCGCCGAGGGCGTACACATGCCGTCCGACGACGGTGTTGCGCATGACGAAGCTGAAGATCACGAAGAGCACGGCCAGGATCAGCAGCCCGTACGGCGCCCCGTGCCAGCTCGACAGCGTCATGGTGAAGGCCATCACGGCGGCCACGATCGCGGCGCACTTGACGAAGAACAGCCCGAGCGGCATGACCTCCAGCTCATAGGCCGCGCGCTGCTGCCGGCCGCGCCACTCCTGCCAGACGGCGGCAGCGCACACGACGAGGCCGATGACCATCGTGGGGTTGTGGTACTGCGTGTACGGGCCCATCTCCGGGATGAAGCCGGTGCTCATCTTCTCGAAGCCGTCGGGGAACGGCGACAGGGACTGCCCGTCGAGCAGGATCTGGGTGCCGCCTCGGAAGGCCAGCATGCCGGCCAGGGTGACGATGAAGGACGGGATGCCGATGTACGCGATCCAGAAGCCCTGCCACGCCCCGGCCACCGCGCCGAGCAGCAGGCACAGGACCACGGCGAGGCCCCAGGGCACATCGTGTTTGATCATCATCACGCCCGCTGCCGCGCCGATGAAGGCGACGAGCGAACCGACCGACAGGTCGATGTGCCCCGCGATGATCACGACCATCATGCCGATCGCGAGGATCAGGATGTAGCCGTTCTGCTGCACCAGGTTGGTGACGTTCAGCGGGCGCAGCAGGATGTTGTCCGACCAGATCTGGAAGATGACGATGATCAGGGCGAGCGCGACCAGCATTCCGTACTGCCGCATATTGGTCCGCATGCCCTGCAGCAGCAGCGTCCCGAGGCTCTTGGAGCCCTCGGCCGGCGGTGGGGCCGGGCTCTCGGTCTTCTGGGTGGCCGTGCTCATCCTTCGTCTCCTCTGTCCCTGTCCCTGGTCATGTGGCGCATCAGAACTTCCTGGGTCGCCTCGGCCCGGGGAACCTCCCCGGTCAGCCGCCCGGCCGCCATCGTGTAGATCCGGTCGCACATCCCCAGCAACTCGCCCAGCTCGGAGGAGATGAAGACGACGGCCTTGCCCTGCGCCGCGAGGTCGTTGATGACCGTGTAGATCTCGTACTTCGCCCCGACGTCGATGCCGCGGGTGGGCTCGTCGAGGATGAGCACCTCGGGACCGGCGAAGATCCACTTGCTGAGGACGACCTTCTGCTGGTTGCCGCCGCTGAGCCGGCCGACCCGCTCGAAGACCGTCGGTGCCTTGATGTTCATGGTCTTGCGGAACCGCTCGGCGACCCGCGACTCCTCGTGCTCGTTGACCACGCCGCGGCGCGCCACCTTCGGGAGCGAGGAGAGGGAGACGTTGCGGCTGATGGTGTCCTCGAGGTTGAGCCCGAACGTCTTGCGGTCCTCGGTGACGTACGCGATGCCGTGGTCGATGGCCTCGGGCACGGTACGGGTACGGACCTCCTGGCCGTCGCGGAGGACCCGGCCGCTCGCGTGGCGCCCGTATGTCCGCCCGAAGACGCTCATCGCCAGCTCCGTGCGGCCCGCGCCCATCAGCCCGGCGATGCCCACGATCTCGCCGCGCCGGACGTTCAGCGACACCCCGTCCACGACCTTGCGCTGCTGGTCGATGGGGTGGTGCACGGTCCAGTCCTCGATGGCCATGGCCACCCGGTCGGCGTCCTCCCCCTCGTACGGGGTGCGTTCGGGGAAGCGGTGGTCGAGGTCGCGGCCGACCATGCCGCGGATGATGCGGTCCTCGGACACCTCCGGCTTGGACTCCGGGGTCTCCCGCACCGTCAGCGTCTCGATGGACTGGCCGTCGCGCAGGATGGTGACGGAGTCGGCCACCTTGCGGATCTCATTCAGCTTGTGCGAGATGATGATCGAGGAGATGCCCTGGGCCTTGAACTCCAGCAGCAGATCGAGGAGTTTGCCGCTGTCCTCGTCGTTGAGCGCCGCGGTCGGCTCGTCCAGGATGAGCAGCTTCACCTCCTTGGAGAGCGCCTTGGCGATCTCCACGAGCTGTTGCTTGCCCACGCCGATGTCGGTGACCCGGGTCTGCGGCGAATCCGTCAGGCCCACCCGCTTCAGCAGCGCGTTGGCGTGCTTGAGGGTTTCGTTCCAGCTGATCAGGCCGCGGGTGGCGTGCTCATTGCCGAGGAAGATGTTCTCGGCGATGGACAGGTACGGGATCAGCGCCAGTTCCTGGTGGATGATCACGATGCCGCGCTGCTCGCTCGCGCGGATGTCCTTGAAGGAGCAGGTCTCGCCGTCGAAGAGGATCTCGCCGTCGTAGGAGCCGTGCGGATGGACGCCGCTGACCACCTTCATCAGGGTGGACTTGCCCGCGCCGTTCTCCCCGCACAGGGCGTGGATCTCGCCCTGGCGCACGCTCAGGTTGACGTCGGAGAGCGCCTTGACACCCGGGAAGGTCTTGGTGATGGAGCGCAGTTCGAGAATGGTGCTCATATCCGGTACCCCGCCCTACTTCAGCTGCGACGCGGTGTAGTAACCCTGGTCGACCAGCACCTGGGTGTTGGACTTGTCGACGCTGACCGGGTTGAGCAGGTACGTCGGCACGACCTTCTCGCCGTTGTCGTACGACTTGGTGTCGTTGACCGGGGGCTTGCCGCCCGTCAGCTCCGCCTTGGCCATCTGCACGGTGGCCTTCGCCAGCTTGCGGGTGTCCTTGTAGACCGTCTGCATCTGCGCGCCCCGGAGGATGGACTTCACGGAGGCCAGCTCGGCGTCCTGCCCGGTCACCACCGGGAAGGGCTTGGACTTCGTGCCGTAGCCGACGCCCTTGAGCGCCGACAGGATGCCGATCGACATGCCGTCGTACGGCGAGAGCACGGCGTCGACATCGCGGCTGCTGTACGCCTTGTTGAGCAGGTCCTCCATGCGGTCCTGGGCGGCGCTCCCGCTCCACTTCTCGGTGTAGAGCTGGTTGAGGCTGGTCTGCTTGGAGCGGACGACCAGCTCGCCCTTGTCCATGTACGGCTTGAGGACCTTCATCGCGCCGTTGAAGAAGTACTTGGTGTTGTTGTCGTCCGAGGACCCGGCGAACAGCTCGATGGAGAACGGGCCCTTGCGGCCCTTGGACAGCCCCAGCTTGTCGGCGATGTACTGGCCCTGGAGCCTGCCGACCTTCTCGTTGTCGAACGTCGCGTAGTAGTCGACGTTCTTCGTGCCCAGGAGCAGCCGGTCGTAGGAGATCACCGGGATGTTGGCCTCATGGGCCTGCTTCAGCACGTCGGAGAGTGCCCCGCCGTTGATCGGCGCGATCACCAGCAGCCGGTGGCCCTTGGTGATCATGTTCTCGATCTGGGACACCTGCTGGCGGACGTCGTCCTCGCCGTACTGGAGGTCCGTCTTGTAGCCCGCGGCCCGGAACTGCTTGGCCATGTTCCGGCCGTCCGCGATCCACCGCTCGGAGGACTTGGTCGGCATCGCGATGCCGATCGTCCCTCCCTTTTCCTTGCTCTTGTACCGACTGCCGCCGACCGCTTCCTGGCCACAGGCCGTGGCGGTCAGCGAGAGCGCGAGGAGGCCGGCGCCTATCGCCGCGACCCGTGCGCCTCTTACCGTACGCATGGTGATGGGGTCCTTCCCTGGGGCGTCATTGCTCAGGACTTCTGTGGGGCCGCGCCGCTGGCGGCATCGGATGCTTCGGTGACGGGGAAGCGCCGCAGCGGCCCCGGCAGCCGGGAGCCCAGCGGCGACAGTCCGCCGTCCGCGCCCAGCCGGGCGAGCAGATCGAGCACGAGCCGGCCGCGGCGCACCCGTTCGCGCGCGCTGTTCAGCGCCACGTCCCGCAGTTGCGCGCCGTAGGGGTAGATCCCCGGAGACTTGCTGAGCCCGAATTTCAGATAGATGGGGGCGCCGCGGCGGATCAGCTCGGCCGCGTCGTAGAGCCGAACGTAACCCCCGAGGTCGTCCGGTGCCTCGATGTAGAAGTCCATCGGGGCGCGGGAGACCCGGCGGATCTCGGTGAGGTGTTCCAGCGTCAGATCGGAGGGGATGTTGATCGAGTCGGCGCCCAGTCGCTCGTACACCGCGAACGAGGCCGGGTTGACCGGGCCGACCAGCGCGGACAGCTTGAAGGTGGTGTCCGCGGGCAACTCCCCGCGCTCGCGGAGCTGGTGCAGCAGCCACAGCACGCCCTCGTCGGCGACCAGCAGACACTTCACGCCGAGCGAGGCGGCGCGCAGGGCGTCCTCCACGCATCCGGCGACCGCGTCGTGGCCGCGGGCCCGCAGGCCACCGCCGCCGGAGTCGGAACGGGTGGCGCCGCCGATGTCCCAGGTGCCGCGCGGCCCGGTGAACAGGCACAGCTCGGCGTTGCGCTCGGCGCAGGACTCCACCATCTCGGTGATCTCGGCGTCGGTGAGCATCCACACGCCGCTGCCCTGGCTGATCCGGTGGATCGGTACGTCGAGCCGCCCGGCCTCCTTGAACACGGTGGCCAGCGCCTCCGGGCCCTCGACGGAGGGGACCTCGGTGCGCCAGGTGCCGCCGTCGGGGAAGGAGTGCGCGGAGGCGTCGGCGGGGTCGGGCGCGGGCGCGGCGTGGCCGAGCTGGGCGAGGGCGGCGTCGGCGGGACGTCGGGGGCCGGGGGGAAGGTCAGAGGCGGCGGTCGTCACGGTGCTCCTTGTATCGCCGTAAGGACTAGGTGTAGCCCTCGTCTTTGAGGACCGTTCAGGTTTTCGGGGGGGCGGGGGGCTTCCCCCGGGGAGATACGGAAGGGGTCAGGCGGGTCGCAGCAGCACCTTGCCCACCTTCGGATCACCGCTCCCCACCAGCTCGATGGCGGTGGCGAAGTCGATGAGCGGCAGTTCGTGCGTCACCAGCGGCAGCAGCGTCAGCAGCCCCGCGTCGAAGACCCGCACCGCGTGCGCCCACGCGTCCGGCGCGGCCCCGAACACGGTCTGCACCTCGATCTGCCGTACGACCAGGTCGGTCGGGTCGAGCCCGTCCGCCGTCCCCGCCGCCGGGATCCCGGTCAGCACCAGCCGTCCGCCGCGCCGCAGCAGGGACGCGGCGGTACGGGCGGCGGGGGCGGACCCGGCGGTCTCGATGACGATGTCGAAGCCGCCCTCGACATCCTCCAGCCGGTCGTTCGTGCGGAACGCCATGGCCCCGAAGGACAGCGACAGCTGCTCCCGGTCCGGCCGCGTCCCGACCACCAGCAGCTCGGCGGGGGAGACGGCGGCCAGGAACTGCACCGCGATCATGCCGAGCGTCCCGGTGCCCACCACCGCGACCCGCTGCCCCGGCTGCGCGTTCGCCTTGAGCGCGGCGGCGGCGATGCACGCGGCGGGCTCCAGCAGGGCGGCCGCGGTCAGATCGGCGTCGTCGGACAGCGGATGCAGCAGCCGGGCGGGCAGCGTCAGGGTGGTGGCCATCGCGCCCGGCTGGGTGAAGCCGGTCTCCTCGTACCCCGCCGTGCACAGCGTGGTCTCGCCGGCGTGACAGCGGTCGCACACCTGGCAGTTGCGGAACCCCTCGCCGACGACCTTGCGGCCGACGAGCGCTTCGGGGACGCCCGCGCCGACCGCCTCGACCGTCCCGGACCACTCATGGCCGGGGGTGACCGGATACCGGACGTACCCCTCGGGCCGGTTCCCCTCGTACACCTCGCGGTCGCTGCCGCAGATCCCGGAAGCGTGGACCCGCACCCTTGCTTCGCCCGGGCCCGGCTCGGTCACGGTACGGCTCTCCAGCCGGTGGCTGCCGGGTCCTTCGAGGACGAGCGCGTCTTCCGTGCGGCTCATGTCTGCTCCGTTCGTGTCGTCGCTGCCCGGCCCGCCGGTGGAACCATGCCGACAGGCCGGACCGGGGCAGGCCCGGCCGTGGCGATGGCGGGACGTTCCACGGCGCTCATTCGCCACGTCCCCCGGAGGGATTCCGCTTCTCCCAGCCCTCGGCCCACAGGTCGAACCGGGCCTGCTGCTGCGGGAATTCGGCGGCCGCGTCGGTGTCCAGCTCGACGCCGAGGCCGGGCTCGTGCGACAGCTCGAAGTAGCCGTCCACGACCTGCGGCGCGCCCTTGACCACCTTCTTGATCTCCGCGTCGGCGAAGTCGTTGAAGTGCTCGAGGATCTTGAAGTTCGGGGTGCAGCCCGCGACCTGGAGCGACGCGGCGGTGAGCACCGAGCCGCCGACGTTGTGCGGCGCGATCAGCACGTAGTGGGTCTCGGCGGTCGCGGCCAGCTTGCGGGTCTCCAGGATGCCGCCGATGTGGCCGACGTCCGGCTGGATGATGTCGGCGGCCTGCGACTCGAACAGCTCGCGGAACTCGATCCGGTCGTGGATGCGCTCACCCGTCGCGATCGGCAGGTTCGTCTTCTCCGTGACCTTCGCCAGCGCCTTCAGGTTCTCCGGCGGCACCGGCTCCTCCAGCCACGACGGCCGGAACCGCTCCAGCTCGCCCGCGATCCGCACCGCGGTCGACGGGCTGAACCGCCCGTGCATCTCCACCAGCAGCTCCGCGTCCGGCCCGATCGCGTCCCGCACCGCCTCGACCAGCGAGATCGAGTGCAGCGTCTCGGCGTGGTCCAGCTCGAAGTGGCCGGTGCCGAACGGGTCCAGCTTCAGCGCCCGGTACCCGCGCTCGACCACCGTGGTGGCCGCCTTGTGGAACGCCTCGGGGGTGCGCTCGACCGTGTACCAGCCGTTGGCGTACGCCTTGACCTTGTCGGTCACCTTGCCGCCGAGCAGCTGCCAGACCGGCACGCCGAGCGCCTTGCCCTTGATGTCCCAGCAGGCCATCTCGACACAGGCGATCCCGGACATCACGATCTCGCCGGCCCGGCCGTAATCGCCGTACTTCATCCGGCGCACCAGGTCCTCCACCGCGAACGGGTCCGACCCGGCGATGTGGTTCTTCTCCGCCTCGTGGAGATAGCCGAGGAGCGCATCGGTGTGGCCGAGCATGCGGGTCTCGCCGACGCCGGTGATGCCCTCATCGGTGTGGACCTGCACATACGTGAGATTGCGCCAGGGGGTGCCGACGACATGCGTGCTGATTCCGGTGATGCGCAAGGCTATGACCCTTCGCGATGTTCGATATTTCGTCACACGTTCGAAATCTTGGCGTGACGTTAATCAGCGGGCGTGAGGGGTGTCAATGGTCCTGCGTCGAATGGTTATCGAACAGCAGCCGATGCTCCCCCACCCCGGGCCATTCGGCGGACGCTGCCGTGTCGGTGCCGCATCCCGGTTCCGCCGCCCGGCAGGCTGCGCCGCTGACGCGAAGGTTTCGTCGAGAGAGGCGGTCAGATGAAGAGAGTACTGCGAACGGTCGTTCTGGGTACGTGTGTTGCCGCGGCTGTCGCCTTCGGTGGCGTCCATCAGGACGGTGGCACCCACTCCACACGGGCGCAGCAGGGCCCGATTCCCAGCGTCCCGTTCAGCCCCTTCATCCTGGGCGGACCGATGCAGGACAACGACTGCGACACCCGGATCGGGGGCCAGGTCACAGGGGGTACCAGCGGGGGCAGTAGTGGTGTCGACAGCGGGGCGAGCAGTAGCGGGGGCGGCAGCAGCAGCGGTGCCAGCGGCATGTCCATCGCCGCGTTCAGCGTCCCGGCGAGTGCCCCCCACGCGCCTCGCGGCATCGGGGTGAACTGCCGCAACTTCCGTGGATAACGGCATCGGTATCCGGTCGCGGTGAGCGGAGCATGATGGAACAGCCCACCAAGGCCCCTGCCGGGCGGCCCGGGGGCGCAGGCGCCGGGCCGCGGACGACCGCCCGGGTGTGTGCGCCCCGGGCGCCCGTGCCGGCGGGGCCGGGCGAGCCCGGACAGACCTGGTCCGCCCCCTCCCTCGCCCTGCTGACGGTGACCGCCGCCGTGCTGCTCGGCGCCGCGCTCTGGCATCTGGCCCTGGTGTTCCTGAGCATCGCGCCGCCAAGTCCGGTGCAGCGGACGTACAACCACGCCATCAAGGGGCACGTCCATCCCGAATTCGACCAGGACTGGCAGCTGTTCGCGCCCCAGCCGCTCCACGCGAACATCCGCGTCGAGGCCCGGGTGCGGACCGCGGAGGGTTCCGGCGTGCGCCGTACGGGACAGTGGACGAGCCTCACGGCGCAGGACATCGCGGGCGTACGGCACAGCCTGCTGCCGAGCCACGCGGACCAGAACCTGCTGCGCCGCGCCTGGGACTTCTACCGGGACACCCACAACCGGCGCGAGGTGCCGACCGACGCGCGGGGCGGGCTCTCCGCCGAGTACCTCAAGCGGATCGCCCTGAGCCGCCTCGCGCACGGCACGCACGGCACGCACGGCGAACGGATCATCGCACTGCAGATGCGCGGCCGGGCCGTTCCCGTGCCGCCTCCGCACTGGAGCGCCCGCCCGCCCGTACGGAACACCTCCCACCGCACCCTGCCCTGGTGGCCGGTGACGGACGACGACCGCAGGGGACTGTGACGTGACCCGACTGGCCCGGCTGATCACCTTCGCCGCCCGCACCCACGCCCCGTACCAGGCCGCCCTGTTCCGCATCGGGCTCGGCGCCATCGCCGCCGCCTTCCTGCTCCGGGAATGGCCCCACCGGCGGCTGCTGTACGGCGACCGCAGTCCGTGGGCGCCGGACATGGCGGCCCGCGTCATCGCGGAGGACCACCGCTTCAGCGTGCTGCTGTGGTCCGGGGGCCACTGGTGGTTCGAACTCGTCTACCACGGCGCGATCGTGGCCGCCGTCCTGCTGATGCTGGGCTGGCGCACCCGGGGCACGTCCGTGGTGTTCCTGGTGGCCGTGCTCTCGCTCGAGAGCCGCAACACCTATCTGGGTGACGCAGGGGACAACGCGATGCGGGTGATGGCCGTGTACCTGGCGTTCACCCGCTGTGGGGCGGTCTGGTCGCTCGACGCGCACCGCCGCGCCCGGGCCCGGCGGCAGCGGAAGCCCGCGTACGACCGGGCCGGGGTCGCGCTGTGGCAGGGGCTCGGGGTGCTGCTCCTGTGGGTGTCCGACGGCTTCCCGCGCACCGCGTGGGCGGCGGTCCTCTGGGCGTTCTGGGCGGCCCACGGCGTCTGGTACGCGGCGCACCGGTGGCCCTGGGGACGCCAGGCGCGCGAACTGCTCGACGCGGCGACGGCGATGCTCCACAACTCCGCGATGCTGGTGATCGCGGTCCAGGTCTGCCTGATCTACGGGACGGCGGGCTGGTACAAGGTCCAGGGCGCCCTGTGGCAGGAAGGCAGCGGGATGTACTACGCCCTGCACCTCGACTACTTCATGCCGTGGCCCGCCCTCGCCGGGTTGCTCACCCACAGCATGCTCGCGGTCTACCTGCTGAGCTACGGGACGGTCGTCGCGCAGGTGGCCTTCCCCTTCCTGCTCGGCTACCGGCGGCTCAAGAACGCCCTGCTGGCGGCGATGATGCTGGAGCACCTGGCGATCGCCGTCGTCCTCGGCATCCCCTTCCTGTCCGCCATGATGATCATCTCGGACGCGGTCTTCCTGCCCACGTCCTTCCTGCTCCTGCTGGGCGCGCACTGCTCCCGCCTGACCCGGCGCCTGACCGGAGCGGTGGTCAACCCGATGGCGGGGGAGCACCCGCCCAGCGGTATCGGACACGCCGCACGGGGGTGACGTTCCCGCGGACCGCGTCGCGCGCCCGATAGCTCTACAGGGACTTCGCCCCTCACAGGGAATCCGCCCCGCTCACGGAGGTCCGTACCCCATGCGCAACCGTCGTCGCTTCCTCGGTGTCGTCACCGGCCTGCTCATCGCCGCCCCCGTCGTCCCCGCCGCCCAGGCGGCCCCGGCACCCGCCCCCGGACCCGCCGCCCCGGCACCCGCCGAGGCCGGGGAGTTCGCCGGGGTGCCGGGGATGCCGCGAAGCCTGCCGCTGCCGTGGGGCAACAACGTCACCGTGAACCGCATCGGCTACGTGGGCGGGCCCGGGACCGTCGCCCTGTCGGGCACGTACCGCTGCCTGCGGGACGGCGCCACCATCCCGCGCGCCGACATCCTCATCACGCTCAGCCAGGGTCAGGTGCGGCAGGGGATCGGGGGCGGCTCGGCGCTCTGCGACGGGCTGACGCACACCTGGTCGGTGCAGGAAGTCACGGGTGCGCGGTTCGTGCCGGGCCCCGCGTACGTGGAGAGCAGCCTGCTGCGGTTCGAGGTGCAGCAGGAGCTCCTTCCGCTTCCGCGGACCGCGGCCGTGGGGGAGCGCGCGATCACATTGGAGGCGCGCGACATGTGAGACCCGCCCCCGTCGCCGCGCATGAGCCCCTCCCCCGCGGGGGATATCCCTTGTTTCCACCGCCTTTGTCACGGGGTGGGCAGGGAGAAGGGGGACGGGGACGATGGCGACGGGGGATCCGCAGGACCGCATCCCGGCGTATCCGGGTGTCGAGCGCTTCGTGGAGGCGTTCGACAAGCTGGTCATCCAGCAGCGGCGCAGCCGCAGCAGGGTGCCGGTGGTGCTGTTGACGGAGGAGGGCGCCGGGCGGGCCGGCCGGAGGATCGTGGGAGGGCTGCGGTCGCGGCTGCGCGGCCGCAGCGAGGTGCTGGCGCCGCACGCGTATGTCCCGGCGCTCCCGCCCGGCGCCGATCCGCCGCCGCTGGAGCTGTTCGAGCAGATCGCGCTCCAGCTGGCGGAGTCGATGCCGGTGGACACCGGGCAGTTACGGCTGCCGGGCTACCGGCTGCTGCACTCGGTGGTCACGGCCCCGGCCATCGACGGGCCCATCGAGTACCGCCACCGCGATCTGCGCAACCACTGCTACGACGAACACCGCCGCTGGTCGCGCACGGCCAACACGCTGTGGCGGATCGGCGGACGCGACCACGCCAGCGGCGGCTCGGTCGTGGAGCTGCTGTGGAACTTCGTGGCCGGGCCGCTGTGCCAGACCCTGCCACGCTGGCTGTTCGGGGTCCGGGCCAGCCGCCGGATGCTCGGCCGCGGCCGGCACCGCCGCTGGTACGCGGAGTGGTCGCGGCTCCAGCGCGGCACCCCGCCCACCGACTTCTTCCGCTCCGCGCTCGACCACGTCCCCGGCGGCGAGGGCAGCGACCCGGAGCGCCTGGACCGGGTGCTGACGCACGCGCTCCTCGCGGACCTGGACGGGGCGGTGCGCCGCCGCCGCTTCAACCCGTGGCGGATGCGCCGCACCACCCGGTTCGTGCTGCTCTTCGAGGAGGCCGGGGCGCTGGACTCGCGGGTGCAGCGCTTCCTGCGCGAACTGCGCTCCGCCGTGGAGGACCTGCGCTGTACGTCGGTGATCGCGATCGCGGCCGGGGCGCGCTCGCTCGCGTCCCGCATCCCGGACATCGAGGCGGCCGACCTGGCCCACGCGGGCGCCGAGCTGGAGCTGGTCGAGCGGCAGGGCATGCGCGCGGGCCAGCCCACCGGGATCGTGGTGCCGGTGAGCGAGGGGCCGGAGGACGACGAGCGGGCATCGTACTGGCTCGGCCGCCGTCCCACCCTGCTCGCGCCCTCCCGCCGCTGGGGCCCGCGCACCGAGATCGCGGGGGTGGCGGTGGTCGCGCTGCTCACGCTGGGGCTGGTGGCCGGCGGCATCTACCGGCCCCTGTGGGGCGGGGGTGACGACAGCTGTTCGGGCCAGACCTTCCTGGGCAAGAACGGCCAGTGCGTCGGGGTGACGACGGGCAAGCAGTTCGCCCAGGGCACCCACGAGCGGCAGCTCCGCGAGGTGCTGGAGCAGATCGACCGGCAGAACGGCGAGGTGGATGCCGCGATGCGCCGCCGCGAGGAGACATCGCCGCGCTACCGCACCGTGGTCTACATCGGCCCGTTCAGCGGCGGCGCGGGCGCCGACGACCCGGTGCGCGGCGGCACCCTGCCCGAGCTGCGCGGGATCGGGCTCGCCCAGGCCCATGTCAACGCCCTGGCACTGACGTCGGACGACCGGGTTCCGGTGCGGGTGCTGGTGGCCAACGCGGGCCATCTCTTCGAGGACGCCCCGGCCGTCGCCGACTCCATCGTCCAGCTGGCCCGGCGCGACCCGTCGATCGTCGGCGCCGTCGGCCTCGGTCAGAGCCGCGGGTCCACGTACTCCGCGATCCGCAGGCTGGACGCGGCGGGCATCCCCATGATCGGCACCTCCGGCACGGCCGACTCCCTGCTCTCCCAGGGCACGCACTACTACCAGCTCGCGCCCGTCGACTCCCGTGCCGCCCGGGTCATGGCGGCCTTCGTCCGGGAGGCGGCGATGGTGACCCGGCCCGGGCGCGCCCCGGTGAAGGCGCGCCGGGTGCTGCTGGTCGCCGATCCGAAGGATCCGTACAGCTCCGGTCTGGCCCGTTCGTTCCGTACCGCATACCGGCAGGGTCCCGTCGAGACGCTGCTGCTGGGGACGGGCGGCGGCGCCACCGGAATGGCCGGGCGGTCGTACGACACGATGGAGGACTTCGCGGAGCGGGTGTGCCGGGTGGCGGGCGGAGGCGAGCCGACGGGTGTCGTCTGGACGGCCCGCGGCAGCCAGTTCGTCACCTTCCTGTCCGAGTACGGCCGGATGGCCGATGGCTGCCCGACCGTCAGCGTGCTCGGCGGCGACGACGTCACCAACGCGCTGCTGCTGGGCCAGAACCCGTGGGCGATCTTCCAGGGGCTGAATCTGTACTACGTCTCGCACGGCGAGCCGTCGCGCGTCCGGGCCAAGAGCGCCCAGGCGTATCTGCGGGCGTACGACGCGCAGTACGGCCGCGAACGCGGGGTGCTGGCCCGGGCGATGCGCCTCGACGGACACTCGCCGCTGGCCTGGGACGCCCTGTGCTACCTGTCCCAGGCCATCGACGAGGCGTGGGTGGGCAGCGGGAAGCGGGACGGGCGCCTCGACCGGGCGCTGGTGCAGGCCGTGCTCTACCAGGGCCTGGGCAGCGGCGGTTTCAACGGGGCGACCGGCCGGATCGACGCCCACGGGGTGGCCGGGGGCGGGCGGCTGACCGCCGACAAGCTGGTGGCCGTCCTGCACGGCGCGCCCGAGGGCGCGCCGCGGCCCGCGCTGCTGTGCGGAGCGGTCACCGCGACCGACATCCGCAGGAAGTGGGGGCCGGGGGAGCGGTACACCTGCCCGACTCCCGCCGAGTGAAGGGCTATTCGGCCGCGCCTTCGTCTCCCCGGTTCAGCAGGGAGACGAAGGCGCGGAAGAGGGCGGGCATGTCCACCGCGTCCGGATCGTGGAGCCACTGGAACTGCAGGCCGTCCAGCACGGCGACCAGCAGCGGCGCGGCGGCCTCGGGGGTGAGCCCACCGGGCAGCCGGTCGCCGAACTCGCCGCGCAGGGTGTCCGCCATGTCGGCGCGCACCCGCTCGTAGCGGCGGGCGAACCACTCGCGCGCGGGATGGTCCTCGGTAACGCTCTCGCCCAGCAGCGCGGAGAAGGTCTGCACGATGCCGGGGCGCATCGCGTTGTACTCCACCAGGGAGGCGAGCAGCTCCAGCGGCCAGGCGCCGCCGCCGTCGCGCCGCGCGGCGCCGGTGTCCCACTGGTCGCGCTCGGCCAGCACGGCGATGAGCAGGGCTTCCTTGGTGGGGAAGTAGTGCAGCAGCCCCTGCTGGGTGAGCCCGGCGCGCTCGGCCACCGCGCTCAGCGTGGCGCCCCGGTAGCCGCGCTCGGCGATGACTTCGAGCGCGGAGCGGACGATCTCCGCGCGCCGCTCCTGGCCGCGCCGGGTCGGCGCATCGTCGTCCAGCTTCTCCATGGGAGTACCGTAAAGCAGGTTTGATAACAAAACAATAACGATACCTACCGGATTACAAGGCGACGGGTCCACGATATGGGCGACCTGAGGAGGCCGACCGTGGCAGATTCGATCAGTGCGGGCGCGATCAGTGCGGGCGTGAGCGGTGCCGTCGAGAAGGCGCTCGGCGTGCTCGATCTGGAGACCAAGGCCCGGCTGCTCGCCGGGCAGGACATGTGGTCCCTGCCCGCCGTCCCCGCCATCGGCCTGCGCTCCCTGGTGATGTCGGACGGCCCGATCGGCGTCCGGGGCGTGCGCTGGACCGCCGACGACCCCTCCATCGCCCTGCCCAGCCCCACCGCCCTCGCCGCCACCTGGGACCCGGTCCTGGCCCGCCGCGCGGGGCGGCTCCTGGCCCAGGAGGCGCGGCGCAAGGGCGTGCATGTGCTGCTCGCCCCGACCGTGAATCTGCACCGTTCGCCGCTGGGCGGCCGGCACTTCGAGGCGTACAGCGAGGATCCGTATCTCACCGGCGCGATCGGCACCGGCTATGTGCGCGGCGTCCAGGACGGCGGGGTGGGCACCACCGTCAAGCACTTCGTGGCCAACGACGCGGAGACCGAGCGCTTCACCGTCGACAACCGGGTGGGCGCGCGGGCGCTGCGCGAGCTGTATCTCGCGCCCTTCGAAGCCATCGTCAGGGACGCCCGCCCGTGGGGTGTCATGGCCGCCTACAACGGGGTCAACGGCGCCACGATGACCGAGCACCGCGCCTTGCAGCGCGGCGTGCTGCGCGGCGAGTGGGGGTTCGACGGCTTCATCGTCTCCGACTGGATGGCCGCCCGCGACACCGTCGGGGGGCTGACGGGCGGGCTCGACGTCGCCATGCCCGGCCCGGGGACCGTCTACGGGGAGGCGCTGGCGGCCGCCGTGCGCGAAGGGCTGGTGGCCGAGTCGGACGTCGACGACGCGGTGCGGCGGGTGCTGACCCTGGCCGCCCGGGTCGGCGCGCTGGACGGCGTGGAGCCCGCCGTCGCCCCCGCCGACCGGCCCGGGGCGATCGACGGCGACGCGCTCGCCCGCGAGATCGCCCGGCGGTCCTTCGTGCTGCTGCGGAACGAGACGGAGGTGTTGCCGCTCAGCCCCGGCGGGCCCTCCGGCATACGGTCCCTGGCGCTCATCGGCGCCGCCGCGCGGGACGCCCGGGTGCTCGGCGGCGGCTCGGCGCTGGTCTTCCCCGACCATGTGGTCTCCCCGCTGGACGGGCTGCGCGCCGCCCTGCCCGCCGGCGTCCGGCTGGACTACGCGGTGGGGGCCGACCCCACCGACGAACTCGCGCCCGCCGGGCAGGGCTTCGCGCTGCGCGCCGTCGTCCGCGCCGAGGACGGGCGGGTGCTGGGCGAGTCCCGGCTGCCCAGCGGGCAGGTGCAGTGGCTCGGCGACTTCCCCGAGGGGGTCGCCTACGAGGAGCTGCACACTGTCGAGGTCACCGGCACCTTCACCCCGCGCGAGAGCGGGGCGCACTCCTTCGGCACCCGGGGGCTTGGCGGCTTCCGGCTGGTGGTCGGCGGTGAGGTGCTGTTCGACGGGCATCAGGCCATGGCGGACGCCGACGACCCGTTCGAGGCGTTCTTCGGCGCGCCCGTGCCGCGCGGGCGGGCCGAACTGACGGCGGGCGAGCCGGTCGAGGTCAGCCTCACCAGCACGGTCGCCAAGCCGGAGGAGTCGAACTGGCCGGCCGTCGCCTTCAGCCTGGTGCACCGCGCCCCGGAGCGCGATCCGCGGGAGCTGATCGAGGAGGCCGTCGCCGCGGCGGCCGCCGCCGACACCGCCGTGGTCGTGGTCGCGACCACGGAGAGCGTCGAGAGCGAGGGCTTCGACCGTACGGACCTGCGGCTGCCGGGCCGCCAGGACGAGCTGGTGCGCCGCGTCGCCGCCACCGGCACCCCGACCGTGGTGGTCGTCAACGCGGGCTCACCCGTGGAGATGCCGTGGCGCGAGGACGTCGCCGCTGTCCTCCTCACCTGGTTCCCGGGCCAGGAGGCGGGCGCCGCCCTCGCGGACGTCCTCCTCGGCTCCGAGGAGCCCGGCGGCCGCCTCCCGACGACCTGGCCGGCCCGGCTGGCGGACGCGCCGGTGAGCCAGGTCGCCCCCGTCGAGGGGCAACTCTCCTACGACGAGGGCGTCTTCATCGGCTACCGGGCGTGGGAGCGGCAGGAGGGGGCCGCTCCGGCGTACTGGTTCGGGCACGGGCTCGGATACACCGACTGGGCGTACGAGGCGGTGGACTTCACTCCCGCGGGCCCCCTCACCGGCACCTTCGCGGGCGACCTGGGCACGATCACGGTCCGCGTGCGGAACGTGGGCTCCCGGCCGGGCCGGGAAGTGGTCCAGCTCTATCTGGCCCCGCCGCCCGGCGCCGCCGAGGAGCGCCCCGCCCGGTGCCTGGCGGGCTTCGCGGCAGCGGAGGCCGGTCCGGGGGAGGCGGTGGAGGTGGCGATCCCGGTGCGGCGCCGCGCGGCGGAGATCTGGGACGAAGAGGCGGAAGCCTGGCGTCTGATCCCGGGCCCGTACACGGCGGAGGCGGGCCGCAGCGTGGCGGACCTCCGCCTCACGGCGGGCGTGGTGGTGGGCTAGGACCGGCTCAGGGGCTGGTGATGCGGCGGTAGGCCATCGCGGCCAGCCGCTGCTGACCCGCCTTGCTGGGGTGGAACCAGTCCCACTTGCTCAACTCCTGCGCCGTGAAGCGGTAGTTGTGCACCGCGCCGTCGTAGCGGCACAGCGGGTCCTTCCCGCATACGTCCTTCAGCACCTGGTTGTAGTCGTCCACCTGCTCGTCCACCCGCTGCCGCCGCTCCGTGGAGGCCGCGTCCATCGCGTCGGAGTCCTTGAGCATCGACGGGCAGATGCCCAGCTTCCAGATCTGCCGCCCCAGCACGTTCTTCCGCCCCTGCGACCACAGCCGCTTCAGGTCCGGGACGCTCGCGACGTACACCTGCGTCTTCGGCACGGCGCGGCGCAGCCGGGTGAGGGCCGAGGCGAAGGTGGAGCGGAACTCGTCGGTGGAGGTCATGTCGGCGACCGAGTCCCGGCACGCGTCATTGGCGCCGATCATGATGGTCACCAGCTGCGGCTTGCGCGTCGCGGCCGCCGTCATCTGGGCGGGCAGGTCGGCCATGACCGCGCCGGTCCTGGCGTAGTTCCAGCTGCGCGCGCCCGAGCGCAGCCGCTGCGCGAGGCTGTTCACATCCGTGCCGGTGGACCAGGAGACCTTGGGGCAGTCGGAGAGCACCGAGCAGGCGTCGAAGCCCCGGGTGATGGAGTCGCCGACCGAGGCGATGGAGCTGGGGCGGGTGTTCCACGCGGGGCCCTCGGCGGCATGGCTCCTGCCGCTCCGGCTCGGCCCGTTCCGGGAGGGGTCCTCGGAGCTGCCGAAGCAGCCCGCCGTGCTCAGGACGGCGGCCGTCGTGAGCAGGACGGCACCGGTACGCACGGTGGTCCACTGCTTCCGGCGTGGTGCGCTGGCCCGCATGGCTGTTCCCCCTCCGACTGTTGGGTGATATCTATCCAGGACCGACGGTACGTCACTCCTCTGGCCGGTCCGCGCGGTACGTTTTTCTTGTGGCAGTTGAGCATCGGCCCGGCGCCAGGCAGAGCATTGCGATACCGTCACATTACGTTGCGTCACATCCTGTCCCTTTTCTAGAGAATTCTGCCCGAAAAATTTCACCGCAGGTAACCTCGGGACTGGTGCGAGGGTGATCATTAGGGCAGAATGTCGTGTGCTGTCCCGGGCGTGACCGGTACGGGCACGAGGCCGCTGGGGAAGGCGTACCTCGAACCGCACAGGAGGCCCCGGTGACGACACGTGGAGTTCTGTATGTGCACTCCGCTCCGCGCGCGCTGTGCCCGCACGTCGAATGGGCCATCGCGGGCGTACTCGGTGTGCGCGTCACCCTCGACTGGATCAAACAGCCCGCCGCCAACGGCACCTGGCGCGCCGAGTTCTCCTGGCAGGGCGAGGTCGGCACGGCCTCCAAGATGGCCTCCGCGCTGCGCGGCTGGCATCTGCTCCGCTTCGAGGTGACCGCCGAGCCCTGCGCCACCGCCGAGGGCGAGCGCTACAGCTCCACCCCCGAACTGGGCATCTTCCACGCCGTCACCGGCATGCACGGCGACATCCTGATCCCCGAGGACCGGCTGCGCGCCGCGCTGGCCCGCTCCGCCCGGGGCGAGGGCGATCTCCAGGCGGAGATCGCCAAGTTGCTCGGCAAGCCGTGGGACGACGAGCTGGAGCCGTTCCGCTACGCGGGTGAGGGCGCCCCCGTCCGCTGGCTGCACCAGGTCGTCTGACCGCCAGGACACCCCCTAGCGTGGCCGGATGACCGAACAACTCCCGGCAGCAACCTCCGTCGCGGTCCTCGGCACCGGCATCATGGGCTCCGGTATGGCCCGCAACCTCGCCCGCGCCGGACTCGACGTCCGCGCGTGGAACCGCACCCGCGCCAAGGCCGAACCACTCGAGCCCGACGGCGTGCGCGTCACCGACACCCCGGCACAGGCCGTGGACGGCGCCGATGCCGTCCTGACGATCCTGCACGACGGCCCGGCCGCCCTGGAGACGATGCGCCAGGCCGCCCCGGCGCTGCGCCCCGGCACGGTGTGGGCCCAGGCCACCACCGCGGGCCTCGACGGGCTCGACTCCCTCGCCGCGTTCGCCCGCGAACAGGACCTGATCCTCCTCGACTCACCCGTCCTCGGCACCAAGGCGCCCGCCGAGAGCGGACAGCTCGTGGTCCTCGCCGCCGGTCCACCCTCCGCCCGCGCCGCCGCGGCGCCGGTCTTCGACGCGATCGGCAGCCGTACGGTCTGGGTCGGCGACACCGGGGAGGAGGGCGCGGCCACCCGGCTCAAGCTCGTCATCAACAGCTGGGTCCTCGCCATCACCAACGGCACCGCCGAGGCGCTCGCCCTCGCCAAGGGGCTCGGCGTGGAGCCGCAGGGCTTCTTCGACGCCATCGCCGGCGGGCCGCTGGACAACGGCTATCTGCACGCCAAGGCGGGTCAGTTGCTCAGCGGCGATCTCGCGCCCAGCTTCGCGGCCAGGACCGCCGAGAAGGACGCCCGGCTGATCGTCGAGGCGGGGCAGCGGTCCGGCGTACGGCTGGATCTGGCGGCCGCGGGCGCGGAGCGGTTCCGGCGCGCCGTCGGCCAGGGCCACGGCGACGAGGACATGATCGCCTCGTACTTCGCCAGTTTCGAGGACGGCCCCGAGGGCGCATAGCCAAGGGCTGATACGCGAAGGGCGTGCCCCCGGCCGGAGCCGGAGGCACGCCCTTCACTCGTTCGAGCCGCCTCAGACGGTGCGGAACGCCAGCACCACGTTGTGGCCGCCGAAGCCGAACGAGTCGTTCAGCGCCACGATCGGACCCTCGCCCGGCAGCGCCCGCGGCTCGCCGCGCACGATGTCCGCGTCCACCTCCGGGTCCAGCTCGTCGATGTTGATCGTCGGCGGGGCGAGCCGGTGGTACAGCGCGAGCACGCTGGCCACCGTCTCCACACCGCCGGTGCCGCCCAGCAGATGGCCGGTCATCGACTTGGTGGCGGAGACCGCCATGTGGTCCACGTCGTCGCCGAAGACCTTGCGCAGCGCCTTCAGCTCCGCCACGTCGCCCTGCGGTGTCGAGGTCGCGTGCGCGTTGATGTGCGCGATCTCGACGGGCTTCAGGTCGGTGCTCTCCAGCAGGTTCTGGAGCGCGTGCGCGATGCCGTTGCCGGACGGCTCCGGCTGGGTGATGTGGTGGGAGTCGGCCGAGATGCCCTGGCCGACGGCCTCCGCGTACACCCGGGCGCCGCGCGCGGCGGCGTGCTCCGCCGACTCCAGGACGACGACGCCCGAGCCCTCGCCCATCACGAAGCCGTTGCGCTTGACGTCGAAGGGGCGCGAGGCACCCTGCGGGTCGTCGTTGTTCTTCGACATCGCCATCATGTTGCCGAAGGCGACGATGGGCAGCGGGTGGATGGACGCCTCGGTGCCGCCCGCGACGACCACATCGGCGCGGCCGGTGCGGATCATCTCGATGGCGTAGCCGATGGCCTCCGCGCCGGACGCGCACGCGCTGACCGGGGTGTGGACACCGGCGCGCGCGCCGACCTCCAGGCCGACGTTGGCCGCCGGGCCGTTGGGCATCAGCATCGGCACGGTGTGCGGGGAGACCTTGCGGACGCCCTTCTCCCGCAGCACGTCGTACTGGTCGAGCAGGGTCGTCACGCCGCCGATACCGGAGGCGACGACCGCGCCCAGCCGGTCCGGATCGACCGACGGGTCCTCGCCGGCCTTGCCGGTGAAGCCCGCGTCGGCCCATGCCTCACGGGCCGCGATCAGCGCGAACTGCGCCGACCGGTCGAGCTTGCGCGCCTGCGGGCGGGGCAGGACGGTGCCGGGGTCCACCGCGATGCTCGCGGCGATCCGGACCGGCAGGTCGGCTGCCCAGTCCTGCTCCAGGAGGCTGATGCCGGAGCGGCCGGCGAGCAGTGCTTCCCAGGTCGATGAGGCGTCGCCACCCAGCGGCGTCGTGGCACCAACACCGGTGACGACCACGGTGTGATTGGTCGAGTTCACAGGAATTCTTCACTCCTACGTAGGAGGTGCTGGACCTCTGCCACCGCACGGGTGGCGACAGACTCTCGGCTCAGCCCTGGTGCTTCAGGATGTAGTCGACGGCGTCGCCGACGGTCTTCAGGTTCTTGACGTCGTCGTCCGGGATCTTCACGTCGAAGCGCTCTTCGGCGGCGACGACGACCTCGACCATGGACAGCGAGTCGACGTCCAGGTCGTCGGTGAAGGACTTGTCCAGCGCGACGTCCTCGGCCGGGATACCGGCGATCTCGTTGACGATCTCGGCGAGACCTTCGAGGATCTGCTCCTGCGTGGCGGCCATTGCGGCGCTCCTTCTTCGGTGTGTTGCGGTGGGTGCGCAGCGCCCGACTCGTCCGGGGCTGCGTGGTTCTGGGCTAGAGAGCCTATGGGAGGGTAACGACCGTCGCTGCGTAGACGAGACCCGCCCCGAAGCCGATGACGAGCGCGGTGTCACCGCTCTTTGCCTGCCCCGTCGCCAACAGCCGCTCCATGGCGAGCGGAATGGAGGCGGCGGAGGTGTTGCCGGTGGTCTCCACGTCACGGGCGACCGTGACGTGCTCCGGCAGCTTGAGAGTTTTGATCATCGAGTCGATGATCCGCATGTTGGCCTGGTGGGGGATGAACGCGTCGAGGTCGTCCGCGCTGACCCCCGCCTCGTCCAGGGCCTGCTGGGCGACCTTCGCCATCTCGTACACCGCCCAGCGGAAGACCGCCTGGCCCTCCTGGCGCAGTGCCGGGTAGCGCACCTCGTCGGTGGAGTGGTCGCGGTAGACGTCCCAGGGCAGCGTCTGGGTGATGGTGTCGGACTTGTCGCCCTCCGAGCCCCAGACGGTCGGGCCGATCGCGGGCTCCTTGGACGGGCCGACGACCACGGCGCCCGCGCCGTCGCCGAACAGGAAGGCCGTCGCCCGGTCCTCCAGGTCGGTCAGGTCCGAGAGCCGCTCGACGCCGATGACCAGCACGTACTCCGCGGTGCCATCGGTGACCATGCCCTTGGCGAGGGTCAGCCCGTAGCCGAAGCCCGCGCAGCCCGCGGAGATGTCGAACGCGGCGGGCTTGCCGGTGCCCAGCAGGTGGGCGATCTCGGTGGCGACCGCCGGGGTCTGCTTCATGTGCGAGACGGTCGAGATGATCACGGCGCCGATCTGCTCGGGCGTCAGCCCGGCGTCGGCGATGGCCTTCCCGCCCGCCTCGACGGACATCTGGGCGACCGTCTCGTCCGGACCGGCCCAGTGGCGGGTGGCGATGCCGGAGCGGGAACGGATCCACTCGTCCGAGGAGTCGATGTGCTTGAGGATCTCCTCGTTCGGCACCACCCGGGTGGGGCGGTAGCCGCCGACGCCGAGAATGCGCGCGTACGGGGCGCCCTTGCTGGGCCTGATCTTCGCGGTCATGCTCTCGGAGCTCCTATTCGGCTATACGGCCGGGGTGTCGGCGGCGGGTACGGCGTGCTCGGCGATCAGCGCGCGTGCCGCGTCGAGGTCGTCCGGAGTCTTGAGCGCCAGGGTCGCCACACCCGGCAGGGCCCGCTTGGCGATACCGGTGAGGGTCCCGCCCGGAGCCACCTCGATCATCGCGGTGACGCCCAGCTTCTGGAAGGTCTCCATGCACAGGTCCCAGCGGACCGGGTTGGACACCTGGGTGACCATGCGCTGGATCACCTCGGCGCCGGACGCCACGACCCCGCCGTCCCGGTTGGAGACGTACGCGGTGCCCGGGTCGGCGATCGGCACGCCCGCGACCAAATTCTCCAGCGTGGCCACCGCCGGGGCCATGTGGTCGGTGTGGAACGCGCCGGCCACCTTCAGGGGAACGACGCGGCGCACACCCTCCGGCTTGTCCTCGGCCAGCGCCGCCAGCTGCTCGGCGGTGCCCGCGGCGACGATCTGCCCGGCCCCGTTCACATTGGCCGGGGTCAGCCCGTGCTTGTCGAGGTGCGCGACGACGGTCTCCTGCTCACCACCCAGTATGGCGGCCATGCCGGTCTCGGCGCGGCCCGCGGCCTCGGCCATCGCCAGACCCCGCTGACGTACGAGCACCATGGCCGCCTCGTGGCTGAGCACACCGGCGGTCGCGGCCGCGGTGATCTCGCCCACGCTGTGGCCCGCGGCGGCGCCGACCACGTCCTGGACGCGGTGCGGGCCGTCGGCGAACAGCGCCTGGGCGGAGAGGAGTCCGGCGGCCACCAGCAGCGGCTGGGCCACCGCGGTGTCGCGGATCGCCTCCTCGTCGGCCTCGGTCCCGTAGTGGATCAGATCCAGGCCGGAGACGGCCGACCACCACCGCAGGCGTTCGGTGACGCCGGGGAGATCGAGCCAGGGGGTCAGGAAGCCGGGCTTTTGGGCTCCCTGGCCGGGAGCGACGAGTACGAGCACTCTCACACTCTCTCTTGTGGGTGGTCCCGCCCGCCCGTGGGGACAAGGACGAAGAACGGTCAAGGGAATTGTTGGAGTCCAACAAACAGCTACGGAAATATGTCCCCGTCGGCAAGACGTCCGAGGATCAGGGCTATCCGTAGTGTGAAGGCCGACCGGACGTCAGATGGTGACCACCCGGTGACGTCGGTCACACGTCGTAGCCGGTAGCGCACGGTGTTGGGATGCACAAAAAGCATCCGGGCGGCGCCCTCAAGACTGCTCGCCTGCTCCAGATACACGCTCAGGGTCTCCAGCAGCGCCGAGCCCGCTTCTTCCAGCGGTCTGTAGATCTCCTCCACCAGCTGGGCGCGGGCGGCCGGGTCCCCGGCCATCGCGCGTTCCGGAAGAAGATCGTCCGCCAGTACCGGGCGGGGGGCGTCCGGCCAGGCCGTACACGCCTTCAGGCCGGCCGCGGCGCACGCCGCCGAGCGGGTGGCCGCCAGCAGGTCCGACACCACAGGACCGGCCACCACCGGGCCCGCGGCGAACGGCCCGATCAGCGCCTTCGCCGCCTGGAGCGGATTGTCCGAACCGCCCGCCACCACCACCAGCCGGTTGCCGAGCACCCCGGTGAGCACCTGGAGCTTGGCCTGGCGGGAGGCCCGCCGGATCGCCTCCACGGTCAGCTCGCTGTCCCCGTCGGGCGCCGTGCCCAGCACCACGCACACGTGCTCGGGCGAGTTCCAGCCGAGCGCCGCCGCCCGGGACAGCGCGCCCTCGTCCGCCTCCCCGGACAGCACCGCGTTCACCACCAGCGACTCCAGCCGGGCGTCCCAGGCGCCCCGCGCCTCGGCCGCCTGCGCGTACACCTGGGCGGTGGCGAAGGCGATCTCCCGCGCGTACACCAGCAGCGCCTCGCGCAGCACCGCCTCGTCGCCGGGAGCCACCACCTCGTCGATGGCCGACTCCATGACCTCGATGGTCGTACGGACCATCTCCACCGTCTGCCGCAGTGTGATCGCCCGGGTCAGCTCGCGCGGCGCCGTACCGAACACATCGGTGCTGATCGCCTGCGGTGCCTCCGGGTGCCGGAACCACTCCGTGAAGGCCGCGATGCCCGCCTGCGCCACCAGCCCGATCCACGAGCGGTTCTCCGGTGGCATCGCCCGGTACCACGGCAGCTGCTCGTCCATGCGCGCGATGGCGGCGGCGGCGAGCTTCCCGGACGACTTCTCCAGACGTCGCAGGGTGGCGCTGTGCGGATGCGGGGTGTTCGCGGCTGGTTCAGGCACGAGGACAAGACTGCCTTATCGGAGGGTGAACGCTGGGGGCGGGAGGCTACGCGGGGGTAGGTAAGGGGGCGGGAGCGGGCCGGTCCGCGGCGCACTACCGTGGACCGGATGATGTGGGTACAGCGGTCCGGTGCACGGTATCCGGGCGGGGACGGAGCGGGCGTCGAGACGCGCCACGCCTTTTCCTTCTCTGGACACTACGACCCGGACAACGTGCGGTTCGGGCCCCTCGTCGCCTGCAACGAGGAGCGTCTCGCCCCCGGCGCGGGCTTCGCCGAGCACCCGCACCGCGATCTGGAGATCGTGACCTGGGTCGTCGAGGGCGAACTCACGCACGAGGACTCCACCGGCCACCGGACCGTGGTCCGCCCCGGCGACGTCCAGCGGCTCAGTGCGGGCAGCGGCGTACGCCATTCCGAGCGCAACGAGTCCGCGGCGCCGCTCACCTTCGTCCAGATGTGGCTGGCGTCGGGCACGGTCGGCGCCGAGCCGGAGTACGACGTGGTGCGCGGCATCGCCGACGGCACCCCGTACGCCCTGGCCCGCGCCGAAGCGGTGCTCCACGTACGGCGCCTCGGCGACGGCGAGCGCACCGCGCTGCCGGACGCGCCCTGGGCGTACGCGCACGTGGTGCGCGGTGAGGTGCGCGTCGCGGACGACACCCTCGCGGCGGGCGACGCGGCGCGCATCCGGTGCGCGAAGGACCTGGAGGCGCGTGCGGTGGGGGCGGCGGAACTGCTGGTGTGGGAGATGCGCGCGGAGCCGGTGTACGGCTAGCCGCGACCCGTAACGCCGTGGCCCCGTACACCTGCTCCGCGTGTGGTCAGCGGCCCAGCCAGCCGCCGTCGACCGGCAGCACGGTGCCCGACACATAGTCCGACGCGGCACTGGCGAGGAACACCGCCGCCCCGGCGAGGTCCTCGGGCCGCCCCCACCGCCCGGCCGGGATCCGGTCCAGGATCGCGCGCGACCGTTCGCTGTCGTCGCGGAGCGCCTGGGTGTTGTCGGTGGCGATGTAGCCCGGGGCGATGGCGTTGACGCCGATCCCGTGCGCCGCCCATTCGTTGGCCAGCGCCTTGGGGAGCCCGGCGACGCCGGACTTGGCCGCCGCGTAGCCGGGGACGGTGATGCCGCCCTGGGTGCGCGGCGGCCGCTGTCCGCCGGATCGTCCCCGCGTTGTTCACCAGGATGTCCACGGGCCGCTCCAGGGCGGCGAGTTCCGCGCCGAGGGCGCGCACCGCCGCACGGTCGGCGAAATCGACCCGGCGCGCGGTGAACGTCCGCCCGTGGGAACGGACGGCCGCCTCCACCGCGCTGCCCTCGGGTTCGAGCGTGGCGACGCTCACCCCGATGACGTCCGCGCCCGCCGCGGCGAGGGCCTCCGCCATCGCCTTGCCGATGCCGCGCCTGGCGCCGGTCACCACGGCGAGCTTGCCGGTCAGATCGAAGGGGTTCGGGGTCATGAGGCCACCTCCTGGCAGTCGACGAGGACCTTCATGGCCCTGCCCGCGGACAGCTGCTCGAACGCGTCCGCCACGCGGGTCAGGGGCACCGCGCCGGTGATGAGCCGGGCGGCCGGTACGACCCCGTCGGCCGGCATCGTCACGCCTTCAGGTCCACCGGCCGCGGCTGGGGTGGATCGCGACGATGACCACCCGGCTGTGACCGGATCGCCCACCGCCCAGCCCGTCATGCCCTCGCCGACGGCGGCGATCCGCCCGGACGTTTCGCGGCCGATCACGGCCGGGAGCGTGACCCGGGCGTCCATCGCGCCGTGGCGCCGGGTGCTTCAGCGTCCGGCCCAGTACGAGCCGTCGGGGAAGGCGTACGCGGCCAGCGAGGCGTCGTGCATCCGGGCGCTGTAGCCGGGCCGGTCGGGCAGGACGTACGCGCCGTCGCGGACGACGCAGGGGTCGGCGAAGTGTTCGTGGAGGTGGTCGACGAACTCCGTGACGCGGCCGTCGAGGCTCGCCGACACGGCCACGTAGTCGAACACCGAGAGGTGCTGGACGAGTTCGCACAGCCCCACGCCACCCGCGTGCGGGCACACCGGAACGCCGAACTTCGCCGCCATGAACAGCACGGCCAGCACCTCGTTGACGCTGCCCAGGCGGCAGGCGTCCAGCTGGCAGTAGTCGAGCGCCTCGGCCTGGAAGAGCTGTTTGAACAGCACCCGGTTCATGCCGTGTTCCCCGGTGGCCACCCCGATCGGGGCCACCGCCCGGCGCACCCGGGCGTGTCCGAGGATGTCGTCGGGGCTGGTGGGCTCCTCGATCCACAGCGGCTTGAACTCGGCGAGCGCCCGGACCCACTCGATGGCTTCGGGCACGTCCCAGACCTGGTTGGCGTCGATCATCAGGTGGGCGTCGTCGCCGATGACCTCGCGGGCGATGGCACACCGCCGCATGTCGTCTTCCAGGTTCCCGCCGACCTTCAGCTTGACGTGGCGGTATCCCGCGTCGACGGCCTCCTGGCACAGCCTGCGCAGTTTGTCGTCGGAGTAGCCGAGCCATCCGGCGGAGGTGGTGTAGGAGGGGTATCCCTTCTTCTCCAGCTGCGCGATGCGCTCCTCGCGGGTGTCGGCGTTGCGGGTGAGGAGGGCGATGGCCTCCTCGCGGGGCAGCACGTCGGACAGGTAGCGCATGTCGGCGGCGTCGACGAGTTCGGCGGGCGTCATCGTCGCCAGCAGCTTCCACAGGGGGAGCCCGGCCCGGCGGGCGGCGAGGTCCCAGACCGCGTTCATGACCGCGGCGAGCGCAAGGTGGACGACGCCCTTCTCGGGGCCGAGCCAGCGCAGTTGCGCGTCGGACTGCAGCTCGCGGTAGATGCCGCCGAGGTCGGAGGTGATGTCCGCGACGTCGCGCCCCAGCAGCGGGCGGGCGCGCTGCTCGGCGGCGGCCGCGCACAGGTCGTTGCCGCGGCCGATGGTGAACGTGAACCCGTATCCCTTGAGCTCCGGGTCGTCGGTGTGCAGGACGACGTACGCCGCCGAGTAGTCGCCGTCCTTGTTCATCGCGTCGGAGCCGTCGGCCGTCACCGAGGTGGGGAAGCGGACGTCGAGGACGTCCACGGAGGTGATCGCGGTCATGATGCTCCCCTGAATGAGGCCAGCGCATCGACGCTGATGTGTATAGGGTTCGACTGATCTCTATAGAGTTGGGGGCGATGCTATGCGGAGTCAAGGATTCCGGCAGGATCGAGCCGGCCCTCAGGGCTACGATCACGAAGCAGGCGATCCCCCCGCCCCGACCCCGCCCTGCTGACTGACGAGGTGTGCATGCCGGTGAAGACAACGGCCAAGCCGTCGACGACCGAGGTGTACGCCCGGCTGCGGTCCTTGATCATCGGAGGGGAGATCCCGCCCGACACCAAGATCAACATCGTGGCCCTGGCGCGGGATCTGGGCGTCTCGCAGACACCGGTGCGCGAGGCGCTGCAGCGCCTCGAGGGCGACAACCTGATCACGTACCAGCCGGGGCGGGGCTACAGCACGACGCCGCTGCTCGACCTGCCCGGCCTGCGCGCGCTGTTCGAGTTCCGCCTGCTGGTCGAGCCGTGGGCGGCGCGGGCCGCGGCGGTGGACCGGCTGACCAACCCCGGGGGCACGCTCGGCCGCCAGCTGGACGCCTTCGAGGGGCTGCTGGCCGGGCGGGAGAAGCAGGCTCCCGATCCGGACGTCAGGGACGTCCGTCAGGAGCTGGTGGCGCACGACGCCGCGTTCCACGCGGCGGTCATCACGGCGTCGGGCAACTCAGTGGTGGAGCAGGCGTACGAGCAGACCCACTGCCATCTGCACACCTTCCGCCTGTACCCCGAGGAGATCGACACGGCCAACACCGTCGTCGAGCACCGGCGGATCAGCGCGGCGATCAGCGGGTGCGAGCCGGGGGCGGCCGAGGAGGCCATGGCCGATCACATCAGGAGTTCGTTCGAGAGGTTCGCGAGGGCGTTCGCCGACGCCCATGCGACGAGCCCTCCGGCGCCGCCGACGGTGACGCCGCGGCGCTTCCTGGCCTGAGCGGCCAGGAAGGCATCTCGTAGGGGGTGCTACCGCAGTTCCGCCAGGATCGCGTCGGTCAGCGCGGGCCAGACCTCGATCGCCCAGGGCCCGAACGCCCGGTCCGTCAGCGCGACGCACGCCGCCCGCGCCTCCGGGTCCACCCACAGGAACGTCCCGGACTGGCCGAAATGGCCGAAGGTGCGGGGCGAGGACGACGCGCCCGTCCAGTGCGGCGACTTCCCGTCGCGTATCTCGAAGCCGAGCCCCCAGTCGTTCGGCTTCTGGTGCCCGTAGCCCGGCAGCACCCCGGTCAGCCCCGGATGCACCACGGCCGTCGCCTCCGCGACCGTCTCGGCCGCCAGCAGCCGCGGCGCCTGGAGCTCGGCGGCGAAGCGCACGAGGTCCTCGACGGTCGAGACGGCGTCCTTGGCGGGCGAGCCGGTCAGCTCGGTCGCCGTCATGCCCAGGGGCTCCAGGACGGCCTGGCGCAGATACTCCCCGAAGGGGATGTCCGCCGCCTTGGCGATGTGATCGCCGAGCACCTCGAACCCGGCGTTGGAGTACAGCCGCCGGTTGCCGGGCGCGGCGACCGTCCGGTGCTCGTCGAAGGCGAGCCCGGAGGTGTGGGCGAGCAGATGGCGCACCGTGGCACCCTCGGGCCCGGCCGGCTCGTCCAGCTCGACCGCGCCCTCCTCGACCGCGACGAGCGCCGCGTACGCGGTGAGCGGCTTGGTCACCGATGCCAGCGGGAATCTGTGGCCGACCGGGCCATGCGATCCGGCCACGGTGCCGTCCGCGCGTACGACGGCGGCCGCCGCCGTCGGGACCGGCCAGTTCTCGATCATCCGCAGGCTCTCCATGGGGCCCGAGCCTATCGCCCTCGTCGTCGGCCAAGATTCCGCCAAATCCGCGCTTGCTTGGAGTGCACTCGAAGCCCATAGCGTTGAGAGGGTCGTGGGCTTCGCGCATCGGCGACGGCGAAAGGGTGGAACGGCATGACCGTGATGGAACAGGACCTGGAGCGAGCTCCGGCGTTGGCGAGGCCGCGCGCGTGCGTGGGCCGCCGACCGCATCCCCGGCCGACCGGCCAGGACCGGTACACGATCAGCGAGGTCGCCGCGCACACCGGGCTGACGGCGCACACCCTGCGCTGGTACGAGCGGATCGGGCTGATGCCGCACGTGGACCGCACCCACACCGGCCAGCGCCGCTTCACCAACCGCGACCTCGACTGGCTCGACCTCGTCGGCAAGCTGCGGCTGACCGGAATGCCGGTGGCGGACATGGTCCGCTACGCCGAGCTGGTACGGGAGGGCGAGCAGACCTTCGCCGCACGCGAGGAGCTGCTGACCGAGCACCGGGCGAACGTCCTGGAACGGATCGCCGAGCTGGAGAGCACGCTCGACGTCCTCGACTACAAGATCGGCATCTACGCCGAAGCGCGCAGGGCTCAATAAGCCGTCATACGAGGTCGACGAGGTCGTGACGGCAGTCCTCCTCCTGCGCCGCGTGGCCGCACCGCACCGCCCCGAAGTCGCCGAGGACGATCCGCGCGAAGTTGCGCAACGAATCCGTGCCCGGGGCGAAATAGCCGGTGTGGCCGTCGGCCTGGTCGGCGGATACGACGCGGGCGCCGAAGGCGGAGGCCGTGGGGTCCTCGCCGTGGCCCAGCCCCATGAAGTCGTAGCCGGTGACCCGCCGTATCCAGTCGGAGCCGTCCCGCGCCGCCCACACCCGCGCCTCCGTGCCCAGCTCATCGGCGTCGTCCACGCCCATGCCGGGGCTGCCGAACGCCACCAGATCGGACACCCGGGTACGGTCCATCGCGGCCGCGGCCACCCCGCACACGACCGAGCCGTAGCTGTGGCAGAACACGGTGGGCGGCGCGTCGGCGGTCCCCGCCGTGGTCACCGCCAGCCCGGCCAGGAAGCGGTCCAGCCGCGGCGCCCCCGCCTTCGCCAGCCGGTCGGTCGCCGCGTCCGGCCCGAGCCCGAGCGGGGTGGTGTACCCCACCCACGCCACCACGGCGGTACGGGTCCCCGGCGCGTCCCGCGCCAGCTGCGCCCGCAGCGACTTCGCCATCCCGGCGGGGGCGCCGTACCGGTCGTGCGTACGGTCGAAGTCGGCCAGGTCGATGTCCGACCCCGGCACGACGACCGCCGTACGCCGCGCCGTCGCCAGGTCCCCGTACACCTCGGCGACCTGCCCGCGCCCGCGCGGATCGAACGCCAGGATCTGCCGCCCGGGCGCGAGCAGCGCGTCGTACCGTTCGGCCAGCGCGCTGTCCGGATCCGCCTTCCGCTCCGCGTTCCGCGCCGCCCGGATGGCCCGCGCGTTGGCCGCGTAACGCAAGCGAAGCGGCGCGCCGTCGAGGTTGCCGACGACCTCGGGGTGCCGGATGACCAGCGCCTGCCGCTGGGCGTGGCCGAGCCCGTCGAAGAACCGGGCGATGCGGGCGGGCGACACCCTTTCCGGGTCCGGCAGTTCCCGCCCACCCAGCGAGTGATCGGCCAGCCAGCTGTCGGTCCCCGGCGGCGGCCCCGTGACGGCCTGCTCCTCGTGCGCCACGGTCCACCCGGCCGTTCCCGCCATGACGGTGATGGTGAGCGCGGCCGTGATCAGGCGTCGGGCGTAGTGCCTGGTGCGTAGCGTCTGGGACATGGCCGCGGTTTCCCTCTTCCGTTGGGTGGCGGAGGGAAAGGTAGGGAGCCGGTATGCGGCGGGGCGTCAACCCCCGGTGCCACATCGGATGTCATACCGGGGTAGGGGGTGCGCGGGGCGCTGCCGCTCAGAACCAGATGCGCGACGCCAGCAGCCCCGCCCCGGCCTTCGCCGTATCCCGCCACACCCGCAGCGGCCCGTCGAGGAGTTCTTCCGGCTCCTCGTCGCACAGCCAGTCGTCGATCCGGGCTACTACCCGGTCGCGCTCGGCCCCCGTGAGGGCCAGCACCCCCTCGACCGCGGGCAGCAGACGGCGTACCTCGGCGGACGTGAACACCGCGTCGCCCGCCCACCCGGGCAGCGCCGCCGCACGGACGGGGCCGAGGCCGTGGAAGAGGGCCGCCACCGGGTTGCCCTTGCGGACGGACGTGATGTACGGATCGACGCTGTCGTCGAAACGGTCCCACCACTCCATCACGTGCAGCTCCCAGGTCGAGTCCATGGCGTCGAAGGCGGAGTCGTTGACCAAGCCGTAAAGATGCAGCGCCTCCTCGGTGTTGTACCCGTCGGGCCGCCACACCGGCACCGCCCCGTCCCCGTGGGCGACATCCCGCTCCCAGCGCTTCCAGGCGCCCACCGCGAGGGCGCGGGCCGCCGTGGCCTCGATCGCCGGGACCGCTCGCGGCGCCAGCTCCGCGACGTCCTCGTCGGCGAGCGCACCCACCGCCCAGAACCCGGACATTCCCATGATCCGCTCCCTCCGGATGACGCTCGCCGTGCGGCACATCCTCGCTCATCACCCGGATGAGGAGGGCAGGAGGGCGTGCAGGTAGGCGGCGATGTCCGCTGGGTCGTGGGTACGGACGCCGATGTGCCCGTCGGGGCGGACGAGAACCAGCTCGCCGTCGGTGGCGGCGTACGCGCGGCGGGCGTGGCCGCCGGCGTCGGTGATGTCGTCGCCGATCTCCACGGCGCGGACGGCGGGGTGGGGCGGCCGGGGGCATACGCCGAAGCCGAAGAGGGTCCAGTGGCCGCCGCGTTGGATGTCGAACAGCCGCACGCACCGGCCGTCGGCGCCGCGACAGGGCGCGTCGGGGGCGCGGTCCCCGGGCCGGGGGCCGTTCTCCGCCCCCGGGGCGGCGAGCGCCCCCTCGACCTCGGGCAGCAGACGGCGCTCCGCGACGTCCTCCTCGCCGAGCGCGCCCACCACCCGGAAACCGGACATGATGTCGCACCACCCGCCACAACGCCCTGACCGGCCTCGCCGCGGCAGACTGTGGGCCATGACCGACGCCGCGTCGACGACGCATCACGTGCCCTACTACGCGCAGTGGGAATCCGCGGACCTCGTGCCGGAGTTCGTGACGGGCGCCCGGGCGTCGGCCGACGATCCGCTGTGGCAGAAGAGCGGGGCCGGGAGCCGGGAGGAGTACGGGTTCTGGGCGGCGCGCATCTGCGGGATGGCCTGTCTGCGGATAGCGCTGGACCACTTCGGGCATCCCGTGCCGCCGTCGATTCCGCTGCTGCGCGACGCGCTCGACGCGGGGGCGTACGTGCGGACCGGGGAGACCACCGTCAAGGGGCTGATCTACGCGCCGTTCGCCGACTGGGTCGTCCGGCGCTGGGGCCTGTACGCCGAGGCGCGACCCGAGTTGGGCGTCGGCGATATCGCTGCCGAGGTGGCGAGCGGGCGGCTGGTGATGCTGTCGGTGCACTTTTCCATCCGTACGCTCGACCCGGAGCCCCCGCACCGGGGCGGGCATCTGGTGCTCGCGGTGGGGGCCGGGCCCGAGGGCGTCGCGCTGCACAACCCGTCGGGATTCCCGGGGCGTTCCCAGGAGTACCACCGGGTGCCCTGGGCGGTTCTCGAACGGTTCTACGCCGGGCGCGGGGTCGTCCTGGGGCGCCGGCCGCGTTAGCCGCTGCCCGGGGTCACCAGGCCCGACTCGTACGCGAAGATCACCGCTTGGGCGCGGTCGCGGAGGCCGAGTTTGGCGAGGACCCGGCCTATGTGGGTTTTGACGGTCTGTTCGGCGAGGACCAGCGACTCCGCTATCTCCTGGTTGGACAGGCCGCGCGCGATCAGCTCCAGGACCTCCGTCTCGCGCGGGGTGAGCCCGCTGCGGCGCAGCAGGGAGCTGTTGCGGCGGGGGGCCGGGCGCTGGCGGGCGAATTCGGCGATCAGGCGGCGGGTGACGGAGGGGGCGAGGAGCGCTTCGCCCGCGGCGACGACGCGGACGGCCGAGATCAGGTCGGCCGGCGGGGCGTCCTTGAGGAGGAAGCCGCTGGCGCCGGCACGCAGGGCCTCGTAGACGTAGTCGTCCACGTCGAAGGTGGTGAGCATGAGCACCTTCGGGCGGTGGGTGACGCCGCGGGGTGGTTCGAGGAGCCGGCGGGCGGCCTCCAGGCCGTCCATCTCGGGCATGCGGACATCCATGAGCACGACGTCCGGGTGGGTGTTGCGGCTGACGTCCACCCCCTGGCGCCCGTCCGGGGCCTCGCCGACCACGTCGATGTCGCTCTGGGCGGCGAGCAGCGCGGCGAAGCCCGCCCGGACCATGGCCTGGTCGTCGACGATGATCACGCGGATGGTCATGAGTCCGATTCTTCCGGATCGACGAGGGGGAGCCGGGCCGCCACCCGGAAGCCGCCGTCCGGCAGCGGGCCGGTGTCGAGCATGCCGTCGACGAGACGGACGCGCTCGACCATCCCCACCAGGCCGTGGCCGGTGCCGCTGGTCTCCAGGGGCTTGGCCGGGGCCTCGGCCGGAGGGCCGTTGACGATGAGCAGGGTCAGCCCGGAGCCGCCCTCGGCCGCCGAGACCGAGACGCGGGTGGCGGCGCCCGGGGCGTGGCGCACGACGTTGGCCAGCGCCTCCTGCACGATCCGGTACGCGGACAGGTCCACGGCCTGCGGCAGCGCGCCGAGGCCGGCCACGTCGTCGCCGATGGTCAGCTCGGTGGGTATCCCGGCCCGCACCGTCGCCTCGACCAGCTGCGGCACCTGACGCAGCCCCGGCTGCGGGGTGCGCTCGCCGCGCGTCTCCTCGCTGCGCAGCACGCCCAGCAGCCGCCGCATCTCGGCCAGGGACTCGCGGGCGGTGGCGGCGATGGTGCCGAACTCCTGCTCCGCCTCGGGCGGCAGCCCGCCGATCCGGTACGGGGCGCTGTCCGCCTGCACCGTGATCACCGACATGTGGTGGGCGACGACGTCGTGCAGCTCGCGGGCGATACGGGCGCGCTCCTCCAGCAGCGTCCGGTGGGCCCGCTCGGCCTCGCTGATGGTCTCCTGCTCGGCCAGCCGCCGCTGGACGTCGCCGCGCTCCCGCAGCGCGCCGCCGACCAGCAGCACGACGCCGCTGAGCACGAACAGCAGCACATTGCTGCCGTCGCTCTTGGTCTGGAACACCATGCCGAGGACGAGCCCGGAGCCCCCGGTGACCAGCCACACCGCCACCAGCGTGCGGCGCGGTTCGCGCAGCGCGAGGGCGAGGAGGAGGAAGAGGTAGCCGACGATGGCGGGCGGCTGCCAGGGCCAGACGCGGTGGTGGAGGTCGGAGGTGCCCAGCACCACCAGCGCGGTGATCACATCGGCGAGGAAGACGATCCACCACGCCTGAAGGGGACGGGTGACCGCCAGCAGAAGCGGCGTGGCCTGGGCCAGCCCCAGCAGGGTGGCGAGCCCCCCGCTCACCCCGTAGTCGTTGGTCAGGAGTTGGGCCGTGACCGGGACCAGGACGGCGGTGAGGATCATCGCGACGGCGTACGGCACCCTCCGCAGCCAGGGTCGGGAGGCCCCCGCGAGCAGCGGGGTCGCCGGATAGCTGGGGGTCGTCAGGGCCCGGGCGAGGCTGCCCGCCTGCCGCCGGGCGGCCGCGGGCAGGCTCTCGTGCGCGGTGGACGCGGCGCCGGGGGAGATCCCCGTGAGGGAGGGTGAGGGCATGGTCGCCTCAGCGTAGGGGCGGCGCCCCTGGGCGCACGTCATACCTGGGAGTCGATTTATGGCTCATACCTGGGTAGGGGGCCCATCCCCCGAACACCCTCTTCGCCTACAGCTCCGCCAGCAGCTCGGCCTTCTTCGTGCTGAACTCCTCGTCCGTCAGCAGCCCCGCCGTGTGCAGCTCGCCCAGGTGCCGGATGCGGTCGGCGATGTCGGCCGGGTCGCGGCGCGCCGGGGCCGGGTTGTGGGCGGGCGCGGGGGAGCCCTCGGCACACGGCGCGGGGGCGGACGCCCGTACGGCCTCCAGCACGGCGGCGGCGAACGGCAGGGACTCGTGGACGAGCCCGTACCCCATCCCGAACACCACGGCCGCCGGGTCGTGGTCGGGACGGCCCGCGGGCTGGTCCTCGGTGGCGCGCGGCACCAGCCGCAGATGGCCGTGGCGGCCGCTCCTGGGGGGCGATGCCTTGGCACCCGTCGTGCCCTTGCCCGCCGGGCCCTTCGCGTCCGCTCCCGGCGCCTCCGGATCCTCCGCCGGTGCCGTGCCCGACGTCTTCGCGGCCGCGCCGCCCGAGCCCCTGTTCTCGGGCGAGCGCCACTCCACCCCGGCCAGCTCGTCGATCCGGAACCGCTGGTCCCCGGCCTTCCACTTCGCCGAGGACGCGCCCGTCCAGAACCAGCGGAAGGACACCGCCTTGCCGTCGAAGGACGCCTTGCCGTCGTACGCCTTGAAGGACAGTGGCGGCGCGGGCGCCGCCACCAGATGGGACTCGGCGGCGGTGTCGGCGCCGGGGCCGAGCGCACCGCGTATCTCGTCGGCGTAGTACTCGGCGAGGGACGCGCGCTCGGCGGGCAGCACCAGGCGGTACGGGTCGTACCCCTCCCTGAGCTGCCCGTCGGCGACGTCCATCAGCGGATCGGCGCCGGGTCTGGGCACCGCGCGCAGCACCACTGTTCCGCGTTTACCGGGAGCGAGATCGACCGCGGACAGCGCTTCGTAGGGGATGTGGCGTTCGCCGAGCGCCTGAAGCAGCTTCGGCGTGCGGATCCCCCGTTCGAAGCGGATGAGCACGGAGTCGGTGTCGAACTCCCAGACGGTCTGAAAACCGGCCAGCACATCACCCATGCGGCTCATCGTATGCGGCGGTGGCCCGCCCGTCCCCCCTTGAGTGCTACGCGCGTCAAACGACTTCCCCGAGGCAGGTGCGTGGATTCCGGGTGCCCACCTCCCGATGTTCGCGCGCTCATCCGCGGGTCAGCTCAGTCCTGTGGTGCACGCGGCACCGTCCCCGCAGCTCACGGTCCTGACCCGGCCGACCCCGACCCGGGCGAAGTTGTCCAGGCTGGTGGTGCCGGGGGTGAAGTACCCGGCGTGCCCCTGGGCACCGGCGGCGGACAGGACGCGGGCCCCGAAGCCGGAGGAGAGCGGGTCGGCGCCGTGGCCGAGGCCGCCGACCTCCAGGTGCGGGATGTCCTGGATCCAGTCGCCGGAGTCCCGCATCGCCCACACCCGGCGGCCGGTGCCCAGCTCCGAGGCGCGGTCGGCCCGCATGCCGGGGCTGCCGGCCACCGCGATGTCGGTGACCTTGGACGGCAGATCGCGGGCGGCGACCCCGCACACCACCGAGCCGTAGCTGTGGCACATCAGCGACACACGGGCCGGCGGCGGCAGCGCGTTGACCAGCGCGCGCAGCCGCAGTGCGCCCTGGGCGGCGAGCTTGCCGGTGGCCGCGTCCATGCCGATGCCGGCGGGCGAGGTGTAGTCGGCCCAGGCGATCACGGCGGTCCTGGTGTCCGGGGCCTCGGCGCGCTCGTCGTGGTAGAGCGCGCGGGCCATGCCGACGGTGGCGGTGTACGGCCGCTCGGACTTCTGGAAGGTCAGGATGTTGGTGTCCACACCGGGCACCACGACCGAGACATGGCGGGCGTGGGCGAGGTCGCCGAAGACCTCGGCGGCCCGGCCGGCGCCCGCGGGGTCGAACGAGTAGATCTGCCGGTGCCCGCTCAGCAGGTCCTCGTACCGGTGCATGCGCCGCCCGGCGTCATGGCGCCCGAGGGGGGTCAGCTCGTTGTCGTACATCCTCCGGCGCTCGATGTCCCGGGCCTGGGTCAGCGCGATCCGGTTGGCGCGGTAGCGCAGCGCAGCCGGAGCGCCGTTGAGGTTGCCGACGACCAGCGGATAGCGGTGGACGAGACGGGTGCGCTGGCCCTTGGTGAGCGAATCCAGCCAGCGGCCGAGGAAGCGCGGCGAGGCGTACGGATCGGGCAGCGCGTGACCGTCGAGGGTTCCGTGGCGCCAGGCGCCGACCGACGCGGCGAGCGGGTCAGCGCCTCCTCTGTGGCTCCGTATGGCCGTCCAGCCGGTGGTGGCGAGCAGGACGAACACCACCGCAAGGGCGAGCAGAGCGCGCCAGGCGGTGGAACCAGGGGAGGGAGAGCCGAGCTCCGAGAAGGAAGTCACCGCGGGACACCCTAGGAGAAGCGTGCCCACAGGTGCCAAATGCCGTGACGTACATCACGTTTGAGGGTGCGGTTTTGACGGAAACTTATGTCGGATTTGATGCCTTTGATGGCTCTTGTCGGTTTTACTGTTCGGTTTTACTGTTCGCCGCGCCAGTTCTCGGCGAGGGCCGGACCCACGTAGTCCAGGTGATGTGCGGTGATGTCCCGCAGGGCGTCCGTGGAGTCGTCGTCGCCCTCGCCCCACAGCTTCCCGGCGATCTGGATCACGCCACCGAACATCGCGGTCAGCAGCCGCGGCCGGGGGTCCACGGAGACGTCGAGGCCCTCGCGGCGGGCGATCTCCGAGGCGATCCGCTCCTCCAGTTCCGCGGTGCGGCGCAGATGGACGGCGAGCAGCGCGGGCGTCGACTCGATCACCCGGTACATCCGCATGTGGAGTTCGGCCGGAACCAGCTCCTCGATGGCGTCCCCGATGGTGCTCCACGCGTCGAGGACCGCGTTGCGCAGGGCGGCCAGCGGGGCCTCGTGGGCGGGGCGCGCGCACAGCGCCGCGAAGAAGTGCGACTCCGCCGAGTCCTGGGTGGCGAAGGCCACTTGCTCCTTGTTGGCGAAGTACCGGAAGAAGGTGCGCTGCGAGACGTCTACCGACTCCGCGATCTCGTCCACCGTCGTGTGGTCGTACCCCTGACAGGTGAACAGATCCAGCGCCGAGCGCACCAGTGCGCCGCGGGTCCGCTGCTTCTTGCGTTCGCGCAGTCCGGTCGGTGGCGGCGCCACCGCCTCGTCCGCTGTCACCTCTCGTGCTCGCTTTCTGTCGCGTTTCGGCAGGCCACCATACCTGTGGCCAACACGACAGAGACCAGCTGATGCATCAGTTTGTCAATTGTCAGACGCTGACATTAGCCTCCGGGCATGACGTCTGAGACCACCGTCGCCGATAGGGCGCCGGAACCTTCCATATCGGATCCCCCGAAGGGGCTGCGGGGTCATCCCTGGCTGACGCTCTTCACCGTCGCCATCGGCGTGACGATGGTCGCCCTCGACGGCACGATCGTCGCCATCGCGAACCCGGCCATCCAGAAGGACCTCGGCGCCTCGCTCGCCGACGTCCAGTGGATCACCAATGGCTATCTGCTGGCCCTCGCGGTCGCGCTGATCACCGCGGGCAAGCTGGGTGACCGCTTCGGCCACCGGCAGACCTTCCTCATCGGCGTCGTCGGCTTCGCCGCCGCCTCCGCCGCCATCGGCTTCTCCAGCGACGTGGCGCTCGTCGTCGGCTTCCGGGTGCTCCAGGGGCTGTGCGGAGCGCTGCTGATGCCCGCGGCGCTCGGCCTGCTGCGCGCCACCTTCCCCGCCGAGAAACTCAACATGGCGATCGGTATCTGGGGCGCCGTCATCGGCGCCTCCACTGCCGCCGGACCCATCGTGGGCGGTCTGCTCGTCGAGCACGTCAACTGGCAGTCCGTCTTCTTCATCAACCTGCCCGTGGGCATCCTCGCCCTCGTCCTCGGCCTGGTCATCCTCCTGGACCACCGGGCCGAGAACGCCCCGAGGTCCTTCGACATCCCCGGCATCGTGCTGCTGTCCGGCGCCATGTTCTGCCTGATCTGGGCGCTCATCAAGGCCACCGACTGGGGCTGGGGCAGCTCCAGCACGCTGGGGTTCCTCGGCATCGCGGCCGTCTGCTTCGTCGTCTTCGTGTTCTGGGAGAAGCGGACCGCCGAGCCGCTGCTGCCGATGTCCATCTTCCGCTCGGTGCCGCTGAGCGCCGGGACGATCCTGATGGTGCTCATGGCCTTCGGCTTCATGGGCGGGCTGTTCTTCGTCACCTTCTACCTGCAGAACGTGCACGGCATGAGCCCGGTCAACAGCGGTCTGCACCTGCTGCCGCTGACCGCCACGATGATCGTCTCCTCGCCGATCGCCGGCGTGCTGATCACCAAGTTCGGGCCGCGGGGCCCGCTGGTGACGGCCATGGCGCTGACCGCCGTCTCCATGTTCGGGCTCTCCCGGCTGGAGGTCGGCACCGGCACGGTCGAGATGTCCGTGTGGTTCGCCCTCCTCGGCTTCGGCCTCGGCCCCGTGATGGTCGGCGCCACCGAGGTCATCGTCGGCAACGCGCCGCTCGAGCACGCCGGTGTCGCGGGCGGCCTCCAGCAGGCCGCCATGCAGGTCGGCGGCAGCCTCGGTACGGCCGTCCTCGGCGCGGTCATGGCGGGCAGGGTGGACGACACCCTGCCGGACAAGTGGGCCAAGGCAGGACTGCCGCCCCTGAAGCCGGAGCAGGCGGCCAAGGCGTCCGACGCCGTCGCGGTCGGCATGCCGCCGGCGCCCAAGGGCACCCCGCCGGAGATCCTCGGGAAGATCACGAGCGTCGCGCATGACACGTTCGTGTCGGGAATGGGACTCGCCTTCACCGTCGCCGCCGTCGTCTCGGCGGTCGCGGCGCTGGTCGCGGTGCTCACCAAGCGCGGTGAGAACGCGGAGGCTGGTGGCGGGGGCGTGCACATCTGACCTCTCAGGGTCAAGCCCCCTATCCGGGTGGACCTTGAGCGACCCCGTAGTGGGGACGGGAGTCGGCCGACAGGCTGGCTCCCGTTCGTATTTCCACATCACGGGGAGTGATCCACATGCGCAAGACCATCCTGGCCACGGCAACCCTCGCCCTGGCCTGCGCCCTGACCCCCGCCCACGCGGCGGCGCCCGCGCCCCGGCTCGGGAGCTGCGCCACGGGGCAGCTGTGCCTCTGGCACAAGGCGGCCTTCACGGGGGCGCGCCAGGTCCATGAACTGTCCGACACCGACATCGAAAGCTGCGTCCCCCTGCCCCGGGGCGCCTCCGCCGCGTCCCTGGCCAACCGCACGGGACGCCCCGTGACGGCGTACCAGAGCGCGGAGTGCGCCGAGACGGGCGAATTCCGCACCTACCCGACCGGCTCCTGGACCCCCGAAACGGCCTACCAGGTCCGGGCCTTCAAGATCTGGGAGCGGTGAGCGGGCGCCGGGGTTTGTGCCCCACCCCGCCCCTTCCCGAACCAGGGGCCGGCCCCTGGACCCCGAGCGGACGGGGGCGTGCCCCCGGGCGGTCGTAAGCCGTGGAAGGGCCAGCCCCCGACCTCGCGGGGCCGGGGTCGTGCCCGGACCGGGGCTCGGTTGTGTTCCCGGGCGGGTCCGGGGACTTGCGGGGTCGGGGGCCGTGCCCGGACCGGGGCTCGGTGTCTTGCCGGTGGGGCCGGGTGTATCCGCGGGTGGGCCCGGGACCAAGGCTTTGCGGGGTCGGGGCCCGTGCCCGAAGCGGGGCTCGGTGTGTGTCCGGTGGGCCGGGGCCCGGGCGGGCGCGGGGTTGCGGGGTGTGCCGGGCCGCCTCGTTGTGACCGTGCGCCGGGGTCCGGGGCGGGGCACCCCACGCGGCGGAGCCGCATATCCGTGCTGCGGGAAGGGGCCGGGGTGGGGGAAGAAGCCCCGCGCACCCGGGTACGGCAAAGCGCCGGGCGGGCTGGATTTCCAGCCCGCCCGGCGCTTTCGTCGGCTACGCGTCGCCGCCCGCGGGGCCCGGGTCGGCGGCGGTCACGTCCAGGAGCTGGTAGCGGTCGATGGCCTGCTTCAGGAGCGAGCGGTCGATCTTGCCGTCCTTCGCCAGCTCCGTCAGCACGCCCAGCACGATCGACTCGGCGTCGATGTGGAAGAAGCGCCGCGCCGCGCCGCGCGTGTCGGCGAAGCCGAAGCCGTCGGCGCCGAGCGACTGGTACGTGCCGGGGACCCAGCGGGCGATCTGGTCCGGGACGGCGCGCATCCAGTCGGAGACGGCGACCTTCGGGCCCTCGACATCGCTGAGCTTGCGGGTGACGAAGGGGACGCGCTGCTCCTCCTCCGGGTGGAGCAGGTTGTGCTCCTCGGTCTCCACCGCGTCGCGCCGCAGCTCGTTCCAGGAGGTGGCGGACCAGACGTCGGCACGGACGTCCCAGTCCTCGGCCAGCATCCGCTGGGCCTCCACGGCCCACGGCACCGCGACGCCGGAGGCGAGGATCTGGGCCCGGTGGGTGCCGGACTCGCCCTCCTTGAAGCGGTACAGGCCCTTGAGGATGCCCTCGCGGTCGACGTTCTCGGGCTCGGCCGGGTGGCGGATCGGCTCGTTGTAGACGGTGAGGTAGTAGAAGACGTCCTCACTGTTCTCGCCGTACATCCGGCGCAGACCGTCCTGCACGATGTGGGCGATCTCGAAGCCGAACGCCGGGTCGTACGCGACGACCGCCGGGTTGGTCGAGGCCAGCAGCTGGGAGTGGCCGTCCGCGTGCTGGAGGCCCTCACCGGTCAGGGTCGTACGGCCGGCGGTCGCACCCAGCACGAAGCCGCGCGCGAGCTGGTCGGCCATCTGCCAGAACTGGTCACCCGTGCGCTGGAAGCCGAACATCGAGTAGAAGACGTAGATCGGGATCAGCGGCTCGCCGTGCGTGGCGTACGCCGAACCGGCCGCGATCAGCGAGGCCGTACAGCCCGCCTCGGAGATGCCGTCGTGCAGCATCTGCCCGGTCGGCGACTCCTTGTAGGCGAGCAGCAGCTCACGGTCGACGGACTCGTACTGCTGGCCCAGCGGGTTGTAGATCTTGGCGGACGGGAAGAGCGAGTCCATGCCGAAGGTGCGGTACTCGTCGGGGGCGATCGGCACGAAGCGCTTGCCGATCTCCTTGTCCCGCATGAGGTCCTTCAGCAGTCGCACGAAGGCCATGGTGGTGGCGATCTGCTGCTGGCCGGAGCCCTTCTTGACCGCCGCGTAGGCCTTCTCGCCGGGGAGCTGCAGCGGCTTCGCGCGCACGACACGGGTCGGCGCGTAGCCGCCCAGCGCCTTGCGGCGGTCGTGCATGTACTGGATCTCCTCGGACTCCGGACCCGGGTGGTAGTACGGCGGAACGCCGGACTCCAGCTCCTTGTCCGGGATCGGCAGGTGCATCCGGTCGCGGAAGCCCTTGAGGTCGTCGACCGTCAGCTTCTTCATCTGGTGGGTCGCGTTGCGGCCCTCGAAGCTCGGGCCGAGCGTCCAGCCCTTGACGGTCTGGGCGAGGATCACCGTCGGCTGGCCCTTGTGGGCCTTGGCCGCCGCGTACGCCGCGTAGATCTTCTTGTGGTCGTGACCGCCGCGGCCCAGGTGCAGGATCTGGTCGTCGGTCATGCCCTCGACCATCTTGCGCAGCCGCTGGTCGTCACCGAAGAAGTGGTCGCGGATGTACGAGCCGGTCTCGGTGGCGTACGTCTGGAACTGGCCGTCCGGCGTCGTGTTCAGCTTGTTGACCAGGATGCCGTCGCGGTCCTGGGCGAGCAGCGGGTCCCAGGTGCGGTCCCACACCAGCTTGATCACATTCCAGCCGGCGCCGCGGAACTGCGACTCCAGCTCCTGGATGATCTTGCCGTTGCCGCGCACCGGGCCGTCGAGCCGCTGCAGGTTGCAGTTGACCACGAAGGTCAGGTTGTCCAGGCCCTCGCGGGCGGCCAGGGACAGCTGGCCCAGCGACTCGGGCTCGTCCATCTCGCCGTCGCCGAGGAACGCCCAGACGTGGGAGTTGGAGGTGTCGGCGATGCCGCGCGCCTCCATGTAGCGGTTCATCCGGGCCTGGTAGATCGCGCCGAGCGGGCCGAGGCCCATCGAGACGGTCGGGAACTCCCAGAAGTCCGGCATCGACCGCGGGTGCGGATAGCTGGACAGCGCGTGACCGAGCTTGGACTTCTCCTGACGGAATCCGTCCAGGTGGTCCTCGGACAGCCGGTCGAGCAGGAAGGCGCGGGCGTAGATACCGGGGGAGGCGTGACCCTGGAAGAAGATCTGGTCGCCGCTGTCCTGGTCCTTGCCGCGGAAGAAGTGGTTGAAGCCCACGTCGTACAGCGAGGCGGACGAGGCGAAGGTGGCGATGTGGCCGCCGACACCGATGCCCGGGCGCTGCGCACGGGAGACCATCACCGCCGCGTTCCAGCGGGTCGCGTTCAGGACCTTGCGCTCGATCTCCTCGTTGCCGGGGAAGAACGGCTCGTCCTTGGTGGCGATGGTGTTGACGTAGTCCGTGCTGCGCATCTCGGGCACGGCCACACGCTTCTCGCGGGCGCGCTCGATCAGGCGGAGCATCAGGTAGCGGGCCCGTTCCCGGCCTCGCTCATCGACGGCTGCGTCGAGCGAGTCGAGCCATTCCTGGGTTTCTTCGGGATCGAAGTCCGGGACCTGGCTGGGAAGGCCGCCAATGATGATCGGGTTGCGATCTGATCCGGAAGCCACGCTATTCCTTCGCTTTTCGGTCGTGCTGTGCACGGACATGGATACGTGCTCTGCGACTGTCGCGCCGCTCTCCATCGTGTACCTCGGGTGCGGGATACGTCACCTCTACCGATTGGTAACCACAGGCTGGTGAGACGGGCGTCCACCCGGCCGGACGGTGCCGGTCGGCATGCGATCGGCGTCGCGACGGCCAAATCGCAACCTTACGCCCACGTCCGGGGGTGCCTGCGTACGGCCGTTCGGCTCCGGGCGGCGTAGGGTGTCGATACACACACGTAAGCTGGGCATAACGGGGTAATCCGGGCAGTCGTGCGCCGTTCCGTGCCGTTCCTCCCTGATGGGAGTTGCGGCGAGACGTCAACGTTTGGGCGGGATCGCTGGCCGGGTACTTGCGCGATCCGCCCGGCCCGTGTGGACTACGCCCCATGCCTCGCGTACGCGCGCGGGCTGCTCAGATCCGAAGAGTGAACGAAAGATGACAGGAGGCAATCCGTGAGCGCGACCGCGGACCACGCGGAGGAGCGGACCAACCCTGCCGCGAGGCTGGGTTTTCAGCCCGAACAGGTGGTCCAGGAGATCGGCTACGACGACGATGTCGACCAGGAGCTCCGCGAGGCCATCGAGGAGATCACCGGCCAGGAGCTCGTCGACGAGGAGTACGACGATGTGGCCGACGCCGTTGTGCTGTGGTTCCGGGAGGACGACGGCGACCTGACGGACGCGCTGGTGGACGCCATCCAGATGATCGACGACGGCGCCCCGGTCTGGCTGCTGACGCCCAAGACCGGGCGTGACGGCTATGTCGAGCCCAGCGACATCAACGAGGCCGCGACCACCGCGGGCCTGTCCCAGACGAAGAGCTTCAACGCGGGCAAGGACTGGACCGGCAGCCGCCTGGTCACTCCGAAGGCCGCCCGTTCGGGCAAGCGCTGAGGCCGAAGGACCTACACAACCGAGCCCCCCGCCGTTCCCTTTCGGTGGGGGGCTCGGCGCGTAGGGTGGGCCGTGATCAGTCGATTCTTGATGTGAAGGGATGGCTCCCATGGCCATAGAGGTCGGTACGAAGGCTCCGGACTTCGAGCTGAAGAATCAGCACGGCGAGTCGGTCCGGCTCTCCGACTTCCGGGGCGAGAAGAACGTCGTTCTCCTCTTCTACCCGTTCGCCTTCACCGGCGTGTGCACCGGCGAGCTGTGCGCGCTCCGCGACGAGCTGCCGACGTTCGTCAACGACGACGTGCAGCTGCTCGCGGTCTCCAACGACTCGCCCTTCACTCTGCGGGTCTTCGCCGAGAAGGAGGGGCTGGAGTACCCGCTGCTGTCGGACTTCTGGCCGCACGGCGAGGCCAGCCGCGCCTACGGCGTCTTCGACGAGGAGAAGGGCTGCGCGGTGCGCGGCACCTTCGTGATCGACAAGGAGGGCGTGGTCCGCTGGACGGTCGTCAACGGCCTGCCCGACGCCCGGGACCTCAACGACTACGCCAAGGCCCTCGAGAGCCTGTAATCGGGCGGTCATACGCCTGTATCGAGCGGGAACCGCTCACTAGGATCGACGCGTTGATCCTGGTGGGAAACCTTATGCAGATAGGGGCACGCAGTGCTCCTGACGAACCTTATTGGGAGGACTCGTGGGAGTCAGCCTCAGCAAGGGCGGCAACGTCTCGCTGACCAAGGAAGCCCCTAACCTGACCGCGGTGGTCGTCGGTCTGGGCTGGGACGCCCGTACCACCACGGGCACTGACTTCGACCTCGATGCCAGTGCCCTGCTGACGAACAACGAGGGCAAGGTCGGCACCGACCAGAACTTCGTGTTCTTCAACAACCTCAAGAGCCCCGACGGCTCCGTCGAGCACACCGGTGACAACATCACCGGTGAGGGCGAGGGCGACGACGAGCAGATCAAGGTGAACCTGGCCGGCGTCCCGGCCGATGTCGCCAAGATCGTCTTCCCGGTGTCGATCTACGACGCCGAGACCCGCCAGCAGAGCTTCGGCCAGGTGCGCAACGCGTTCATCCGCGTGGTGAACCAGGCGGACGGCAATGAGCTGGCCCGCTACGACCTCTCCGAGGACGCCTCCACCGAGACCGCCATGGTCTTCGGCGAGCTGTACCGGAACGGGGCGGAGTGGAAGTTCCGCGCCATCGGTCAGGGTTACGCCTCGGGGCTGCGTGGCATCGCGCAGGACTTCGGCGTCAACGTCTGAACCGGCCGTGGCGCCCGGCCGGAGAGCAAGCCGCCGGCCGGGCCCGCCGCGGCCGCCACGTCCGGCGCCGCACCCCTGCACTCGACGGGCGGGAGTGCGGCGCCGGATGCGTGTCGCACCACGCACTACCCCGGGGAGGGACCAGGATCATGGGCGTTACGCTCGCCAAGGGAGGCAATGTCTCCCTTTCCAAGGCCGCGCCGAATCTCACCCAGGTGCTCGTCGGCCTGGGCTGGGACGCGCGCTCCACCACCGGAGCACCGTTCGACCTCGACGCCAGCGCGCTGCTGTGCGAGTCCGGGCGGGTGCTCGGCGATGACTACTTCATCTTCTACAACAACCTCAAGAGCCCCGAGGGCTCCGTCGAGCACACCGGCGACAACCTCACCGGCGAGGGCGACGGCGACGACGAGTCGCTGCTGATCGACCTCACCAAGGTCCCGGAGCGGGTCGACAAGATCGTCTTCCCGGTCTCGATCCATGACGCGGACACCAGGCGCCAGACGTTCGGGCAGGTCAGCAACGCGTTCATCCGCGTGGTGAACCAGGCGGACGGCAATGAGCTGGCCCGCTACGACCTCTCCGAGGACGCCTCCGGCGAGACCGCGATGATCTTCGGCGAGGTCTACCGGTACAACGGCGAGTGGAAGTTCCGTGCGGTGGGGCAGGGGTACGCGTCGGGCCTCCGGGGTATCGCTCTAGACTTCGGGGTCAACGTTTCGTAAAGCCGCGTATCCAGGCGCGGGGGAGACCGTACGTAGAAGGATTGGGTTGCCAGTGCTCCTCAAAACCTTTGGTTGGTCGTTCGCCGTCACGGCGATCGGCCTGGCCTTGGCCGGCGTCCTCTGGGGGTGGAAGGGGCTCGCGATCGTCGGGATCCTCTCGATCCTGGAGATCTCGCTCTCATTCGACAACGCGGTCATCAACGCGGGCATCCTGCGGAAGATGAATGCCTTCTGGCAGAAGATCTTCCTGACCGTCGGCATTCTCATCGCCGTCTTCGGCATGCGTCTGGTCTTCCCGGTGGTCATCGTCGCCATCACGGCGAAGCTGGGGCCGATCGAGGCCGTGAACCTCGCGATCAACGACAAGGAAAAGTACGAACACCTGGTGACAGGCGCCCACCCGGCGATCGCCGCGTTCGGTGGGATGTTCCTGCTGATGATCTTCCTCGACTTCATCTTCGAGGAGCGCGACATCCGCTGGCTGGGCTGGCTGGAGAAGCCGCTGTCCAAGCTCGGCAAGCTGGACACCTTCTCGGTCGTCATCGCCATGGCCGTGCTGCTGATCACCGCCACCACGTTCGCCACCGAGGTGCCGCACGGCGGCGGCGACAAGAGCGCGACCGTGCTGCTGTCCGGGGTCGCCGGTCTGATGACGTACCTGATCGTCGGCGGTATCTCCAGCTTCTTCGAGGACAAGCTCGAAGAGGACGAAGACGATGAAGATGGCGCGGACGGTGCCGACGGCAGGGACGAGGCCGGCGAGAAGCCCGTGCGCGGCAGCAGCGGCGCCACGGTGGTCGGCCTGGCCGGCAAGGCCGCGTTCTTCATGTTCCTCTACCTGGAGGTCATCGACGCCTCGTTCTCCTTCGACGGCGTGATCGGCGCCTTCGCGATCACCAACGACATCTTCGAGATGGCGCTGGGTCTCGGCATCGGCGCGATGTACATCCGGTCGCTGACCGTCTACCTGGTCCGCCAGGGCACCCTGGACGACTACGTCTACCTGGAGCACGGCGCGCACTACGCGATCGGCGCGCTGGCCGTCATCCTGCTGGTCACCATCAAGTACGAGATCAACGAGGTCATCACCGGCGTGGTGGGCGTCGCCCTCATCGGCGCCTCGTACTGGTCCTCGGTCGTCCGCAACCGCCGGGAGGCGCAGAGCGGCGGATCCGGATCAGAGGAGAAATCGGAAGTCACGTCCGGAGTCTGACCTCCGGGTGTGACGCACCGGCGTTTGAGGAACGCTCTCAGCGGGGCGGCCGAGGTCTTCCGACCTCCCGGCCGTCCCGCTGCGGTTGAGCAGCTTTGAGGCAGTGAGAGCCACGAAGGGTGGGGGTGCGCACGATGGCGTTCTGGAGCAACTGGGGGCGGTCCGCGTGGCGCGAGTTCGACAGCGGCGACGCGACCGGCGCGGTCGAGCTGACCAAGCGGAACTCGACCATCTCGCTGACCAAGCAGGGCGCCGCCAGCGGCAACCTGCGGATCAATCTGTCCTGGCAGATGCGCACCTCGGACTTCAACAACAAGGGGCCCAGTCTGCTGCGCCACCCGCTGCAGATGTTCAAGCCGCAGGTGGTGCAGGCCCAGGGGCCCGCCATGGTCAACGTCGACCTGGACCTGGCCGTCATGTACGAGCTGAAGAGCGGCGCCAAGGGCGTGGTCCAGCCACTCGGCGACTTCTTCGGCAACCTCAACGAGGCGCCGTACGTCAAGCTCAGCGGGGATGACCGGTTCGGCTCCGGCATGGGCGAGACGATCTACATCAATCTGGACCACAAGGACGACATCAAGCGTCTGCTCGTCTTCGTCTACATCTACGACGGCACCCCCGCCTTCGACCGTACGCACGGCATGGTCACGCTCTTCCCCAGCAACGGTCCGCGGGTGGAGATCTCGCTCGACGAGCGGGCCCCGCAGGCCCGTTCCTGCGCCGTGGTCATGCTGGAGAACGTCAAGGGCGAGATCGTCGTCCGCCGCGAGGTGAAGTACGTGTACGGCTTCCAGGCCGAGCTGGACCGGCTGTACGGGTGGGGCCTCCAGTGGGGCCGCGGCTACAAGTCGAAGGTGTAGCCGTGGCCCCCGGCGGCCGCGTTACCGGTTCTGGAACTGCGGCCCCTGCGGCGGCAGCGTGAAGTTCGGGTCCGGGAACGGCATCGGCAGCGGCGGCGGGGGCGGCGGATCGGTCCGCTGCACCTGCTGCGGATAGCCGTACGCGGGCTGCTGCGGGTATCCGTACGACGGCTGCTGCGGATAGCCGTACGCGGGCTGTGCCGGGGGCTGGGCGGGCGGCTGCGGATAGGCCGGTGCCGGGGCGTGCGGCGGTACGGGCGGCCGCGGGGGCAGGTAGTAGTCGCCGTCGCCGGGTGCGCCGGTCGTGACGCCCGTGGTGGCGGCCTGCGCGGCGGAGAGCGGCTGGGTGGCCTGCGGGTCCCAGGGGTCGGGCTGCGGCAGCGGCTGGGGCGCCTGCGGCGGCAGAGCGGTCGTCTCGGCCTGGCTGGGGGTCGGCGAGGCGGGCGGCTCGGCGATGGCCTCCGGTTCGTCGGCGCTCGGTCCGTTGCCCGGTCCGTTGCCCGGTCCGTTGCCCTGCTCCGGGTCCGCGTCCGCGCCCTCGCCGTCGTCCACGGAGATGCCGTACTGCGTGGCCAGCCCGACCAGCCCGGACTCATAGCCCTGCCCCAGCGCGCGGAACTTCCAGCTGTCCCCCCGCCGGTACAGCTCGCCGCAGATCAGCGCGGCCTCCTGGCCGGTCTCCGGCAGCACCGCGAAGATCGCCAGCGGCTCCTCGGCGGCCGACGGCGACGCGTCGTACAGCAGCAGGCTCAGATCCCGTACCTGCCCGAAGGTGCCGCCGTCCGCCGACGCCGCCAGCACCACCCGGTGCACCTGCGGCTCCAGCCCGGTCAGATCGGCCTCGATGGTGTCCGTCAGCCCCTCGGGCGCCCGCTTCTTGGGCAGGTGCCGGACCAGACCGGAGGGGTGCCGTGGCTGGTTGTAGAAGACGAAGTCCTCGTCCGAGCGCACGCGGTCGTCCCCGCCCAGCAGCAGCGCCGAGGCGTCGACGTCCGGGACGTCCGTGCCGGGGGTCCAGCGCAGCACCGCGCGTATGGCCGTGGCCTCGAGCGGGATGTTCGATCCCTTCAGCATCGCGTGCGTCATGGCTGTAATCCTGCCCTCCCGCAGGGTGCCGCGACAACGCAGGGGGGCGGGGCGGCGCTGGTGGGATGTGGCGGGACCGGCATGCCGGATACCGGAGCGACGCGCAGGAGTTACGTGATTTTCACGGGCTTGGGGAACTTTTGACCTAGGCCCAGACGTACGATAATCGGCCACGCGAGGGTCGTCTGGCCTGGGTGGGGAACCGGCAGTACGGGGAGAAACATGCGGCATTTCGGACATCTGCCGGACGAGGTGCGGACGCGCCTCTTCCACCAGCAGCCCGTCGAATTCTCGGTCGACTCACCGGCCCGGATCCTCGCCGTCGCTCTCGGCGCCACCCTCTACAGTCCCGCCACCCGGCCCGCCCTCGCCGACGACATCGTCAAACAGGCAGGTCGTGGCGTTGTCTCCATGGTGCTGTGCCTGGAGGACTCGATCCACGACGCCGAGGTGCCGGGCGCCGAGGAGAACCTCGTGCGGCAGTTCACCGCCCTCGCCGGGCGCGGCATGGACACCGATCTGCCGCTGCTCTTCATCCGGGTCCGCACCCCCGAGCAGATCGTCGGCCTCGTCCGGCGGCTCGGACCGGCCGTGCGGCTGCTGTCCGGATTCGTACTGCCCAAGTTCACCGAGGAGCGCGGCGTTCCGTTCCTGGAGGCGCTGATATCGGCCGAAAACCGTGAGGTGGTCGAGGTTTTGGGGGGTCGGCGACTGTATGCGATGCCGGTCCTGGAGTCGCCCGAGCTGATGCACCGTGAGACCCGCACGGACACCCTCGCCGGGATCGGCCGGATCGTCGACAAATACCGGGAGCGGGTGCTGGCCCTGCGGCTCGGGGTGACCGACCTGTGCTCGGCGTACGGGCTGCGCCGGGCGCCCGACATGACCGCGTACGACGTCCAGCTCGTCGCCTCCGTCATCGGCGACGTGGTGAACATGCTGGGCCGGGCCGACGGCACCGGATTCACCGTGACCGGGCCGGTGTGGGAGTACTTCAAGCAGCACGAGCGCATGTTCAAGCCGCAGTTGCGGCGCAGCCCCTTCTCCGGGCGCGCCGAATCGCTGCGCGCCGCGCTCATCGAGCACGACATGGACGGGCTGCTGCGCGAGATCGAACTGGACCGGGCCAACGGGCTCCAGGGCAAGACCTGCATCCACCCCACCCATGTCGCCCCGGTGCACGCCCTGTCCGTCGTCAGCCACGAGGAGTTCAGCGACGCGGTGGACATCCTCGAACCCGAGGTCTGCGGGGGCGGTGTGCTGCGCTCCGCGTACACCAACAAAATGAACGAGGTGAAACCGCACCGGGCCTGGGCCGAGCGGACCTTGCAGCGCGCCGAGGTCTTCGGTGTCGCCCGGGAGGACGTGAGCTTCGTGGAACTGCTGGCCGCCGGCCTGCGGAGCGTGCGAACCGCGTGAACCGCAGGAATGGCACGACAGGAAACGAGGCAGACAGCGTGGTGTGGTCGGGACAGTGGGTCGCGGACCGGCTCGGCGTACGGCTCGACGGCGACGGGCGGTTGCCCGGGCTGCTCGGGCTCGCGCTGCGGCGCAACCCCAAGCGGGCGCATCTGCTCGTGTCGAACGTGCTCGGCAAGCACGTCCCCCAGCGCCCCGCCGCCGTCCACGGCGCGGGCGTGACGCTCGGGCAGGAGGTGCGCGCCCTGCTGGGCGACGAGGCGGCGGCCCGCGCCGTCGTCCTCGGCTACGCCGAGACGGCCACCGGCCTCGGCCACAGCGTCGCCGACGGCCTGGCCCTCGCCCCGTACCTGCACTCGACCCGCCGCCCGGTCGCGGGCGTGCCCACGGTGGGCGGCTTCGAGGAGGAGCACAGCCACGCCACGTCCCATCTGCTGCTCCCGGAAGACCCCCGGCTGCTGGCCACGGACGGCCCGCTGGTCCTGGTGGACGACGAGTTCTCCACCGGCCGCACCGTCCTCAACACCATCGCCGCCCTCCACCGCAGCTTCCCTCGCGACCGCTATGTGGTGGTCGCCCTGGTCGACATGCGCTCCCCGGAGGACCGCGCCCACCTGGACGCCTTCGCGTCCGACCTGGGCGCCCGCGTGGACCTGATCTCCGCCGCGACCGGCACGGTCCACCTCCCGGCCGACGTCCTGGCCCGCGGCCGCGACCTGGTGGCCACCCACGAGCGGGGCGCGCCGGACGCCGAGTCCGTGCCGGCTGCCGGGGCGGCGGGGCCGGATGCCGTGGCGCCCGCGCCTGATCGCGGGGGGCCCGCCGCAGCCCCGCCCGCCCCGGCGACGGCCGGGGGCGCGGGCCCGGACCTCGCGGCGGTGCCGCATGCGGGGGCGGCCGCGCCGGGTCCCGGCGTTGCGACCCCCGCCGCCGCGACCGGCGAGGGCTCCGCCTCCCTGGGCGTCCCGGCGGCCGTGCGGGTCGAGCTGGGCTGGCCCGAGGGGCTGCCGGACGGCGGCCGCCACGGCTTCACGCCCGCCCACCGCGCCCGCCTGGAGGCCGCGCTCCCGGCCATGGCGGCGCGCCTCGCGGAGGCGCTGACCGCCGCGTACGGCGCTCAGGCCGGGCCAGGCGGGGACGGGGCGCGGACGAGCACGCCCGGCCCCGCCGGGTCACCCGCCGCCGGGCCGGAGACCGCCCCTGCCGCGCCGGGACCCGCGCCGGCCGGGGCACCGGATACCGTCGACGCCCCCGGCCTGCCGGACCGGGCGGGTGTCGCCCCGGCGCTGCCGGACCGGGCGCCCGGGGCCATGCCCCGCCGCGTCCTGGTCCTCGGGTTCGAGGAGCTGATGTACGCCCCGCTGCGGCTCGCCGGGGCGCTGGACGACGTGCTCGACGGGGCCGAGGTGCGGTATTCGACCACCACGCGGTCGCCCGTGCTGGCCGTGGACGACCCGGGCTATGCGATCCGTACCGCGCTCACCTTCCCCGCCCATGACGGCCCCGCCGACGGGCCCGGGCCGCGCTACGCCTACAACGTGGCGCCCGGCGCCGACCCCGCGCGTCGCTTCGACGCGGTCGTCGCCGTCGTCGACTCGGCCGCCGACACGCCCGCGCTGCACGCCCCCGACGGGCTGCTCGCGCGGCTGGCCGCGCACACCGACCGGCTGGCGCTGGCCGTCGTCCCCTCCCACATACCGCCCCCCACCGCTCCCGTCCCCGAACGGCAGGCCCACTCCATGCCCCAACCGCCGCCCGAGCCCCTGCGCGGGCCCGCGTTCTCGTCCTACGCCCCCGACGACGTCGGCTGGCTGCTCCAGGACTTCTCCCACGTCACCCTCGAGGCCCCCACCGAGGAGCGCGAGGAGGCGATCCAGAGCGGCGGGGCGCACTACGCCGAGTCGCTGCCCGTCGAGTACCAGCCCAGCGAGGACTACCAGGAACTGTTCCGGGCCGCGCTCGCGGCGTCCGCGAGCCGGATCGCCCGCGCCGTCGGCACCGTCACCGAGACGGTCCTCGCCGAGCGCTCCCCGCGCCCCGTCCTCGTCTCGCTCGCCCGCGCCGGCACCCCCGTCGGCGTGCTGATGCGCCGCTGGGCGCGCCACGCCCACGGGCTCGACCTGCCGCACTACGCCGTCTCCATCGTGCGCGGCCGCGGCATCGACACCGCCGCGCTGCGCTGGCTGGCCGACCACCACGACCCGGCCGACGTCGTCTTCGTCGACGGCTGGACGGGCAAGGGCGCGATCACCCGCGAGCTGTCGGACGCCCTCGCCCCGTACCCGGACTTCGACCCGCGGATCGCGGTCCTCGCCGACCCGGGCCGCTGCGTGGACACCTACGGCACCCGCGACGACTTCCTCGTCCCCTCCGCGTGCCTCAACTCGACCGTCTCCGGGCTGATATCGCGCACCGTGCTCCGTTCCGACCTCGTCGGACCCGGCGACTTCCACGGCGCGAAGTTCTACCGCGAGCTGGCCGACGTGGACCTCTCCGGCGCGTTCCTCGACGCCATCACGGACCGCTTCGAGGAAGTGGCCGACGGCGTGGCGGTCGACGCGAAGGAGCTGGCCGCCGCCGACCGCACCCCGACCTGGGAGGGGTGGCGGGCCGTGGAGCGGATCAGCGAGGAGTACGGCATCCACGACGTCAACCTCGTGAAGCCGGGCGTCGGCGAGACGACGCGCGTGCTGCTGCGCCGCGTCCCGTGGAAGATCCTCGCGAAGCGCGGCGCGGGCGCGGACCTGGACCACGTACGGCTGCTCGCCGAGCAGCGCGGGGTGCCCGTCGAGGAGACGGACGGCCTGCCGTACACCTGCGTGGGGCTGATCCACCCGCGCTACACACGAGGCGCCACGGGCGCGGACGGCAAGGCGGTGGCGGCGAGATGAACGTATGGACCTACGCGGTGGAGGCGGCCCGATGACCGTTCTGGTGGCAAGCGATCTCGACCGCACGCTGATCTACTCGGCTGCGGCGCTCGGCCTCGACATGCCCGACGCCGAGGCGCCCCGGCTGCTGTGCGTCGAGGTGTACGAGGGCAAGCCGCTGTCGTATCTGACGGAGGCCGCGGCCGGGCTGGTCGCGGAGCTGGCCCGCACCGCCGTCTTCGTCCCGACGACCACCCGCACCCCCGAGCAGTACCGGCGCGTCCACCTCCCCGGCCCGGCCCCCCGCTTCGCGATCTGCGCCAACGGCGGCCATCTGCTGGTCGACGGCGAGCCCGACCCCGAGTGGCACGCGGGCGTGCGCGGCGCCCTGGCCGACTCCTGCGCCCCCCTGGACGAGGTCCGCGCCCACCTCACCGCCACCGCCGACCCGGCCTGGCTGCTCAAGGAGCGGGTCGCTGCGGACCTTTTCGCGTACCTCGTCGTGGAGCGGAAGCTGCTGCCCGAGGAATACGTCAAGGAACTGGCGGACTGGGCGGAGCCGCGCGGCTGGACCGTCTCGCTCCAGGGCCGCAAGATCTACGCCGTTCCGAAGCCGCTCACCAAGAGCGCGGCCGTCGCCGAGGTCAAGCGCCGCACCGGCGCGGACGAGGTGCTCACCGCGGGCGACTCGCTCCTCGACGCCGACCTGCTGGAGTGCGCCGACCAGGCCTGGCGCCCCGGCCACGGCGAACTGGCCACTGCGGGCTGGACGGCACCGCAGGTCACGGCGGTCGAGGAGCAGGGCGTCGCGGCGGGCGAGGCGATCGCCCGCGCCCTGTCCGAACACGCCTCCCTGCACTGGGCGAAGGCCCGCCGCGAGGTCATCCGCGCCGTTTCCCGCGGCCGGGGCTGACGAGCCGCACGAGTCGGGTGGCGGCGCACCTGCGTCGCCACCCGACTCGCCATCGCCTCGTGACAGGCTGGACACGGAGCGGACCGGAGCGGACCGATGAGAGGGAGGCCCACCCATGGCCGAGAGCAAGAGCACCCCGATCACCAGTGAGCTGTACGGCTACATGCTGGCCCACAACCCGCCGCTCGACCCCGTGCAGCGCGAACTGGTCGACGTGACGCACGCGCGGCTGCCGCAGTACGCCGGGATGCAGTCCGCCGAGGAACAGGGACCGCTGCTGGCGTTCCTGGTCCGGTTGACCGGCGCCCGGCACATCGTCGAGGTCGGCACCTTCACCGGCTTCTCCGCGCTGTCCATGGCGCAGGCCCTGCCCGCCGGCGGCACGCTGGTCGCCCTCGACGTGTCGGACGAGTGGACCGCGTACGGGCGTCAGGCGTGGGCCAAGGCGGGCGTCGCCGACCGCATCGACCTGCGGATCGCCCCCGCCCTGGACTCCCTGCGCGCGATGCCCGCCGATCCGCACATCGACCTGGCCTACCTCGACGCGGACAAGGGCAACTACATCCCGTACTGGGAGGAGCTGGTGCCGCGGCTGAACCCGGGCGGGCTGATCGTCGCGGACAACGTCTTCTACCACGGGGCCGTCGTCGACCCGGACGCCACCGGTGGCGGCGCCGCGATCAAGGAGTTCAACGACCATGTGGCGGCCGATGACCGCATGGAGGCGGTCATGCTCACGATCGCCGACGGCCTGACCCTGGCTCGCCGCCGCTGACCTGCCGCCGCTCGGCGCGGTGGCGGCGGGGGAGGTGGGGCCAGCGCCGAGGGGAGCGGCTTCGCTCGGACGGGGCCGCTTCCCCCGGCGCCCGGTCCAGCTTCCCCCACTTCCCGGGCGGCTTCTCCTCGTCACGGCCGACGTCACGGCCGGCGTCACGGTCGACGGCCTCCTCGCCGCCCACATGGTCCACCACGCTCCGCTGGCCCGGCTGCTCCGGCCGGTCCGGCGGCGGCGTACGGCTCGGCGGCCCCCCGGGCCGGGCGGGCTCGCCGGGCCGTACGCCCTGCCCCGCGCCCGCCTCCGCGGCCAGCCGCCGGGCTTCCATGATCTCGCGCGCCCGGGCCTCGCGCCGGGCCTGCTCGGGGTGGCGGGAGATCCAGTACGGGTTGTCATGGGGCAGCTTGCTGCTCACCCTCCCGTACATCCCGAACCACATCAGCATCAGGCCCACCACAAAGCTGAACAGCACGTTCTGAAGCCGGAAGGCCAGGAAGTTGAAGCTGGTCTCCAGCAGCGCGAGATTGACGAATCCGCTCAGCAAGAAGAGCAGCCCGAGCACCATATTGAGCGTCGAGGCGAAATTGCCGCCGACGACCATGCCGATGAACAGCAGCCCCCCGATGGCGATGGACAGCACGCTCAGCGCGCCGTTGGTGTTCAGCCCGGCGGCGGTCGCGCCCCCGATGTCGAAGAACCCGATGTGGTCGGTCAGACCGAGGATCCCGAAGGCGACCAGGACCAGCCCCATCAAACCCGCACCGATGCGATAGACCCGGCTCAGCCGGTGGTCGACCGGCAGATGCTCGTCCAGTTTGGTGCGCCCGCCGATCCGCTCCGGAAAGTGCCGCGCGGTGCCCGCGGGGTGCGGACCGATGGGGGAGGGACGGCCAGTAGCCATGTCGGCCTCCTAACCGGCGAGGCCGTACCCGCGGTGGGTACGCGGGGGGCACCCGCGATCGGTACGCGGGGGTACGCGCCGTTCTGCGCACCCCCGATGACGTACCTCCCAGGATCAGCCGCAGCACCCGCCCCCGCAACACCCGCCCCCGCCCCCGCCACCGGCGGGCGCGGCCGGTGGCGCCGGTGCCGAGGAGCCGCCCGTCATGGCAACGGTCGACAGCAGCTTCACCGTGTCGTCATGGCCTTCCGGGCACGAGGCGGGGGCGGAGGACTCGGCCATGGGCCGGTTGAGCTCGAAGGTGGTCCCGCAGGCGCGGCAGCGGTATTCGTAGCGAGGCATGTCAGGAGCATAACCAGCCCGAACGCCCCCAGAACCCCATTCCCGGCACCAGGCTCAGTGCCCGGCCCCGGCCCCGCCCCCGCTCCCGAGATCGTCGCGGATCTCCTGCACGACCCGGGCGGCCGTCTGCCGGACCGCCTCCGTCTCGGTGAGGAAGTGCCACCAGTCCGGATGCCGCCCCTCCAGCCCCGCGATCGCCCGCTCCAGCCGCCCCACCGCGTCGTCCAGCGGGCGGGCATGGCGCGGGTCGGGGGTGCTGCGCCCGGCCATCGCCAGCCGCTGCGCGTCGCGGATCGCGAAACGGGTGCGCTCGATCTCCTTGTCCTGGTTGAACGACACCTCGTCCAGCCGCCGCAGCCGGTCCCCGGCCGCCGACACCGCCTCGTCCGTGGTGTTCAGCAGCGCCCGCACCGTACTGAGCAGGGCCGTGGCGTCCGGCCAGCGCTGCTCCTCGCGCGCCGCCCGCGCCTCGCCGAGCTTCGCCTCGGCCTGCGCCACATCCCGCGCCGCCTGCCCGGGCACCGACTGCAGATCCTGCCAGCAGGCCGCGCTGTAGCGGCGGCGCAGCTCGCTGAGCACCGGCTCCACCCCGGCGGCCCGGGTGGTGATCGCCTGGGCGCGGGTACGCAGCGACACCAGCCGCCGGTCTATCTCGGCCGCCCGCTCCGGCAGCCGCTCCGCCTCCCCGCGGACGGCCTCCGCCCGCCGCAGCACATCGTCCGCACGCCGGATGGTCTCCTGCACGCCGTGCTGCCCGGCGCCCTGGTTCAGCTTGGTCAGCTCGGGCGACAGCGCCGCCAGCCGCGCCGCGAGATCATCCGCCCGCAGACCGGAGCCGCGCACCTCGTCCAGCGCATTCGTGGCCGCCAGCAGCGCCTGCCGCGCCCGCTCCACCGCCGGCGCCAGCCGCGCGAGCTGTGTCTCGGCCTGCTGGAGCAGCGGCCCAAGCCCCTGCTCGAACCGCTCCAGATCCGCCTTGGTCCGCCGCAGCTCGTCCCGGGCCCGCGTCAGCTCCGCACGCGCCCGCCCGGCCGCCGCCGCGTCCAGCCCGTCCCGGTCCAGATCATGCGCGTCCACCGCGGTGATGTAGTCGTGGCTGACCTGGTCGATCCGCTGCCCCAGCGCCGCGAAGTCGCCGGCGGCCCGGCGGGCGGCGGGGGAGTCGTCCACCGCCGTGATCGTCTCGATCGAGATCCGCAGATCCCGCTGCGCGGTGTCCAGCTCGTAGAACGCGGCCGCCGCGGCATCCTTCGCCGCCTGCGCCTCCGCCCGCTGGCTCTCCCCGCGTCCCCCGAACCACCGCCGCGCAGGTGTCGCCGCCACTTCCCTCTCCCATTGGATCGCCCGGGCCCGGATGTCATTCTCCCACCCACCAGGGACGAACACAGGGGTCGGTATGGTTCGCGTCCCCGCCTTCCTCCCGCCTCAACCGCCGCCCCAGCCGGGATTGCGGCGCCGCCCCGCGAACAAGGTAGGCTGACAGCTCGCTCAGGGCGCATAGCTCAGCGGTAGAGCGCTGCCCTTACAAGGCAGATGTCGGCGGTTCGAATCCGTCTGCGCCCACCCCAGAATGACCCCCAGCCGGTCCCGGCTGGGGGTCTTTGACATCTGCCGCCGACATCAACGGCCCGGACCGACTTTGTCGGTGGGCGCCGGCCACAGCGCGTCGTCCACGGGGAACCCAGCCTGGACGATGCGTTGCTGGTCCGGGTCAGCGCCTCGGGGCCTCGTCGCTGCCGCACAAGGGAAAGTAGCGGACCGTCAGACAAGGCGCAGGCCAAGCCGGCAGCACTTGACACCTCTCGTCTCGGTCCTGGTCGACATCTCGGGCAGAAACATATGGCGGTGGTACCATAACCATATGGCGCTGAAGAAGACGACCGTCATGGTCGATGAAGAGGATCTCGCGCTGATCAAAGCGGCCGCCGCGCGAGAGGGCCGATCGGAGTCGGAGTATTTCCGGGAGGCGTTCCACATCGCGGCCCTGCGTACTCGGCGCTGGGACGAGGAATGGGACATTCCCCGACTTGATTTCGGCGGCCCGGTCACCGCCGAAGAGATCGACCGGGCGGTCTCGGACGGCGTGGCGGACGCCGAGTGATCGTCGTCGGCGATACTTCCGGTCTGGTCGCCGCACTCAACGCCTCGGACCCCGAGCACAAGGCCGCGCGCACCGCTATGCGACAGGCCGCGCTCACCGTGGTCTCGCCCCTGGTGATCCTGGAGATCGAACACATCACCACCCGCAACGTCGATCGCCGCGCAGCCCACGCGGTGAACGACTGGCTCCTGGCGCAGGAACACACTGGGCGCGTGGCCGTTCCCACGTTGTCGCCCGATACCCTGCGCAAGGCTCGCAAGGTCCAGGACCACTACGCGGCCCTGCAACTCGATCTGACCGATGCCGTGAACGTGGTTCTGGCTGAGGCATACGACACCGAGATCATCCTGACCCTTGACCGCCGGGATTTCAGAGCCATCACCCCGCTCACCGGCACCCACGCCTTCCGGCTGTTGCCCGACGACCTCTAGCCACCTACGTCTTCGTGCCCGGAGAGTCGCGGTGAATGCCTGTCAATCCAAGTGCCGCAGCACAGGAGGCAAGGAGTTGTTCTTACAAGGCGGATGTCGGCGGTTCGAATCCGTGCTGGTGGGAGTCACTTGGCTGCGACGGATGCTTCTCGCAGGGCGGCCGCGGCGCCGTGGGTGATCGGGTCGCCGTGTCCGAACACCGCCGTGGCGACGTCGAGCGTGGCCAGCCGGTGCAGCGACTCGATGGCTCGGGCGCGGTCGGTGTTGAAGACGCCCAGCATGGTTTGGCCGACGTTGGCGACCGCGTCGCCGGTGAACAGCATCTTCGGCCCGGGCATGTGGAGGGCGATCGAGCCGTCCGTGTGTCCGGGCACCGCGACGACCACCGCCCCGCCGCCGAAGGCGAGGACGTCGCCGTCCTCGACCTCTCGGTCCACTCGGCACGGCGGCACGGGCGGCAGTGGCGGAATGGCCGCCTTGATCGGTACCTCGAACTCCTCCAGCACCGGTGGTGCCCCGACCGCGTCCCCGCGGATCACCGGAGCCTCCAGCCGGTGCGCGACGACCTCGGCTCCGTGCCGGTCGGCCAGTTCGGCCGCCGAGCCGGTGTGGTCCTCGTGCCAGTGCGTCAGCACGATTCGCCGCAATGTGCCGTCCAGTACGGTTTCGATTTCCGCCGCGCAGTCGGCCGTCCCGGTGTCGATGAGGGTCAGCTCGTCGTCGTCCCGCCAGAGGTAGGCGGACCCCACGGGGAAGCGAAGCCTGCGCAGTCTCGGTAGTACCTCGATGACCTCCATACGACGCAGCCTGCACGACCGCCCTCGCAGGTCCTGTGGTCCTTCGCTGAGGGCAGAGCGAGCGTGGGACGCGGCAATGTGGCAGAGTCCGTCGCGGGCCTGGTAGAGCTGGGGTGCCATCCCCACCGGCCGAGATCGAGGAGACCTAAAGTGACCCCCGAGCAGCTGCGGTCCTTTTGTGTGTCCTTCAACGCGGCCGCGGAGGAGTTTCCCTTCCCGCGGGTCCCGGAGGTCTCGGCCTTCAAGGTGGGCGGCAAGATCTTCGCGCTGACGACCCTGGACGCGCGTCCGCTCACGGTGAATCTGAAGTGCGAGCCGGAGGTCGCGGTGCGGCTGCGGGGCGAGCATCCGGGGCTGATCGTGCCGGGGTGGCACATGAACAAGCGCCACTGGAACACGGTGACGGTCGACGGTGATCTTCCGGATCAGCTGGTCCGGGAGCTGATCGAGGACTCCTACGACCTGGTGGTCGCGGGTCTGCCGAGGGCCGAGCGGCTTCGGCTCGACCGGCCCTGAATCCAGGGTTTGGTGGACAGGTGGAATCGGGCGATGCGTACCCTGTCCGCCGCGGCCAGCGCCTCCTCGTGCGTCGGGTGGCGGTCGCGCGGAAACCCGACGAACGGGTCCCGGACCGCGCCTGGCCCCTTGCGTTGGACGAGTTCCTCCAGCAGGCGCGCCACCTGCTCCCGGTCCTCCACGGCCGTGGCCTCGGCCCGTAGGTCCCGGCGGCGCAGCAGGAGACGTACGGTGCGACCGTTCCGGAAGTTGCTCATCCAGCCGGTCCGGGCGCCGAAGGCCCACACCTCGTCCGGGGCCCCTCGGTAGGAGGCCAGGGGAATCGCGTAGGTGCGGCCGGTCTTGGCACCGTCGTACGTGAGCAGCATCAGCCGCCGGCTCACGAGCGGATGCAGCCGGGACCGGAGGAGTGGCCGGACGACGCGGTTTGCGGCGTTGAAGAGGCTTTCCGGGGGAGGGTGCCATCGCGTGCGAGCCATGTTCGGCGGACTTCTCCTCGTCCTTGTCCCTCGGCATCGTCCGCTCGCCAAACTAGGGCTGCCCGGTAGGGGCTGACAACGCCTCAGTCGATCACCCGGCTACCGGTCTGCTGTCCTCCAGGACGCTGCGCGCATAGGTCACGTAGCGCTCGAACAGCTCGGGCTGGGTCCTCCGGGCAATGTCGAATACGGGCGAGTCGGCTCTCCGCACCCCCGGCAGGTAGGGGGAGGTGCGACAGCGGCCCGTCTCGGAGCCGGGGTCGACGATGCTCAGGTAGCACGTGGGGAGCTGCCGGGTGACGTGCACGACGATGCGTCCTGGGTGCCCTTCGGCCTCGAAACGCCTGGCGACCTCCAGCAGCTGCCGGGCGGAGTCGGCCGCCCGCTGCGGCAGCTCGTGTTCGCCGATGCTTCGGGCGTACTCGGCGACCAGAGCGGATGCAGGGTCCGCCACGATGTAGGTGATGTTCACGCCCTGGCTGAGGAGCCGTCGCACGGGGTCGACCAAGTCCCGCTCGGGACGTGAGACGAACAGGCTCGCCAGACTGCGCAGGGCGATGCCGACTTCGATGATCTGGGAACGTGCCCCGTTCAGGAATTCGGCTTTCTCGGTCGGCGAGCGGCGACCCTGGGCATGAACGGTGAGACCGTGGCTGCTTTCGCGAGCGGACAGCCGCTCATCGAGCTGCTGCCCCATCTCCTCCAGGAATCTCTGCCGTTCGGCATCCCGCAGAAACAGGTCGTAGTAGAAGGGGACGGCGACACCGGCGGCGGCGAAGATGGCCAGCTCATTGAGCACCGCCCAGCCGAATCCGTCACGGCCGTTGGACACCAGGGCCAGGCTGAGCCCGCCGAGGAGAATGCACAGGGCGAGGGCGGCGCGAAATCTGCGCAGTAGGCCGTGACCCGCCGGTACGTTGTTGCTCATCGTTCCCCCCGTCCCCGCCTCCCGTGCATGCCCAGATCGGGGCGGACCTACGCGTTTCCCCGGCCGCAGGGAGGCGGCGGAGCCGTTACGCTCTGCGCGGCGGGCCGGTGCCCGCTCCGTTGAGCGGGATCAGGGACTCCAAGGTGGACCCGCGCACCCAGGCGCCGAGCAGGTTGCGGTGGAGGGCGAGGATGCCGTGCTTCACGGCCAGGGCCTGCGCGGCGCGCGTGAAGTTGGCCGTGGTGACGAAGGCCGCGACGTCCGCGCCGTGTTCGGCCTTCGCCGTGCCCAGGAACTTCTGCATGTCGCCGCTCGATACGGTGCGGTGCGCCGCGTAGTGCTTGCACTGGATCACCAGCCGCCGGCCGTCCGGCATGAGGCCGATGACATCCGCGCCCAGGTCACCCGACTTCCCGGAGACGACGACCTGCGTGCAGCCGTCGCGGCGGCACAGCTCCGCGACGTACAGCTCGAACCGCTGCCACGTCATGGCGTCGACCTCGGCCATGGAGCGCTCGCGCGCCTTGTTCTCCTCCTCGGCCTGCCAGGCGCGATGTCCGGCCACCGTCTTCCGGTGTGTCGTACACAGCCACCAGCCGGCGCCGCCGAGCAGGGCTACGAGGGCCAGGCCGACGACGTACGGCCACATCGTGTCCCAGGTCAGGGCCAGGACGAGGAGGAGTGCGGCGCCGGTGGGCCAGGCCCTGCGGCGTAATGACCGTCTGCGCCCTCGTCGTGTCGCCATCGCCGTCTCCCCCTGCCGCCTGTGTCTCCCCGGCGAGCAAGTTTCGAGAGTGGTGGGATACCGCGCAAGACCGCCTCCAGGGGGGGCGGAAATGACGGTGACGGCGGCCGGCAGGGTTTCTAGGGTGGGTCTTGTGTTGTCCCGCCCCTCTTTCATCAGCGATGAGACGGTCGCGCGTGCGGTCGCCGCGCACTGGCGGCCTGCGGCGGTGGGCGCCGCGCGTCGGCCCCGGGTTCGCCGACGGGCTACGGGCCCGCACCGCACGGCCCTGGACGTCCGGCCCGCTGGCGGAGGAGGCCCGGACCGCGATCGCGGACCACGCCGACGCGATCACGCGGTGGACGGGCCGGTACCACGAACTCGCCGACATCGCCCTCGCGCAGCAGGACTCCTGGGTACCGACCCACGGCGAGCCGCACAACGACAACCAGGTCGTGGGCGCCCACGGGCTCAAGCTGGTCGACTGGGAGTCGCTGACCCTCGCGTCGCGCGAGCGGGACTACGCCGACCTGCTCACGGCGGGCGCGGGCGACCGCCTGCACGCCGACCCCGCGATGGCCGAGCTGTTCGCGCTCGACTGGCGGCTGTCCGAGATCGACGAGTACGCGCGCTGGTTCACCGCCGATCACGCCGGTACCGATGACGACCACACCGCCCCGGAGGGGCTGCACGAGGAATTGTCAGCCCCACTGTGAGTCGGAGTGGAGGCGCACCTGCTGGCCCTCGGCGGTCACCGTCAGCCCGAACGCGTCAGCCCCAGGGCTTCCTGCGGTCACGAAGTCGGCGTATACGGCCATGACTTCCTGCCACAGGTCGCGGGGACCGTACTGCCACGTCTCCTGGGCGTTGACGGTGGCAGCCGATCCCTCCCGGTCGTGGAACCACAGCTGATACCTACCGTCCTGTGTCCCGTCGGCCATGACCACGCCCGGCAGCCGCGCGCCCGCGTAGAGGGCGAAGCCCAGGTCGGCCAGGGCGGGGAGGGGGAGTGAGCCGGGGGTGCCGCGCCGGGCGGTGCCGCTGTCCACGGGGGCGTCCGGGCGGGGGCGCTCGGAGCGCATCGGCATGAACCTGGCGCCACCGATGAACCGGCCGCGGCCCGTGCCGTCCGCGGCTGTCTCGAGCCGTACCAGGGCGCCGGACCAGAAGTCCCCGGCCAGCGGCGCGACGATGATCCCGCCCACGGTGGTCTGTTGTACCCAGGCGTGGGGGACGCGGCGCACCGAGCAGGTGGCGATGATCCGGTCGTACGGTGCGCGCGGATTCCCATCCGCGCGCACCGTCGCCCCATACGACGCTGGGGCGGTAGCCGGCCTCCTCGATGACCTTCGTGGCCCTCTCCGCCAGCACCTCATCGACCTCGACGGTGGTGACGTTCGCGCTGCCCAGCCGCTCGGCGAGCAGTGCCGCGTTCCAGCCGCTGCCGGTGCCGATCTCCAGTACGCGGTGCCCGGCGGCGGCATCGAGCGCGCCGAGCATCCGGGCCACCATGGTGGGCATGGAGTTGGACGAGGTCGCCAGCCCCGGGCCGTCGCCGCGCCCGTCGTCCACCTGGGTGACGATCGGTACGTCGCGGTAGACCAGGTCCCACCAGGCGTTGTCCGTCGTGACCGGCACGCAGGTGGCCTTCTGCTCCCAGATGTCCGCGGGGATGAAGCGGTGGCGCGGCACGGCCTCGAACGCGCCACGCCAGTCCGAGGGCAGCGCCCCGGACGCCGTGAGCGTGTCCAGGAGTGCGGTGTGGCGTTCCTGCCACCGCTCGGTCAATGGGTCCTCACCTCTGCTTCGACGGCTGATCGCCGTCCGGCGTGACGAGTGTGTCCTGCAGCGCTGGAGCCGCGCTTGATCGGGGTGGTGACCCGTTCGGGGTGGTTATCCACAGGCTCCGGCAGTTGTCGGTGGTGGGTCGTACCGTGATGCCTGTCCTTATTCACGCTGCATGGGCTGCGCGTGACTCGGATGCGGAAGGCCGGGCCCCACAGCACGGGTCCGGCCTTCGTCCGGTTGCGTCGGGTGTGCGGTCGCATGGGGCCCGGCCGAAACTTCGGTGCGGGGCGCGGGGGGTTGGAGTAGCGTCGGCGGGCATGATTCCTCCCCGGGTACGGCCCGCGTACGGGGCCGATGAGCGGACGCAGTTGGTCGGCTGGCTCGACATGCAACGGTCGGTCGTCCACTGGAAGTGCGAGGGGCTGTCGCATGAGGATGCCCATCGGGCGGTGCTGCCGGCCTCGCCGCTGATGACGATGGCCGGTGTGGTGTCCCATATGCGGTGGGTCGAGCACCTCTGGTTCGAGGTCGTTCTGAGGGGTGGGCCCACGGAGGGGCCGCGGTTCGAGGAGGGGGTCGAGGACGCGGATATGCGGGTGGCGGGCGTCCCGCTGGACCAGCTGCTCGCCGAGTACGAGCAGCAGTGCGCGGTGTCGGACGCGATCATCGCGGAGCATGCGCTGGACGACGTCGCCCGGCGCCCCAGCCCGACCGGTGCCGCCCCCTCGCTGCGGTGGATCCTGTTTCACATGATCGAGGAGACCGCCCGGCACGCCGGTCACATGGATGCGATGCGGGAGCTGGTCGACGGGGGGAGGGGTTACTACTGAGCGGCGGCGCGGAGGAGGACTTCGTCATCCGGATCGGGGTGTACGCGGCCGAGGACGACCTCGCGCGGGTCGTCGACGGGTTCCGCAGTCTGCTGGACGAGGGGCCGGAAGGCTACGAGCCGGCGGTGGTCGCGGTGGAGGACCGCGAGCTGTACGAGGAGCTGCCGCAGCAGTGGCGGTGTCAGTATCCGGGGGCCGACCCGGGGGAGCGGTGGGTTCGGGAGATCCGGGTCGGGCTGCGGGCCGACCGTCCGCGGATGGATGAGGTGAGGGAGGCGCTCACCCGCGTCATCCGCCCGGATCCTGAGCATGCCTCGCCATGTCCCGTCCCCTGGGCGGCCGGCTACACCACCGGCAGGTGGGACGTGTCGTTGAAGGAGACCAGGGAGACCGGGAAGCCCGGGCGGTAGCGAAGGACGGTCAGGGCCGCGTTGTCGTGGTCGAGGCCCATCCAGCGCCAGGGCGGTGCGTCGAGCGCGGCCCGGACGATCCAGGCGATGAGGAAGTTGTGGGTGACGACCAGCTCGTGGCGGTCCTCGGCGCCGGACACCGGGCCCGTGAAGCGCTCCAGTGCCTCCTGGGCCAGCCGGGGGCCGTCGGCGCGTTCGTCCGCCGGGACGCGGTGGACGAAGTCGAGGAGCAAGTCGGCGGCGTCCGGCGGCAGTTCGGCGCGCTCCGGGGTGTGCGGGATGTAGTCCCCGGCGGGCTCGCACGCGTGCGCCGGTACGCCGTCGAGCTGGGCGGCGATCAGGCGCGCCGTCTGGGCGGCGCGGGGGAGCGCGCCGTGGTGGATAGCGGTCAGCGGAACGTTCCGGAGCCGCTTGCCGAGCAGAACGGCCTGGCGGCGGCCGTCGTCCGTCAGCGCGCGCTCGTCCGGGGTCGCCTCGCCGTGCCGGGTCAGATAGAGGTGGCGGGTGGCCTTCGCGGTCATGGGTTCCCTCGCGGTCCGGGTGGGGATCAGCAACAGGCGTACGGGCTGGTAGATGCCGTTGCTATCGGCCCGGTTCCCGTCCGCCCGGGGCCAGCCGCACCACGGTTTCGGCGAGTTGGACGCACACCTGCTCGATCTGCCGTCGCGTGTGGTCGCGCTCGGCGATGATCGCCGCGAGGAGGAGGGCGGTCAGGGTGGTGGAGCCGTTGAAGGCCTGGAGGGTGACCATCCGGGTCAGCAGCGAGTGGTCCGCGAAGGGGCCGACGCCCTCGGCCGTGGCCTGGATCGCGAGGACGGTGACGACGAGCGAGCAGGGCGCGGCGCCGGGGAGCTGGAAGCGGAGGGCCGCCCAGATGAGGAAGGGGAAGACGAGGAAGAGCAGGCTGGCGGCCGTACGGGTGGCCACCAGCATGACAGCCGCCGTGCCCAGCGGCAGCGCGGCCGCCTCCAGCAGGCGGTACGGGGAGACGCCGCGCGGGAGCCGGGCCCGGCGGGCGGCCAGCAGGAGGGGCGTGACGACCAGGACGCCCATCGCGTCGCCGGTCCACCAGACCGACCAGGTGGGCCAGAAGGCGCTCGCGGGGAGGGCGTCCGCGAGGACGAGGGCGGCGGTGCCCAGCGTGGCGCTGATCAGCATTCCGGCCAGGGCGCCGAGGAAGACCAGGGCCAGCGCGTCCCGCAGCCGGTTCAGTTCCGTACGGAAGCCCGCTCGCCGCAGCAGCAGATACGCGCACAGCGGGGCCAGCGTGTTGCCCGCGACGATCGCGAGGACGGCGAGGGGCGCGGGGCCGATGGGGGCGTTGACCGCGAGGGCGCCGAGGGCGATGCCGGGCCAGCCGCGCGGACCCAGCAGGAGCAGGCACGCCAGGGCGATGCCGGTCGGCGGCCACAGCGGGGTGACCTGGCCGCGGACGAGTTCCTGCAGCAGACCGAGCCGGGCGCTCGCGTAGTAGACGGCGGCCACGGCGAGGATCACCGCGGCGGTGCGCAGAGGCGTGGTCCCGCTGCCGCCCTCGTCGTCGGACTCGCGCTCGTCGCCCACCACAGCGGCCATGACACTACGGACGGCCCGGCGGTTACGACCGGACACGCGGACCGGCGCGGGCGGCCCGCCGTACGGGGGAGTCGCCGGGGTGAGCCGTGAGCGTGAGCCGTGAGCGTGAGCCGTCACGGTGGGCCGTATGGGTGACCCGTGCGGGTGACGCCCTGTGCATATGCGCACCGGGCTTGCCCACTTCCGTACGAGACGCCACCGTTGTTCACCAGCGGGCGCGCGCCGCGTGCCCGCATTCGACTGGGACCGGAGGTGCCATGGGACCGCTCGTTCCACCCCTCGTTCCACCGTACGAAACCGTCGGCGAAGGGCCGCACCACGTCATTGCGGTGCACGGCTGGTTCTCGGACCGCGCCGCCTACGCCGCGATGCTGCCGCACATCGACCGGCGCTCCTTCACCTACGTACTGCCCGATCTTCGCGGCTACGGGGAAGCGCGTGACGTCCCCGGCGCGTACACCACCAGCGAGGCGGGCCGGGATCTGCTCGCGCTCGCCGACCATCTGGAGTGGGAGTCGTTCTCGCTGCTCGGGCACTCGATGGGCGGCGCCGTCGTCCAGCGCGTGCTGGCGGCGGCCCCGCACCGCGTCCGGCGGCTGGTCGGAGTGGCCCCCGTACCGGCGAGCGGGGTGCCGATGGAGGGTGAGCAGTGGGAGCTGTTCGCGTCGGCCGCCGACCGGCCGGAGTCGCGGCGGGCGATCATCGACCTCACCACCGGCGGGCGCCATCCGGACGCCTGGCTCGATCTGATGGTGCGGCATTCGCTGGAGCACAGCGACGCCAAGGCGTTCCGGGCCTGGCTGGACTCCTGGGCGCTGGAGGACTTCCACGAGGACGTGGACGGCGCCGAGCTGCCGGTGCGGGTGGTCGTCGGCGCCCATGATCCGGCGCTCACCGCGGAGGTGATGCGCCGGACCTGGCTGCGCTGGTACGCCAACGCCGACCTGGTCGAGCTGGCGTCGGCGGGGCACTACCCCGCCGACGAGACGCCGCTGGAACTCGTCCGGGCCGTGGAGGACTTCATAGCCGCGGGCGGCTAGCCCGTGCGGAGAGGGCGGAGTCGGGCGAGGGGGCCTTGGGGGAGGGCGGGGCGGAGGCGGACGGCGAGGCGCTGCGCGCACGTTCGCGCTTCGCCTCGCTCCGCTGGTAGATCGCCTCGCTCTTCCGGTACTGGGGCAGCAGCGTGTTGACGATCCGGTCCACGTAGCCGCGGGTCTCGTGGATGCGGGGGATGCCGCGCGCCCTGAGCACCGCGCTCGGTCCGGCGTTGTACGCGGCCAGGGCGAGCCGCATCCGGTTGCCGCGGATCTCTCCGACCAGGGCGTACAGATGACACATGTAGCGCGCCTGGGAGGGGATCGCGTCCCGGGGCTCCCAGACGTCGGCCTTGCCGTCGCCGTTGCCGTCCCGCCCCCACTCCTTCCAGGTGTCCGGGGCGAACTGCGAGATGCCCTGGGCGTGTCCGGAGTCCGCGTCCGGCCGCCAGCCGCTCTCCGCGTGGATCTGCGCGGCCAGCAGTGGCACGCTCAGCGGCGAGCATGCCTTCGCGGCGCGCTCCACGAGCGCACGCCGCGCGTCCGGGATGACGGGCAGCTTGGGCTCGGAGGGCGTCATGATCTGCCGTACGACGAGGACGGCGGCGACGACCAGCGCGAGGCCGACGACGAATGCCGCTAACATCCCGGCCGCACGGCTCAGCATGCCGGGACCGGGGGGACGAAGTGACGCATGGGCCGCACGGGTCGCATGGGGAGGACCGTAACCGCAATCCCGGGGTGATCCGTAATCGGGCGCCGACGCGCCCGGGCAGGCCGGGGACGTACGCTACGGAGCCGGTGTCCCTACGGGGCCGGGATCGGGGGCACGGGGCCCGCGGCGGCCACCATCAGCTGCCCGGTCTCGTCGTCGGCCGGGCGCTTCATCACATACGCCGCGCCCGCGCCCGCGGCGAACAGCGCGAGGACCGAGACGGCCGTGCCCAGCCAGCCGGCGCCGAGCCACTGGCCGCCGACGTAGCCGAGCGCCACGCCGTACGCGGCCCACGCCAGGCCGGCCACCATCGACCAGGGCAGGAATTCCGTCACCCGACGGTGTGCCGCGCCCGCGCTCAGGCTGACGACCGACCGCCCGGCGGGGGCGAAGCGGGCTATGACGACGAGCGGTCCGCCGCCGCGCACCAGCGCGGTGCCCAACTTCTCCTGGGCGGAGGTGAGTCGGCGGGAGCGGGCGATGGCCCGGGCGAGCCGGTCGCTGCCGCGCCAGGCCAGCCGGTAGGCGACCATGTCGCCCATGACGGAGGCGGTCGCGGCGCACAGCAGCAGCGCGAACATCGCGGGGAAGTCGGCCGCGTCCGCCTGACGGACGACGCCGACCGGGTCGACGGTGGTGCCCGCGGCGGCGGTGGCGGCCGTGATGACGATGAAGCCGCTCGGCAGGACGGGCAGGAAGACATCGAGCAGGACCGAGGCCGCGATGACTGCGTAGATCCATGGGGTGTTGGTCAGCGACCCCAAATGTTCCAACAACGTTCTTCTCCCGATCCCGTTCCCCCGCCGCCGCGTCCTCGTCCGCGCGGGGTGGAGGAAGCGGCCTTTACAGCCATACAGCGTACGCCTGTGACCGTTCAGGGTACCGGTAAGGGGTGACGATGCTGATCGCATCACGCCATGCGGGGCACGTGGCCCCGCATGGCGTGATTCACCGCACGTTCACGGAGTTGGCATCTCTGGCGGTCAGACCGAGCTCGGCTGGCGCCGCGGTTCGGCCGCCGCCGAGGACGCGCGGGACGAGCCGAAGATCCGGTCCAGCGCCCACGGGCCCGGGCCGGTGAAGACGATCAGCAGGAACGCCCAGCAGAACATGGCCGCCAGCTCGCCGCCGTTCTGCAGCGGCCACAGCTTCTGCGGCTGGTGCTCGTGGAAGTACGCGTAGGCCATCGAGCCCGAGGATATGAACGCGGCGGTGCGGGTGCCGAGGCCCAGCATCACCAGGGCGCCGCCGACGAGCTCGATCACCGCGGCGTACCAGCCGGGCCAGACGCCCGCCTCGACGGTCTTGCCGGTGCCCATCGCGCCGCCCATCCAGCCGAGCAGCGACGAGGCGCCGTGGCAGAAGAAGAGCAGGCCGATGACGATCCGGAAGAGGGAGAGGACATACGGCCTGCCGCTGTCCAGCAGCTCGCCGAGCGAGCGGGGGAAGGTGTCGGGAGACATGAGGGGATTGCTCCTTGTTCCTGGGGACGGAGAAACAATGGGACCGTCAGGTTAGGTTCCCCTCACCTTTTGTTGCAAGTTCAAGTTCCTGCCAATGTGCGAGCCCGGAAGGGGTGTTCGAGAGGCGCCCGGGGCCGCTCCTCGGAGCTCCGCGGCGCACATCGGCGCGGTTTTCCTGGTGGGGCTCGGGTGTCGCCGCGAGGAGCAGCACCGCCCGCGCCACCGCGTCCGTGTCGCACAGGGTGACGGAGTTCACGCCGGGGCGCGCCCCCGCCGCGGTCACCCAGTGGACGCCCTCCGTCGGCACCCCGACCGCGAACCGCCGCGGATGCGGCCGCCCCTGCGCGTCCACGATCCGGAAGGGGGCCGGGGTGACGTCCAGCCCGCCCGTCTCGTAGCCCTCCACCCGGTGCGGCCGGCACTGCCCGGAGCGCAGCAGTCCGCTCAGCAGCCGGTCGGCGGTGCGGCGCAGATCCGGTTCCGGCAGCCGCGCCTCGATCAGCGTGCGGGCGAGGACCGGAGGGCCGGGGACGCGGGCCGAGCGGGCGGCGAAGCCCGGTTGATCTGACGGACCATCAGGTGTTTTGGCCGTGACGTCCAGACCTGGACCCAGGATCTCCAGCACCCCCGCCTCGATCAGCGCGGCCATCTCCTCGATCCGGCGGCGCGGCGGGCCGATCGACAGGAACGCGTTCAGCGGGGTGTACCAGCGGTCGAGATGGGCCCGGCGCGAGACCCCGGTGAGCCCGCCGTGGTCGACTATCAGCCGCACCTCGTTGCGGAGATCGCGCAGGACGTCGAGCGCGGCCTTGACCGGACCGGTCACATTGCCCAGCCGGGCGTGGGCGGCGTCCGCGCGTGCGTACGTCAGCAGCCACCGCCGGAAGGCGTCACGCGTGGTGAAGTTTTGTTCGTGGTGAGGCTGGGAGATCGTTTCCCAGCACCAGCGCCCGGCTGCCGGAATGTCGAATTCCAGGAGCACGGCGGCCTCTTCGGGGGAGCCGGCGGAAGTGGCCAGAAAATGACGTCGGAAGTGCCGTGAGGCGCCCGGGCCTTGGCGGGACAGCAGGGCCTCGTAGTAGACGGTTTCGGCCTCCTTGGCCACCAGCGGCCACACCTCGGTGAGGAAGTCCGGCGGATCGCCGGCGTCCGCGCGCTTGCGGAAGCCTTCGAGGACGTCCGGGGTCAGCAGCAACGGGGTGTGACGGCCATGAGCGCCCTTCGCGTTGTCGCCACGGGCGTGGTACGGAATGCCGCGCCGTGAACCCGCGTACAGCCGTGGTTCGCGGCCCGAGGGGCGGTAGACCAGCCCCTCCGGAGCCGGGACGAACGAACCGCCGCGGCCCTCGGTGAGTAGCGCCATGTGGTCGAAGAAGTTGAGACCGAGCCCGCGCAGCAGGACGGGCTCACCGGGCGCGATGGGCGACAAGTCGACATCGGCGGGGTTGGCGGGCGGGTAGTAGCGCAGCCCGTGCCGGGCCGCGTGGGCGCCGAGCCGCTTCTCCGTCTCGTCCGGGGTGCGGGGCAGATGGCCCTGGGCCAGAACGACGGCGCGCAGTCCGGTGAGGCGCGTGCCGTCGTCAAGGGCCAGGGTCTGGGTGCCGTCCGCCGCCTCCTCCAGGGCGATGGCGCGGGCCGGGTGCAGGCGGACGGTGACGGTGTCCGGGGCGGTGCGGACGACCTCGGCGAATACCCACTCCAGGTAGCGGCCGTAGAGGGCGCGGCTCGGATAGTCGTCCGGCCCGAGGGACGGAAGGGGGGCGGGGACGGCGGCGGGTGCGTCGGCGCCGCGGCCGGTGGCCCATTCGTACAGGCTCGGCCCGGTGCGTATCGGTCCGTCGCATTCGACGCTCTCGTCGGTGAACAGGGTCACCTGCGAGGCGACGGTGTTCATCAGCAACTCGCCCGGCTGCGCCGTCCGCCACACCCGCCCGGCGCCCGGCGGGGACGGGTCCACGATGTGCACGGTCAGCCTGGCCCCGGGCGTCAGCTCCGGCGCGGAGGCGCAGAGGCGCTCCAGCACGCTGGTGCCGCGGGGGCCGGCCCCGACGATGGCTATGGCGTGGGGGTCTCCGGCCAAGTGTTACTCCCGGGGCAGATGTGGCGCAGGATCTCGCCCATCATGCCGTCCGCTCCACGGGATTCCACCCGCGGAGCGGAACGTCCCCCTCCGTTGTGTCCCGTATCACTCCGGCGGTGGCTGCGGACGCGTGCGGGCGGGGCTTCTGGGGTCGGAGTGGCGTCGGCGTGTGGTCCCCACCACTCGCTTGGTCCAGACCATTGACAGGCTGCTGTCGCGGCCGCTGTGATGAGTGACCGTCCGCCCCTGGGAGCGCTCTCAGGGGTGACCGTCACCTGGGACCGGCCGTAGCGCGGACGCATCGAGGCCAGGTCCATCTCGGAGAACAGCCCGGTACGCCGTTGGCGCGCCCCCGGCGCCAACCTGACCTGCTGAGCGCATTCCGACGGAGGAATCTTGCGAAGAATTCTGATCGGTCTGGCCACCGCGGCGCTGGTGGTCCTGACCGCGCTGTTACCGAACGCGGGATCGGGCGCGGTCGCGACCGCGGCGAAGACGGTCCGTACCGCACCGGTCGCGGCCACGAAGGCCGACACCGCGAAAGCGGCCAATCACACGGTCACATTCGTCAACCGCACGGGAAGGAAGGTGTGGATCGGCAGCGCGGTCAATGCCGATGGCTCCGAGCAATTGAGCGGTCTGCCCATCCTGGAATCCGGGCATTCGGCGACCGTGACGATTCCCGAGAACTCGGCCGCCGGGCACTGGCGCGGAAAGTTCTTCGCCCGCATGGGGTGCACCGGAAACCCGGGCAGCACCTTCCACTGCCAGGTGGGGGACTGCGGAAAGTACGCCCAGCGGTGCGAACGGGGTGAGCAGCCCACCAGCCTCGCGGAGTTCAATTTCGACACCAAGGACACGCTGGCTCCCTGGTACAACGTGAGCTACGTGAACGCGTTCTCCCAGCCGGTCACCATCGCCCCCGACAATCCCGCCGGGGGCGGCGGGTGCGCCACACAAGGCTGTACGCAGAACCTGCTGCCGTACTGCCCCGCCGCCGACCTCACGCGCTGGGCGGACGGCAAGCCGATGCTGTGCACCAACCCCGACCGGGACGCCAGGACCCCGTACAGCGACGCGATCTCCTCGCGCTGCCCCCGGGCGTACGCCTGGTCCAAGCAGGACCAGGAGCCCGGCAACCAGGTGATGCAGAACTGCGGCAAGTGCAGCGGATTCACCGTCACCTTCCACGCGGTCTCATGACCGTGCGCTGAGATACGGGCCCGACACACGAGCCAACACCACCAGCGAAAGGTCACTGCCATGCGCAAGGGAAGGCTGATCGCCCGAGTGGCGGCCGGAGCCGTCGCGCTCTCCGCCGTGCTGGGCGTGGCCACGACGTCCACCGCCGCGACGAGCGACACCCCGCCGAAGGGCCAGAACTGCTGGGCCACCCATTACGGGTACATCCCCCCGGGTTCCTACACCGCCAGCGGTGAGATCTTCGACAACAACAAGGACACCGCGGCCACCTCGCTGAGCCGCAGCCCGCAGCTCCCGTTCGGGACCAAGGTGAAGGTCACCAATGTCGCGAACGGTAAATCACTGGTCGTGCGCGTCAACGACCGCGGCACCTTCGGCTGGACGCCGTCCGTGCCCAAGTGCCTCGATCTGACCGACGGCGCGTACGGGCGGCTCGGTGGCGTCCTCAACCCCGACTCGGGCCACATCGTCGTCAAGGAGGAGGTCGTCCAGTGAGGTCCTAGTCTCCCGGCCAGGAGACACGCAGGGGGGTCGTCAGCCGTGGCTCCGGGTCCTTCACCGCCTGGTCCAGGCGCAGCCGCGCGCCACGGCCCTCCAGCGTCAGGGTCATCAGCTGGTTGCCGAACCAGGGCCCGCCCGTCTTGCGCCAGCTCAGCCGGGGCGCCGGGACGCGGCCGTGGCGAGTGAAGAGGCGGCCCAGGGCGCGGCCCGCCCGGCTCCAGCCGAAGCGGAAACCGACCCGGATCGAGGCGTGGATGCTGTTGTGCACCGGGGAGCAGGTCAGCTGGCGGATCTCGCTGACCGGGCGGCGCGGCCAGCGGGACCAGTCGGGTTCGGCGATGTACGCGTGGTGGACGTCGCCCGACAGCACACTGATCGTGGCGGGCGCGCCGGGCCCCTCGCCGACCTCGGCGATCAGATCGGTCAGGGCGTCGAAGGACTCGGGGAAGGCGGCCCAGTGCTCCAAGTCGCCGCGCTGCCGCAGGTCCTCGCCGATGCGCGCCCAGCGCGCCCCGCGCCGGCCGCCGCACACCGAGGCGTTCCACGCCTCCACGTCGTGCACGAAGTGCGGCAGCAGCCAGGGCAGGGAGGTGCCGATGAGGAGGTGGTCGTACGTCCCGGCCCCGTCCAGCGCCTGCTGCCGCACCCAGGCCAGCTCCTTGGCCTCCACCATCGCCCGCGCGTCCTCGCCCAGCACCCGGGCGCCGCGCGTGTCGACCATCAGCAGCCGCACCGGGCCGAAGTCGCGGCGGTAGCTCCACCGGGTGTACGCGGGGTCGGCGTCGGCGCGGGCGGCGAAGTCCCGTAGCGCCTCCGTGCCGTCCTCGGTGTCCCGCACCGCCGCGTACAGGCCGTCGGCGGCCAGCTCGGCGGGGGAGAGGTTGCCCAGGTGCTGGTGCACCCAGTACGACATCAGGCCGCTCAGTATGCGCTCGCGCCACCAGGGGGTGGTGCGCATCCGGTTCAGCCACGCCTCGCTGGTGTTCCAATCATCGATCACGTCGTGATCGTCGAAGATCATCAGGCTGGGCACGGTGGACAGCAGCCACCGCACCTCGGGGTCGAGCCAGGACTCGTAGTACAGCCGCGTGTATTCCTCGTAGTCCGCGACCTGGTCGCCCGGCGGCTCCGACAGATCGCGGCGCTCGGCGAGCCAGCGGCGGGTCTCGGCGGACGTCTCGTCCGCGTACACCTGGTCGCCGAGCAGCACGAGCACATCGGGGCGCGGGGCGTCGGGCGAGGTGGCGAGGGTGTGCGCGAGGGTGTCCAGGGCGTCGGGACCCACCGGGTCGTGCGAGGCGTCGGACGGCGGCGCGGCCCACCGGCAGGAGCCGAAGGCGACCCGCACGGGGCCCGAGGCGGTGTCCCCGGACACGTCCGGCGTACGGATCGTGGAGTCAGGGAAGCGGGAGTCCGGCAGCGGCCACACCTGCTCGCCGTCCAGCAGCACCCGGTACGCCGTCTCGGCGCCCGGCCGCAGCCCGGTGACCGGGATCAGCGCGTAGTGATGTCCGGCGATCCGCCAGGTGCGGGCCGTGCCGCCCGCGCCGTCGGCGCAGCGCACCTCCGCTTCGCAGGGCCGGTCGGCCTCCACCCAGACGGTCGCGTCCGTCCCCGTCTCCCAGTCCACGTGCCGCAGCAGTGGTCCCAGGCGCAGCCCGGCCATCCGGCCCTCCTCCGTCGCTCCGCGTTCCGTACCGTACGCGTCGTACGGTACGGAACGTCAGAGGGGACCCCGTGGTTCCGCCGGGTGATCAGCAGCCGTTGAGGATGCCGCTCAGCGCGGACTTCTCCGCCGAGTCGACGGTGAGCTTGTAGGCGGACTTCACCGAGACCCACATGCGGGCGTACACGCAGTGGTACGAGGAGAGCGGCGGCAGCCACTTGGCCGGGTCCTTGTCGCCCTTGGCCTGGTTGACGTTGTCCGTCACGGCTATCAGCTGCGAGTGGGTCAGGTCGTTGGCGAGGGCCTGGCGCTGGGCGGTGGTCCAGCTGCTGGCGCCGGACTTCCACGCCTCGGCGAGCGGAATGACGTGGTCGATGTCCACGTCGGAGGCGGCGGTCCAGGTCTCGCCGTCGTACGCGGACTTCCAGGTGCCGCTGGTGGCCGCGCAACTGGAGTCGGTCCGGACGTTCGTGCCGTCGCGCTTGAGGACCTCCTCGCGGGTGTTGCAGGAACCGCTCTGGGTGATCCAGTGCGGGAATTTGTCCCGGCTGTAACCGTCGGACGACCCCTCGGCCTTGACCGTCAGCGCGGCCAGCTGGGTGCGGGCGGTGGCGGCGCTCGGCGGGGTGGGAGGGGCGGCCTGGGCGGAAGGACCGCTGAGCACCAGCGTGCCCAGCAGCCCTGCGAACCCGCCGAGGAGGGCGGCGCGACGCGCGTAGACGCGCCGGCGTTCAGGCATGTGCGACATGCGAACTCCCTAGGAGTGGGGGGTTGTTGGCCACGGCGACGCGGCCATCGTGGTGGCGCCGGGTGGACGTGGGGCAGGCGCCAGGTAACAGAGTGACGACGCGCTCATGTCAACGCAAGGGGCTTCGGAAAGTGAACGGGGCGCACGACGCGCTCCGGAGCCGCCGTAGCCCGCCGTACAGTGGCCGTGTGCCCGCCGCTCCACCCCTCGCGGCCGCGGCACTGCTGCCGGTCAACGCCACGCTCGGGGTTGTCCTGGCCGCTCTGCTGCTGGCCGCCGTGACCGTCGCCGCTCGCGCCCACCTCGCGGACCGGGACGGCCGCAGGTATGCCCGCGCCATGGCACTGGCCGGGCTGCGCGCGACCGTCCAACTCGCCGCCGTGTCCTATCTGATCCATTGGGTCGTCCGGGCCGTACCGCTCCTGCTGGCCTTCATCGCCCTGATGTACGCCGTCGCCGTACGCACCGCGGGCCGCCGCGTCACCTCCAACCGCACCTGGTGGTGGGCGGCGGTGCCGATCGCGGCCGGAGTGGCGCCGGTGGTCACGGCGCTGCTGCTGACCGGGCTCGTACCGCTCAAGGGCATCGCGCTGATCCCCATCACCGGCATCCTCATCGGCGGCGCCCTCACCGCGACCGTGCTCGGCGGGCGGCGCGCGCTGGACGAGCTGACCGCGCGCCACGGCGAGGTGGAGGCGGGGTTCGCGCTCGGGCTGCCGGAGCGGGACGCCCGGCTGGAGATCGCCCGCCCGGCGGCCTCGGACGCGCTGCTGCCGGGGCTCGACCAGACCCGGACCGTGGGCCTCGTCACACTTCCCGGCGCCTTCGTCGGCATGCTGCTGGGCGGCGCCTCGCCCGTACTCGCGGGCGCGGTCCAGCTGTTCGTGCTGGTCGCGCTGATGGCGGTGCAGGCCGTGGCGGTCGTGGTGGTGCTGGAGCTGGTGGCCCGCGGGCGGCTGCACCGGGGGCGTCCCGTAGGCTGGTCGGCAGCAGAAGGGGAGTAGCTCCTCGCCGGACCGTCGACATACTGCCCGCCCCTCGTGGTGCGGGCCGGCGCCCGGAGCGTATGAGACCGCAGGTGTGCGGTTCCGTACGCCAGCGAGACCTTCGGCCGCAGTGTCCGACGCTGCCGTGCCGAAGCGACCCCTTTCCCAGGGCCCCTCGGTGCGGCCCGAACCCCAAGAGGTATCCAGCCCGTGTTCAGCTTCACCGTCGCCGCCGTGGTCTTCGGCGTCGTCTTCCTCGCCGAGCTGCCCGACAAGACCGCCCTGGCCGGGCTGATGCTCGGCACCCGCTACCGCGCCTCCTACGTCTTCGCGGGCGTCGCCGCCGCCTTCGCCGTCCACGTCGGGCTCGCCATCGCGGCGGGCAGCGTGCTCGGACTGCTGCCGCACCGCCTGCTCCAGACGATCGTCGGCCTGCTCTTCCTCGGCGGCGCGGCGATGCTGCTGCTGAAGAAGGACGACGGCGAGGAGGAGATCAGCAAGCCCGCCGACCAGTCCTTCTGGAAGGTCTCCGGGGCGGGCTTCATGCTCATCCTGGTCGCCGAGTTCGGCGATCTCACCCAGATCATGACCGCCAACCTCGCCGCCCGCTACGACGATCCGCTGTCGGTCGGCGTCGGCGCGGTGCTGGCCCTGTGGGCGGTCGCGGGTCTGGGCATCCTGGGCGGCCGCACCCTGATGAAGTACGTACCGCTGCGGCTGATCACGAAGGTCGCGGCGCTGGTGATGCTGGCGCTGGGCGGCTTCAGCCTGTACGAGGCGGTGTCGGCGTAGGTCGGTGAGGGGGAGGCGCTTAGGCCCTGTCCGGCGGATCTTCGCGGGGCCGCGACGCCGCTGTGACACCAGCCGCTGCCGCGGCGGGCCGCACCTCGCTGCGTTGTCGGAGTCGTCCGAGTACGCCCAGTACGAGGACGATCCTCCGCCTTGCGATGCGCCCCCAGCTACCGCTGGGAGGTGCCCCCCACCAGACGCCGCGGCCCCGCGGCGGCAGCCGCTGATGTCACAGGCACGAAGATCCGCCGGACAGGACCTAGTCCGCGAGGTGCAGCCGCAGGCCGCCCTCGCCGGGCAGCGCCTCGACCCGCACCCGCGCCAGATCCCGTACGTGGGCGTCCGGCGCGTGGCCCGCGGCCCGCGGCCCGACGCCGACCACGCGCATCCCGGCCGCCCGGCCCGCCGCGATGCCGACCTCCGAGTCCTCGAAGACCACGCAGTCCCGCGGCGCGAAGCCCAGTTCGGCGGCGCCCTTCAGGAAGCCCTCCGGGTCCGGCTTGCTCGCCCCGACCCGCTCCGCCGTGACCAGAACGGCGGGCAGCGGCAGTCCGGCCGCCCCCATCCTGGCCCGGGCCAGGCCGTCGTCGGCGGAGGTGACGAGGGCGTGTGGCAGACCGGCGAGCGCGGCCATGAAGGCGGGCGCGCCGGGGATCGGCACGACGCCGTCCAGGTCGGTGGTCTCCCGTTCGAGCATCCACTGGTTGTCGGCCAGGTTCCGCTCCACCGGCCGGTCCGGCAGCAGCGCCGCCATGGTGGCGTGCGCCTGGCGACCGTGGACCACCCGGAGCACGTCGTCGGGGTCCAGCCCCTGCTCGACGGCCCAGATCCGCCAGTAGCGCTCGACCACGGCGTCCGAGTTCACCAGCGTGCCGTCCATGTCGAGCAGCACGGCGCGGGCAGTGAGCGGCATGGGGGACTCCAGGGCGCGGCAGGAGACGGGCAGGCCGAAAGAGACACCAAGTGGCTCCGCCCGCCGGTCAGGGAAAACGGGCGGAACCACTTTGTTCCTCCACGATACAAAGCGGTCCGCCCGTACGCCAGGGGCCGGGGATGTCTTTCGGTCCCGGCCCCTGGCTCCTACGGCTCGTCGGTCCGGGATTCGAGGTCGCGGCGGGTGTTCTCGCCGTAGACCCCTGCCGGGTCCCCCTTGATGTCGAACCGGTCCTGGTACGCGGCGACCGCGTCCTTCACCGCGTCGTCGTACTCGCCGTCCGCGGCGCCGATGAACAGCAGCAGCTGGGTCAGCCGCTTCTGCAGCTCGATGACCTCGGCTCCGCTGTCGCCCTCGCGCAGCACCGGCGGGCCGGTGGGGTCGGGGGTCTTCGGGGGCTCGCTGGACGGCGGCCTGGTCGGCGCCTGCGTCTTCTCCGGCGGGCTGGGCGTGTCCGGCTTCGACGGGGTGGCCGGGCGGGTGGTCGTGGGCGGCGCCGCGGGCGTACGGGGCGCCGGAGGTGCCGCACGGTCCTGGTCCCGGCTCGTGCTCGGCGGCTTCGCGGGGGACTGCGAGGGCTTCTGCTTCTTGCTCGGCGAGGAGCGGTGGGTCGGGGTGGCGCCGTCGTCCTCGGTGGGCGGTTCGTCCGGGGCGCTGGTCTGCGTCTCGGTGAGCGCGCTGTCGCTGCTCCTGCCGCTGTCCTTGCTTCCGCCCAGCAGGCCGGTGGCGAAGGCCAGCGTGCCGGCCACGACCACCGCGGCGGCCCCCGCGACCACCGTGGCGACGGGCTTGCGGCGGCTCTTGCGGCGACGGCCGCCGCCGTCGTCGCTGCTGACGGTCTCGCTGTCCGGTCCGCCGCCGGTCCCGCCCTCGTGCCCCGAGCCCCGGAGGCCGCCTTCTCCCCCGGCGGCGCTGTCGCGGTGGCCCGCCGCGGTGATGCGGTCGATCACCCGGGTGCGGTCGACGGGCCCGCCGGGGGTGATGCGGTCGACCGGGGTGATGGGGGCGATGCGGTCGATCACCTGGGTCTCGTCGTCGGCGTCCCCGTTCCCGCCGGTCCCCGGTGCGGGCCGCGGCGCGGGCTGCGGTGCGGACTGCCGTCCGGACTCCTGGCGGCGCTCCTGACGGCGCTCCTGGCGGCGCTGGCCGCGCCGCGGTCCGGGCTCCGCTCCGGGTTGCCCCTTGCGGAAGAACCGCCCGACGTCGCGCGGACGGGAGCCGGTCCCGCCCTCGCCCTCACCCTCGCTGTCGACGTCGCCGGAGAGCCTGAGATACGGACGGACGGCGCCCGTCCGTCCGTCGGTCGTGTGGTCATCGGTTGTCTGCGCACTGGTACCGCCGGTCGCGGGGCCGGTCGCCGGGCCCGCGTCCGTAGCGCGCTCGGCGCACGCACAGCTGGCCCGGCCGTTCGCGCGGATCGGCGCGTAGCAGTGCGGGCAGGAATCTGCCGTCACGAAATCTTCCCTCCCTGTAATACGCAGCGATTATGCGCATCTGATCGCCTTCCGCGCATGCGTTCGCCGTCAGGAGGGATGCCGTGTACGTCACGGGACGAACCGGCCCGGACGACCGTAACAGGGCATAAAGGGTGTCTTGGGGAGAGGATGGGAGGGCGAGCAGCCGAGGAGTCCGAGGAGTCGTCATGGCGCAGGACGCCGGCCGCCCCACTCCGGTTCCGGACCCCGTGGTCGCGGGCCCCGAGGAGGGGCGGCCGAAGCGCACGGTCCTGGTGGCCATCGGCGCGCTGCTGCTCGGAATGCTGCTCGCGGCGCTCGACCAGACCATCGTCTCCACCGCGCTGCCGACCATCGTCAGCGACCTCGGCGGCCTTGACCACCTGTCCTGGGTGGTGACCGCGTATCTGCTCGCCTCCACCGCCGCCACCCCGCTGTGGGGCAAGCTCGGCGACCAGTACGGGCGCAAGAAGCTCTTCCAGGCCGCGATCGTCCTCTTCCTGGCCGGCTCGGCGCTGTGCGGGCTCGCCCAGAACATGGGCCAGCTGATCGCGTTCCGAGGGCTGCAGGGGCTGGGCGGCGGCGGGTTGATCGTGCTGTCGATGGCCATCGTCGGCGATATCGTCCCGCCCCGTGAACGCGGCCGCTACCAGGGCCTCTTCGGCGCCGTCTTCAGCACCACCAGCGTGCTGGGGCCGCTGCTCGGCGGGCTCCTGGTCGACCAGCTCAGCTGGCGCTGGGTGTTCTACGTCAACCTGCCCGTCGGCGTCGTCGCGCTCCTCGTCATCGCCTCCGTCCTGCACATCCCGGTCAGCCGCACCCCGCACACCATCGACTACCTCGGCACCGGCCTCATCGCCGGGGTGGCCGCCACCCTGGTGCTGATGGCCTCGCTCGGCGGCGTCAGCTTCGGCTGGGGATCCTGGCAGATCCTCGGGCTCGCGGCGCTCGGCGCCGTCCTGCTGATCGCCTTCGTACGGGTGGAGCGGCGGGCCGCCGAACCGGTGCTGCCGCTGAAGCTCTTCCACAGCCGCACCTTCACGCTCTGCGCGGTCATCGGCTTCGTCGTCGGCTTCGCGATGTTCGGCAGCATGATCTACCTGCCGACCTTCCTCCAGGTCGTCCAGGGCGTCTCGCCGACCCTCTCCGGCGTGCACATGCTGCCGATGGTCCTCGGCATGCTGCTGTGCTCCACCGTCTCCGGCGAACTGGTGAGCCGCACCGGCCGCTACAAGGTCTTCCCGATCCTGGGCACCGCCGTGACCGGTATCGGGCTGCTGCTCCTGCACCAGCTGCGCGAGACCAGCGGGGTCGTCGAGACCAGCGCCTACTTCTTCGTCTTCGGCTGCGGACTCGGACTGGTCATCCAGGTGCTGGTGCTGATCGTGCAGAACTCGGTGAGCTACCAGGACCTGGGCGTCGCCACCTCCGGCGCGACCTTCTTCCGCTCCATCGGCGCCTCCTTCGGCGTCTCCGTCTTCGGCTCGATCTTCGCGGGCAACCTCACCCCCAAGATCGCCGACGCGCTCGCCGGACGGCCCCTGCCGCCGGGCGTCACCCCCGCCGGGCTCGCCGCCGACCACCGCGTCCTCGGGCGGCTGCCACCGGGCGACCGGGCCGGGGTGGTGCACGCGTACGCCCTCTCCATCACCGACGTGTTCCTCTACGCGGTCCCGGTCGTGCTGCTCGCCTTCGTCCTCGCCTGGTTCCTGCGGGAGGAGCCGCTGCGCGGCAGCGTCACCGCGCCCGAGGCCAGCGAGGTGCTGGCCAGCAACCCCGTCGAACGCTCCTCGTACGACGAATGCGCGCGGGCCCTGTCGCTGCTGGGCTGCCGCGAGGGCCGCCGGAAGATCTACGTCGACATCACCCGGCGGGCCGGGCTCGATCTGCTCCCGGCCGCAAGCTGGATGCTGCTGCGCATCCGCCACTACGGCTCGGTCGAGCCCGCCGTCCTGGCCACACGCACCCCCGTACCGCTGCGGGCCATCACCGGCGCGGCGCGCCAGATCGAGGAACGCGGGCTCGGCACGCGGTACGGGCTCGACCTGACCCTGACCCCCAAGGGCCGGGAGGTCGCGGACCGCCTCTTCCGGGCGCGCGAGGCGTCGCTGGCCGAGCTGCTGGGCGACTGGTGGTCACCGGACCGGCCGACGGATCTGGTCGAGCTGGTGGACGAGCTGACGCGGGAGATGTGCGGTTCCGACGCCGAGCGCCCCTGGCGCCGGGAGCCGCCCCGGTGAGCCGTGCCGGTCCGGGTGGGTCATACGAGGTCCTTGGCCATCCACACCTCGGCGTACGGCCCCTCGCTGAACGCCGGTACGTTCCGGTAGCCGTGGCGTGCGTACAGCGCCCGCGCCTCGACCAGGTCGCGCCGGGTGTCCAGCACGATCCGTGACGCGCCCAGCCCGGCCGCGGCCGTATCGACGGCGGCGAGCAGCGCGGCGCCCCCGCCGAGCCCGCGCTTGCCGGGGCGCAGGAACACCCGCTTCAGCTCGGCGGTGCGGTCGGCGCGCACGCCCCGCCGCCGCAGCCCCGCGCAGCCGGCCACGTCGCCGCCGTGCCGGGCCACCAGCAGCACCCCGTCCGGCGGGGCCAGGTCGTCGCTGGGCATCTCCCGCAGCGCCCGCTCGACCTCCTCGGACGTCGCGTCGCGCCCCTCGTGGAGCCGGTAGTAGCGGTCGGCCACGTCGGTCATGTACTCGCGCAACAGCGTGGCCGCGACCGGGTCGGTGACGGGATGTGCGACGACGGTCCAGGGGGACGGGCTCACGGGCATGAGCGGCATCCTGACACCCGCCCGTCGTCGGCCGCATCCGGATTTGACGCAGTTTGAGCGCGGGGGAGCGGGCTACCCGGCGCCGTAGAGCCCCCGAACAGGGGGGCACCTGCGGGAAGGCAGAAGCAGACCATGTCAACTGGCGCGATCATCATTGTGGTTGTCGCTGCGGTCCTCGTCGTGGCCGTGCTCGCCGCGGGCATCGTCGTACGTGCGCGTGGGGGCGGCGGGAAGAATGCTCTGCGACGCCACTTCGGACCCGAGTACGACCTGAACGTCGCCGAGCACGCGGGCGACATCAGGGCGGCGGAGCGCGAACTCGACGAGCGGCTGCAGCTGTACGGAGACCTCAAGACCGAGCCCCTCTCCGGGGAGCTGCGCGAGCGCTATCTGGCCGAATGGGTGGGCACCCAGGAGCAGTTCATCGAGTCGCCGGAGTACGCGGTGGCCGGGGCGGACCAACTGCTCGCCCGCCTCGCGCGGGACCGGGGCTATCCGTCCGACCGGTACGAGGAGCAGGTCGCGGCCCTGTCCGTGCATCACGCGGACTCTGTGCAGGGCTACCGGCAGCTCCACGTCGCGGCCGCCCGCGCCCGTGAGGGCCGGGCCGACACCGAGGAGCTGCGCGAGGCCGTGGTGCACGCCCGGCCCTTCTTCGAGGAGCTGGTGAAACCGCCCCACCACGCGCCCGACGGGCACCAGGGGCATCACGGGCACCATGGGCACGCCGGCAGGGGTGGCAGGAAGACCCATGCCTGGCACATCGGGAAGGCCGGTGCATGATGACGGACCACGGCCCGGAGCGGAAACGCGGTCTGGACGCGAACCGCGGCGTGGAAGCGAACCGCGGACCGGACGCGAACCGCGGACTGGAAACGAACCGCGGACCGGAGTGGAGCGGCGGCCTGGAGGCGGACTACGGCGCGGACCACGGCCCCGAGCACAACAACGGCCACCGCCGGCACGGCCTGGAGAAGCACGAAGTGCCGCCCCCCGGCGCCGTGCCGATGGGCGACGTCACGGATCGGACGACCACCCCGGACGGCCCCAGCTTCCCCGTCCTGCCGACGAGCGAGCACGACAAGCTGAACCAGCGTCTGCGGTACGCGGTCAGCAGCTTCGTGGACGCCCCGCGCGGCTCGGTGGAAGAGGCGGACGCCCTCCTCGAAGAGATGTCGGCCCGGCTGGTCGATCTCCTCGCCGAACGCCGCCGCACCCTCCGCGCCGCCTGGCACGAAGGCGCCGCGGGCACCGCGGAGACGGAGGAGCTGCGCCTGGCCATGCGCGGCTACCGCAACGTTCTGGAGCGGCTGCTCGCCGTCTGAGCCCTCCGCCTCCCCTCCCGGCCGCCACCCGGACCTCGCTCCGGGTGGCGGCCTTCTTCGCGTTCGGGCGCGGCCGGCCTGCGATGATGCGGCGGTCAGTCACGACGTCGCGCCGGACGCACGCCGGTTCCGGGAGAGGAAGCCCGCCATGCCGCCGATAGACCTCCTGTCCGCCGAGACGTTCCCCGACAGCGTCAAGGGCCTCGCCGAGGTCCTGGCCGACGCCGTCGACGACAGCTCCTCCATGGGCTTCCTCGCCCCCTTCGGCCACGGCGACGCCGCCGCGTGGTGGCACGCCCAGGCGCCCGCGGTGGCCGACGGCAGTCTGCTCGTCTGGGTCTGCCGCGACCCGCAGAGCGGGGGCGGCATCGTCGGCACCGTCAGCCTGGCCATGCCCCACAAGCCCAACGGCCGTCACCGCGCCGAGGTCCTCAAGCTGGCCGTCCACCGCGCCGCCCGCGGCCGGGGTGTGGCCCGGGCGCTGCTGGCCACCGCGGAGGCGGCCGCCCGAGCCGCCGGCGTCACGCTCCTGATGCTGGACACCGTCACCGGCAGTCCGGCCGAACGCGTCTACCTCGCCGAGGGCTGGACCCGCTACGGCATCGTCCCCGACTACGCCGCCGACCCGGGCGGCTCCCTGGAGGACTGCAGCTTCTTCTACAAGCGGCTGACGAACCCCGGTTGCTAGGCCCTGTCCCAGGGGCCCGCACTCCTCGGGCACCGATCCCGGCACCAGGTAGCCCCCGAGTCACCCCGGGGGCTGCTGCTCCGTCAGCTCTGGCGGCGCTGTTTGAACACCCACAGGCCCGCGCCCGCGACGACCAGGACACCGACGCTGATGCCTATCGCGGTCGCGGCGCCCGCGTTGCCGTTCTTGTCCTCGTCCGCCTTCTGCTCAGTCTTGCCGCTCTCGCCGGACGCCTTGTCCGATGCCTCGTCGGACGTCCGGTCGGCGTCCTTCGACGGAGGGGGCGAGGACTCCGACGGCTTGGATCCGGCGACCGCCGCCTTCAGTTCGAGGACCGGCGCGGGCTCCTCCGGCTCCGGGCCGTCGCCGGGCAGTTCGATCCACCGCGAGACCTTGCCGTCGCTGTAGGTCTCGATGGTCTTGAAGGCCAGCGCCTTCGCGTCGGGCAACTGCCGCACCTTGACCTTGTGGACGGCGTTCGTCCCCACGGCCAGCTTCGGCCCGCTGATGGTGTAGCCGTCCTTGGTGGGCTTCATCTTCCAGCCTTTGGGCGCCTCGTCCAGCGAGACGTCCCCCGGCGCGATGCCGTCGGGCAGCACCACGCGCACCTCGGTGAAGCCGCCGGACTCCGACTCGGCCTCGCCCGTGAAGGTGAGGACGACGTCCTTGGCCAGCGCCCGGGCGTTGGAGGCCGTGACTTCCGCATGGGCGGACGCGGGGCCGGCGAAGGCGATCGTCGCGGCGATCGCGGCGGCGCTCACGCCACCGAGACGGCGCATCGTACGCATGGTTGACATCGGTGAGACTCCTCAAAACGGATGACAGATAGTGAAATGTGTCAGCGGCTAGCTGTTATCGGTCAGCTGATATCGACTAGCTGATACTGACTAGCTGTTACCGGTCAGTCGATACGGGTCAGCTGCTATCGGTCAGCTGTCCGCAGCAGCGCGGTCATGTGCTCGCGGGCGCGGGACACCCGGGACCGTACGGTCCCCACCGGGCAGCCCGTGGCCGAGGCGGCGTCGGCGTAGGGGAGGCCCAGGAGCTGGGTGAGGATGAACGCCTCGCGGCGCGGGGCGTCCAGCGTCGCCAGCAGTTCGAGCAGCGCCACCCCCTCCTCGAAGCCGGGCAGCCCGACGGGCTGCGCCCGTTCGGCGACCGCCCGCCAGTCGGTCGTGTCGGCGATACGGGGGCGGGCGGCCGCGGCGCGGTAGCGGTCGGCGACCGCACGACGGGCGATCGACAGCAGCCAGGTGCGTGCGCAGGAGCGCCCGGCGAACCGGGGCAGCCCGGCCAGCGCCCGCAGATAGGTCTCCTGGGTCAGGTCGTCGGCGCCGTGCACATCGCCGCTCAAGTGGACGACGAAGCGCCAGACGTCGAGATGGGTGGCGCGGATGAAGTGCTCGACCGCGTCCGCGTCGCCGTCGCGGGCGGCCAGCGCCCATGCGGTGATCTGCTGATCGCGGTCCTGGCGATCCTGTATGAGAGCAGGGGTCATCGCCTGATGTCCTCCGGAAGTGATGGGCTTTCCGCCCATCACCGGTCGGGACAGGCGGGTCAGATGCGCACCAGTCCCTCGGGGGGACCTCTCCGGGCGACGACGTAGTGCAGCAGCGCCGTGCGCAGCGCCCGCACGGCTCCCGGCCGCGCCGGAAGGCGGCGGACGGGCAGCGGCAGGGCGTCCGCGCCCAGCAGCCGCAGGACCAGGCGCAGCGGTACGAAGACGGCGGCCGCGAGCGTACGGCCCAGCCGGAACGCGGCGGCCTCGCCGCACCACAGCCACAGCCCGCACACCAGCGCGGCCAGCGCGTGGGCCAGCAGCATGCCGGGGGTGATGCCGTGCGCCGCCGACGCCATGTGCGCGTCGGCCATCCCGGCCATGCCGTCCGTACCGGAGCCGCCGCTCACGCCCCCACTGCCGTGCGCGCCGTGCGCCATGGGAGTCTGCGTGAGCCGCGAGGACTGCGAGAAGTGGAACAGCAGGTGCAGCACGAGCTGCGCCCCCACCGTCGCCCCGGTCACGACCGCGCCCCCGCGCTGTCGCCCCGTCAGCCACCATGCCGCGGAGGCGGTGGCGAGAAACGCCGCACCCAGCATCCACCCCGGCACGATCCCGCCGGACATCACCGCGTGACCCAGGGCCGCCATCACCACGCACACCACCGCGAAGATCGCGGCACGTGCGGTGCGGAGGGCCGGGCCGGGTGTCATGCCGGTCATCGTGCCACCCACCTCGGATGACGGTGTGAACTCGTCCCAAGTTGATAAAACGCGATGCCTATGACGCAGGCCACAAAACACGTCGGAACTCAACCCCCCTCCGCCCCGACTACTGGACGAGCACGCCTCGTACCACCCCCGAACCAGGAGGGCCGCCATGTCCACCGACGAACACGTCGCCCCGGCCGCCGACGCCTCCGGCGCCGCCGATGACGATGTGGCCGACCGGGACACCCCTGCCCGCTCGGCCTGGTCCGTGCTGCGCCCCCTGGTGCTGCGGCTGCACTTCTACGCCGGTGTCCTCGTCGCCCCGTTCCTGCTGATCGCGGCCACCACGGGACTGCTGTACGCGGGCTCCTACCAGGCCGAGAAGTTCGTATACGACCACGAGCTACGCGTCCCGGCCGGTGACACCAAGCTGCCCCTCTCCCTGCAGATCGACGCCGCCCGCAAGGCGTACCCGCAGGGCACGATCAGCGCGGTGCGCCCGTCGCCGGACGACACCGCCACCACCCGGGTCCTGCTCTCCGGCGTGAAGGGGGTCGCCGAGGGCCACACCCGCGCCGTCTTCGTCGACCCGTACACCGCGAAGGTGCGCGGCGCGCTCGAGAGTTACGGCAGCACCGGCGCCCTGCCGCTGCGCACCTGGATCGACGAGTTCCACCGCGATCTGCACCTCGGCGAGAGCGGCCGCCTCTACAGCGAACTCGCCGCCAGCTGGCTGTGGGTGATCACCGGTGGCGGGCTGCTGCTCTGGTTCGCCCGCCGCCGTAACCGCCGCGCGACCGCAGCCTCCGCCGACTCCACCGCGGCCACTGCCCCCACCACCGGCCGCCGCCGCACCCTCGCCCTGCACAGCGGCGTCGGCGTCTGGGTGGCGGCGGGGCTGTTCTTCCTGTCCGCCACCGGCCTCACGTGGTCCACATACGCCGGGGCGAACGTCACCGACCTGCGCGCCGCGGTCGGCCAGTCCACCCCGGCCGTGTCCTCGGGGCTCACCGGTGAACACGCCGGCCACGGCTCGATGCCGGGGATGGACATGGGCCATTCGGGCGGCGGACACGGCGCCACCGACGTCGGCTACAACACCGTGCTGCGGGCCGCCCAGGCGAAGGGCCTCGACGACCCGGTGGAGATCGTGCCGCCCTCCGGCCCGAGCGCCGCGTACACGGTCAGCCAGATCCAGCGCAGCTGGCCGGAGAAGCAGGACGCGGTCGCCGTCGCCCCGGCCACCGGCGAGGTCACCGACACCGTGCGGTTCGCCGACTACCCGCTGCTGGCCAAGCTGAGCCGTTGGGGCATCGACCTCCATACCGGAATCCTCTTCGGCATCGTCAACCAACTCGCCCTCGCGGCACTCGCCCTCTCCTTGATCCTGCTCATCGTGTGGGGCTACCGCATGTGGTGGCAGCGCGGCCGCACCGGCGCCTTCGGCCGCCCCCTCCCGCGCGGCGCCTGGCGCCAGGTGCCGGTGTACGTCCTGATCCCGCCGGCCGTCGGGATCTGCGTGGTGGGCTACTACCTGCCCCTGCTGGGCATTCCGCTGGCCGCGTTCCTGGCCGTGGATGCCGCGCTGGGGGCGATCGCCGCCAGGCGCGCCTGAACTCGACGCGGAGGCCGCCGCCCGCGACCCACACCGCTACTTCGAACACCACGTCAAACTGCTGCTCCCAGCCGGGTACGACCGCTGGGCCCGCTGGCTCGCCCTCGGCGATCTCCGCGAGCGGTGAAGGAAGCGAAACGCCGACGCAACACGAAACATCGAGGAAACACGTCCGTGCGCGAGTGGTAACGACCGGACGTGAACCTTCCCTGGTGGCCATCGAGCACCCGTCGATGCGCGCCACGCCGACTGGGAAGGTGACGTATCGACATGCCGACCGGATTTGATGCCGGCGACACCGCCTGGCTGCTGGCCAGTACCGCGCTCGTGCTGCTCATGACGCCCGGACTCGCCCTGTTCTACGGCGGCATGGTGCGGGCCAAGAGCGCGCTGAACATGCTGATGATGAGCTTCGTCGCCATCGCCGTCGTCACCGTGATCTGGCTGCTCGTCGGCTACAGCCTCGCCTTCGGCAAGGACCTCGGCGGCGCCGGGCTGCTCGGTGGCCTCGAATACGCGGGGATGCGCGGGATCGCTCCGACGGACCTGACCGGAAGCGTTCCGACGTTCCTCCACGCCACCTTCCAGCTCACCTTCGCGATCATCACGGCCGCGCTGATCAGCGGGGCCATCGCGGACCGGGCGCGGTTCGGGGCGTGGGTGGCGTTCGTCGCGGTGTGGACGCTGCTCGTATACGTTCCGGTGGCGCACTGGGTGTTCGCGCCGGGGGGCTGGATCCTGGACAAGCTGGGGGCGCTGGACTTCGCGGGCGGCACCGTCGTGGAGGTCAACTGCGGGGCCTCCGGGCTGGCGCTGGCGCTGCTGCTCGGGCCGCGTATCGGCTTCAAGAAGGAGGCCATGCGGCCGCACAACCTGCCGCTGGTGCTGCTCGGCGCCGGGCTGCTGTGGTTCGGATGGTTCGGCTTCAACGCCGGGTCGGCGCTGGGGGCGAACGGCATGGCGGCCGCCGCGTTCATCAACACCCAGGCGGCGGGCTGCACCGGGCTGCTGGGCTGGCTCGTGGTCGAGAAGCTCCGCGACGGCCACGCCACCACCCTCGGCGCCGCCTCCGGCGCGGTCGCCGGGCTGGTCGCGATCACCCCGTCGTGCGGTTCCGTGGGCGTCGCCGGGGCGCTGCTGATCGGGCTCGCGGCCGGGGTGCTGTGCTCGTACGCGGTGAGCTGGAAGTTCCGCTTCGGCTACGACGATTCGCTCGACGTCGTCGGCGTCCACCTGGTGGCCGGGATCGTCGGCACCGTGCTGATCGGCGTGTTCGCCACCTCCGTGATGACCGGCGGCCCGGCCGGGCTGTTGTCCGGCGGCGGCGCGGGACAGCTGGGCAAGCAGATCGTGGCGGTGCTGGCGGTGGGCGCTTACGCGTTCGTCATGACCTACGGCATCGGGAAGGCCATCGACCGGATCATGGGCTTCCGGGCGGCCGAGGAGGACGAACGGTCCGGGCTCGACCTCGCCGTCCACGCCGAGAGCGCCTATGATCACGGGGTTCTGGGCCACGGTGTGCCGCAGAACGCCGCCCATCGCCCGCCGCATCACCCCGACAGGACCCCGACCCCATGAAGCTGATCACCGCGATCGTCAAGCCGTTCAAGCTGGACGATGTGAAGACGGCGCTGCTGGAGATCGGTGTGCAGGGCCTCACCGTCACCGAGGCCAGTGGCTTCGGCCGGCAGCGCGGCCACACCGAGGTCTACCGCGGCGCCGAGTACCGCATCGACTACGTGCCCAAGGCGCGCATTGAGGTGGTCGTGGAGGACGCCGAGGCCGACGCCGTCATGGACGCCATCGTGACCGCCGCCCGCACCGGGCGGATCGGCGACGGCAAGGTGTGGGCCGTCCCGGTGGACGACTTCGTGCGCGTACGTACGGGGGAGCGGGGACCGGACGCGGTCTGACCCGCCGTCCGCCCCCGCCGCCGCCCCCCGCGATTACGCCGCCGTCGTGGCCCGGTCCACCGCGTCCGCCCACCGCGCCCCGGCGGCGATCGACTGCCGCCAGGTACGCAGTACCCGGGGCGATACGCCCACGGCCAGCACCCCGGTCAGCCGGTCCCCGCGGCGGTACGCGGCCAGGAACGCCCCCTCGTTCAGGGATCCTTCCACCACGGCCACCTCGTCATGGCCGCGCAGATATCCGTACGCCTGGATCCGCAACCCGTACTGGTCCGACCAGAAGTACGGCACCGGCTGATACGGCCGACGCGCCCCCGGCGCCGGGGCGAGCAGGTTGCGGGCCGCCGCCATGCCCTGCTCGGTGGCGTTCGTACGGTGCTCGATCCGCATGGCCGTACCGAACAGCGGGTTGTGCCAGCACGCGACGTCCCCCGCGCCATAGACACCGGATGAGGCTGCCACACCGGGCGCGGCGGCGCTGAACTCGTCACACTCCAGCCCGTTGCCCAAGGAGAGGCCGCTGCCCTCCAGCCACTCGGTGTTGGGTACGGAACCGACGGCGACCAGCACCTCGTCCGCCGCGACCCGGCCGCCGTCCGCCAGGCGCACCCCACCGCCGGTCACCTCCGTCACCGTGACGCCGGTGCGCAGGTCCACGCCGTGGTCGAGGTGCGCCCGCGACAGCACCCGGCCGACATCCTCGCCGACCGCGGGCGCCAGCGGCACCGGCGCCGGTTCCAGCAGGGTCACCTCCGCACCCAGCCCGCGCGCCACGGCGGCCGCCTCGGCGCCGAGGAACCCGGCGCCGACCACCACCAGCCGCGTGCCCGCCGCCAGCCGGTCCCGCAGCGCCAGCGCGTCGTCCAGGGTGCGCAGCACATGCGCGCCCTCGTCCCCGGGCAGTCGCCGTGGCCGTACGCCGGTGGCGATGACCAGCCCGTCGTACGGCACCTCGGCCCCATCGGCGAGCGCGACCGTACGCCCGGCCGGGTCGAGCCCGGTCGCGGCGACGCCGAGCCGCAGGTCGAGCCCGAGCGCATCCAACTCGTCCCGGCCGCGCAGGGGCAGCCGTCCGGCATCCCACCGCCCGCCGAGGATCTGCTTGGACAGCGGCGGCCGGTCGTACGGCGGCTGCGGTTCGTCGCCGACGAGGGTGACGGCGCCGTCGTACCCCTCCCGGCGCAGCGTCTCCGCCGCCGCGAGCCCGGCGGCGGAGGCGCCGACCACGACGACGCGCCTCACTCCTGCTCCACCACGCGGATCGCCGCCGCCGGGCAGATCATCGCGGACTCCCGTACGTCGGCGTGGAGTTCGGCAGCGGGCCGGTCGTCCAGCAGCACGACCACCCCGTCCTCCTCCCGCTGGTCGAACACATCGGGCGCGATCATCACGCACTGGCCGGACGCGACACACTTGGGAACATCGACTTCGACTCGCATGGTGACTCCTCCTTCGTTCACGACGACCAGGTGACGGGCAGCTCGTAGACGCCGTACACCAGGCCGTCGTGCTTGAACGGCAGCTGGTCGACGCCGGTCGCCAGCCGCAGGGTGGGGATGCGACGGTAGAGCGTGCCGTAGACCACCTGCAGCTCCACCCGGGCGAGCGGCTGGCCCAGGCACTGGTGGACGCCGAAGCCGAACGCCATGTGACGGCGGGCGTCCCGGCCGATGTCCAGCCGGTCGGGGTCGGGGAAGACCTCCGCGTCCCGGTTGCCGGTGCCGGTGTAGACGATGATGCCGTCCCCGGCGCGGATGGTCTCGCCGCCGATCTCGATGTCCTCCAGCGCGACCCGGCTGCGCCCGTTGTGCACGATCGTCAGGTAGCGCAGCAGCTCCTCGACGGCCCCCGCGACCACCTTCGGATCGTCGGTCTCCCGCAGGACGGCGAGCTGGTCGGGGTGCTCCAGCAGGGCGACCGTGCCGAGGGCGATCATGTTGGCGGTGGTCTCATGGCCCGCGACCAGCAGCAGGAGGCCCATGTTGGCGGCCTCGCGCCGGGTCAGCTCGCCGGACCTGACCCGGGCGGCCAGCTCGGAGAGCATGTCGTCGGCTGGTGTGGCGAGTTTGGCGCCGACCAGCTCGTCCAGATAGTCGGTCAGCGCGTCGTTGGCGGCGACCACGTCCTCGGCCGACGAGTGCCGGTTGATCATGAGCGAGCTCTTCTGCTGGAAGAACTCGTGGTCCTCGTACGGCACCCCGAGGAGCGTGCAGATCACCAGGGACGGCAGCGGCAGCGCGAGCGACCGCACCAGATCGGCCGGTTCGGGCCCGGCCAGCATCGTGTCGATCAGATCGTCGGTGATCTTCTGGATGGCGGGCCGCATCGCCTCGATCCGCTTGATGGCGAACGGGGCGGTGACCATGCGGCGGATCCGCGCGTGCTCGGGGTCGTCCATGGCGATGAAGGACCGCCGCCGTGAGGCGTTCTCGCGGAAGCCCGCGTTCGGGTGCGGAAAGCCGGGCAGTGTGGCCTGGGAGCTGACGCGCGGATCGGCGAGCAGGGCGCGGGCGTCGGCGTACCGGGTCACCAGCCACGGCGTGTTGCCGTCCCACATCCGCACCTTCGCGACCGGCCGTTCGGCGTGCAGCGCCTGCGCGGCCGGCGGCGGGTCGAAGGGGCATCCGGCCGCGCGCGGCATCGGGTACTCGGGAATCTGCTCTTCCGACTGGGGCGTGTTCTCTGCCAGCGTCTCGGTCATGTCTCTCCTCGGGTGGGGGATTCCGACAGGAGCGGAGCGTGTACCTGTGTGCACCGGGGACGTGATGACCAGCGAACCTCCCCCACCTGACGCCGCCCGGTCAGTTGCCTGACGAAACGCTGACTGTGGGCAAGGCCACAGTGACCGTCGTACCGCGGTCCGGTGCGCTGCTCACGGTCACCTCGCCGCCGTGCCGTTCGACCACCCGCCGCACGATGGTGAGCCCGAGGCCGCCGCCCGGCTCGCCGCCGTCGCTCTCGCGGTACGGCGTGGTCAGCCGGGCGATCGCCCGCGGATCCATGCCCGGCCCCCGGTCGCCGACCGACAGCTCGACCCACGGCTCCCCGTCGGGCCCGCGCACCGGACCGCGCACGGCCACCGTCACCGGGGAGCCGGCGGGGGTGTGCTGCAGCGCGTTGCCCAGCAGGTTGCGGACGGCGTGCCGCAACATCCGGTTGTCGGCGACGAGGGCCGTCCGGCCGGAGTTCTCGCGGGTGATGGGCCGTTCCGGATCGAGCACCCCCAGGTCCGCGACCGCCTCGTCGGCCACGTCCCGCAGATCCACCGGCTCCAGGTGCGACGGGTGTTCCCAGGAGTCGTCGGAGCGGGGAAACACCCGCTGGATCGCCCCGTACATGTGGTCGGCCTCGTCCTGGATCCGCCGCAGGGCGCGCACCATCAGCTCGGGGTCGTCGCTGAGCCCCTGGAGCGGCAGTTCGGCCCAGCCGCGGATGGTCGTCAGGGAGGTGCGCAGCTCGTGCAGCAGCACCTCCACGCGCCGTTGGCGCTCGTCGTCGTCCATGGCGCCTTTCATGCAGTGGCTCATAGGCAGCTCATACGGCGGCTCATACGGCGGCTCATACGGCGGCTCATACGGCGGCGACCCGACCGAGCCAATAGCCGAAGCCACGACGGGTATGGATCAGCGCCGGGTCCTCCTCGTCGACCTTGTGCCGCAGCCGGGAGACCAGCTTCTCGATCGCGTTGTCCCCGTAGCTCCGGTGGTCCTTGAACCACAGGTGCTCGCCGATCTGCTCCTTGGACACCACCCGCCCGGCGTTCACCAGCAGATAGCGCAACAGCCGGTACTCGGCGGGCGTGAGGTCCAGCGCCCGGCGGCCCCGCCGGGCCTGCCGGGTCGTATCGTCCAGCACCAGATCCGCGTACCGCGGCGGCGCCTCCTCCCGCGCACCTCGCCGCTTCCTCCCGCGCAGCAGCACCTGCACCCGGGCCAGCACCTCGGCGATCCGGAACGGCTTGGTGACGTAGTCGTTCGCACCGATGCCGAGCCCCGTGACCAGCGAATCCAGCGAGTCGCGGGCGGTGAGGAAGAGAACGGGCGGATGGTCCTCATCGGCGGCCACCAGCCGCCGGCACACGGTGAACCCGTCCAGATCGGGCAGCATCACATCCAGAATCACCAGATCCGGCCGCTCCCGCCCCACCCGGTCCAGCGCCTCACCCCCGGTGGCCGCGGTGCCGACCTGATAACCGGCCAGCTCCAGGGTGGTCGAGAGCAGTTCGGCAATCCTGGACTCGTCGTCCACGACCAGAATGCGCTGTCCGTCCCCGCGGGCGGGCACCGGCTTCTCGCTGACACTCCCGTACACAAGCCGACCCTAGATGAACCCCCCGTTCCGCGGCACCAGGGCCCTGACCCCCACCGATGAGTTCAGGACAGGGGGCGAACAGCCGGCCCGGAGGGGGACTGCCCCTTGCCCAGGAGTGCGGCGAGGCCGTCGAGGAGGCGTTGGAGGCCGAAGTCGTAGAGTTCGTCGAGGTCGAGGTCGTAACCATCCGTGGCGAGGCGGGACAGTATCGGGAACCGGCCGGTGGCCAGGATCCCTTGGAGGGCCGGCTCCTGGGTGTCCATCCACTCCTCGCTGTCGAGGCCGCTGAGCGCCTCCGCTTCCCGTTCCGTCTCCAGGTTGACGGCGATGCCACGGGCGTAGTTGAGCAGCATGAGATGTGCGGTGAAGGCGGTCGAGAGGTCGAGACCCCGCGCGTGCAGGGCGGCGAGCATCCACTCGCGACCAGGCCCAGGAACTGCCGCCGGGCGGCGTCTCCGGCTACCCGCCCTCGGGCCGGCTCGGCATCCGCCTGCGTGACCTCTCGATGCGGTCGATGACCCGCTGGCCGATGCGGAACCTGCTCGCCGCGCAATTCGCCAAGGCCGGGGACATCGCGTTGCCGGACTACGGCCCGGCAACGGTGCCCGATGACCACACCGAGCCTCGCTGACGACCCGCCCTCGCCCTCATCTCCTGCTCAGACGCAGACCGCGATCTTCCCCCGCGTGTGTCCGCGCTCGGCGTATGCGTGCGCTTCCGCGATCCGTTCGAGCGGGTAGGTCCGCTCGATGCGCGGTGTGTAGCGGCCTTGCCGGCCGAGTTCGCCCGCTTCGGCGAGGAGCGTGGGGTCGTTCTCCGCGCTGACCAGACGCACACCCAGGCGCTGCGCGTTGGTGTAGTCGGCGATCGTCGACACGCGCGCAGGGTCGCCCACGATCGCGATGAGATCAGCCAGCGATCCGGAGGCCGCGGTGTCGAGCGCGATGTCGACTCCGTCCGGAGCCAGGGTGGCGAGGCGCTCCGCGAGGCCGGGGCCGTAGGTGGTGGGAACGGCTCCGAGAGAGGTGAGGAACTCGTGGTTGCGCTCACTGGCCGTCCCGATCACGGTGGCGCCCCGAGCCACCGCGATCTCGACCGCGGCACTGCCCACGCCTCCGGCGGCGCCCTCGATGAGAAGGGTGCGCCCCCGCAGGGGACCGAGCGCCTTCAGCCCGCCCATCGCGGTCACGGAGGCCAGACCGGCGCCGGCGGCCTCCTCGTCGGTCCATGTGGTGGGCGCGTGGGCCCAGGCCGAGAGCACGGCCAGCTCCGCTGTCGCGCCGGTGACGCCGCCCAGCCCGAAGACGCGGTCGCCGATGGTCACCCCCTGCACGCCCGCACCGGTCTCGTCGACCACGCCGACGGCATCACGCCCGGGAATCGCGGGCAGGTCCACGGGGAGTACCTCGCGCACCGCACCGGAACGCACCTTCCAGTCGATGGGATTGACGCCGGCCGCCGCGACGCGGATGCGGATCTCGCCGGGCCCGGGACGCGGGTCCGGCACCTGCTCGACCACGAGGGTCTCCACACCGCCGTACTCGTGATAGCGGACTGCGCGCATGGCGTTCTGCCTTTCCAGGGGGTGAACGTTCGGCGAGTGCCGACGTCCACGACGCTAGAACCTGACGTAGACGTCAGGTGCAAGTCGGGCGGACTGCCTGGACAGAAGAGGCCCGGCGCGCATCGGCGAGGTCGCCGACAAGGCGGGAGTGAGCGTCCGGGCGCTGCGCTACTGAGGGAGCAGCCCAGGGGGGTGCCGTGCGCGCATAGTGGATCACCCCGCCGGGGACGGCAGGGGGAGCCGCCATCGGTGATGCGGTGCACGGAGCCGAAGCCGGGGGCCGTCAGCGTGACGAACAGGTGGGACGGGGGGCGACTGGTGCGTGACGGGCGCCTCTCACCGCGTTGCCCGGGCCCGGGCGGCTGGCTCGGGGAACAGGTCGTCCACGATGCGGTGCCGGCCGCTGTGCGGTCGGTGTACAAGCAGATCTGTCGGGTGCGGTGCAAGGCGGCAGGGCCTGCCCCGGCCCCCGTGGGCGGGTGATCAGGGGCACAGCCCGTCGTCGGGCCGCGGGGACGGTCAGGCTGCCGGCGCGAATGCGGTGATGGCGTCGACGAGGTCGGCCGGGGCTTCCAGCGGGATCAGGTGACCGGTGTGGGGGACCACCACGAAGTCGGCTTGGGAGAGGTAGGGCACCAGGTTGTCGCGGAGCACGCCGACGGGCTCCACCTGGTCGTGTTCCCCGGCGACGACGAGAGCGGGCACGCTGACCATAAGCGTGTGCTCGGTGATGTCCTGCGCGATGCCGCGCAGCGGCCACTCGGTGCGGGCGGCGTCGGTGACGGTCCGCGAATCGGTCACGAGCTGCGCCTTGACCGGAGCGGGCAGCTCGGTCGCGGTGAGGACGTGATCCCGTGCCCCGGCCACGGACTCGGCGGAGTCGTAGGCGTGCGACAGGGCTTCCTGGTACTCGGGAGTGACCTGTGCGGCGGGCTTCGCCGGGCCGGAGCCGACGAGAACGACGCCGCGCAGGCCGACGGGCCGGGTGGCCGCGACCAGCTGTGCGACCTTACCCCCCATCGAATGCCCCACCAGGACGTAGTCGGTGACCCCCGCATCCGCGAGCACGGCGAGCGTGTCGTCGGCGAGCTGACCGAGCGTATAGGGACCGGGCAGAGCGCTCGACCGGCTCCACCCGCGGAAGTCGACCGTGAGCACGTCACGGCCCGCCAGGCGGTCGACGACGAGGTCCCAGGTGCGGGCAGAACCACCCCAATAGTGCAGGAACACCAGAGTCGGCCCGGTCCCCGGCCGATGGTCGTAAGCGGGCAGAAGCGTCTGCTGCGTCGTGTTCATGATGGCTCTTCCGATCGATGCCCTAGGCGATTGCCCTGTGTATTCAGTGAAACTTCCGCACCCGGACGGGGCATCGGCGCGACTGGTCGCCCGATGGTGAAAACTGGACACGTGAGCGTGATCCGGCAGATGACCTACCAGCCCGCAGGACGCCGCGCCGCCTCGGTCGAGACGATGACGTTCGGCCGCCTTCGCGAGCTGAACGACGGCAGCACGCAGCGCGCCGACTTCCACGTCCTTGCCGTCATCGACGCCGGACCCGGCTCAGTCACGGTCGATTTCCACCTCCACCCGCTCCAAGATCGATCCGCGGTGTGGATTCCACCCGGCGCGGTGCACCGGTGGGACGACATCGCCGAAGTGGCAGGGCACCTCGTGCTGTTCGTGCCGACCGCGCCGGTCACCCACAACACCCGAGAACTCGTCGCCTCCCCGGACCTGGCCGCGCACTGGAGCATCCCCGACGCCGACTGGCCCTTCGTCGACACGGCGCGCAGCCATCTCCTCCTCGAAGCATCCGTTCCACCCAGTGACTCCTCGACGGAGCTGCCCGAAATCCTGCTCTCCGCGCTCATCACCCGGCTGCACCCACCGCACGCCGAAGCACGGCTCACACATCCGGTGTTCCGGTTGTTCCGCTCCAGCGTCGAAGCGCACTTCCGGCAACACCACGACGCCGGCTACTACGCCCGTGCGCTGGGTTACGCACCCCGCACCCTCTCGCGAGCGGTGCAGCAGGCCACCGGCCGCACCGCGAAGGCGTACATCGTCGAACGGATCACCCTGGAAGCCAAACGGCTCCTCGCACACGACCGCCTCACCGCCGCCCGCTGTGCCGACATACTCGGCTTCCCCGACGCATCCAACTTCTCGGTGTTCTTCCACAAAGCCACAGGCAAACGCCCGGGCGCGTGGCAGGCGACGGTGGCCGCCGAGTGAGGAGGTGCCACAAGAACACTCAGTCAATCACCCGTGCAGTGCGACGTATGCCGTGATCTCCTGCGACAGCAAGCGCACTGGAACGCCGTCGGGGACTGTTCCAAGGCGGTGGATTGCGTTGTCGTACTCCAGCGGCACCACGCGGGCCCGCGTCACAGGGGCGCAGACCGGTGAGGCGCCGCGCGATGATGACGCTGCGGGTGTCTCGCGGACGGTGCCTACGACGACGCGTGAAAACACGGCACCGCGAGCCCTCTGGCAGAGTCGCAGAGGGCTCGCCACGTGGGCGGGCCCGTGCTCAGCCCTGCTTGGGTCCGGTCTGCTGGACGACCTCGAAGGACCACAGGGTGGAGCCGGACGCGGCGGGCTTCTGCTGCGGGGCGTCCTCGCCGCCTCGCTGATGGGCGGCCTTCATCGGACCTTCCATCCAGGCCTGGAAGTCTTCTTCGCTGCGCCACCTCGTGTAGACGAGGTAGGTGTCAGTCCCTTCGATGGGACGGAGCAGTTCAAACCACTCGAAGCCGTCGGAGTTCTCCACGGTCCCGGCGCGGGAGGCGAAGCGCTTCTCCAGCACCTCGCGCTGCTCCTCGGGAACGGTCAGCACATTGATCTTCACGATGCTCATGGGGCCATCCTGCCCTAGCCGCTGCGGCGGACGGTGACCGGTACTCATCCGCGTGCCGTGAGCCCTTTCGTCGGGTATCCGTGCGCATGCCCGGAGTAGCGTGGACGCATGGCAACGGAGTTTCTGGGGGACCGTGTCAAGCGCCTGCGCCAGATGGCCGAGCTGACACAGGAGGGCCTGGCCGAGCGGTCCGGTGCTTCCGTCGACACCGTCCGGCGGCTGGAGCAGAAGCCGCAGAGTTCGGTCACGCTGCCGACCATGCACGCGCTCGCCGCAGGCCTTGGTGTCGAACTGACGAGCCTCTTGGGGGACCCGCCGGGTGCGCCGTCCACAGGGGAATCCGACTCGCCTCAGATGGTGGCCGTACGGCGCGCCATCATGCCGCCCCTGTTCGCCCCGCCGGCCCCGCCCGGCGACCTGGAGACACTTTCCCTGGAGCGGATTCGGCGCGACGTGGCGGGCGGGTGGACGCTTTACCATGCGGCGGAGTTCGACAAGTTGCTGAACGTACTTCCAGGGCTGATCACGGACGCCCGCTTCGCGGCCACGGTCGGGGACACCGATCAGCGGGCAGTCGGTCAGGCGGTGCTCGGCAAGGCGCTGCAACTCGGCGGTCATCTGGCCATCCGTATGGGGAAGACGGACCTCGCGCTGTCCGCGCTGGAGCGCGCCATAGCGGCCGCTGACGCCTCGTCGGACCCGTTACTTGCTCCTATGATCTCCAACTCCGTCGCCTGGGCCTATCAGCGCCAGGCGCGCTTGGATGACGCCAAGTACCTGGCCGTCCATGCAGCTGACGGGGTCGAGCAGGAGCACAGAAGCACGCCCGAGGGGCTTCGGGTGTGGGGCGGCCTCTTGATGTCGGCGGCTACCAGCCACGCGCGGAGTGGGGACTACGCGCGTGCGAACGACATGATGGTGACGGCGGAGAAGGCCGCGGGTTGGCTGGCCAAGATGCCGACGCCCGAAGACGGCAAACTGCTGAGCGTCTTCAGCAAGTCATCCGTTCGGATCGAACGCGTCCGCTTGGCGGTCCAGCACGAACGGCCGAACGAGGCCCTGGCCCTCGCGCGCGGAATGCGTCTGTCGAAGGACACGCCGCCGTCGTGGCGCACCTGGCTGCTGCTGGATGTGGCCCGTGCGCACACCGACTTGGGCAACGCCGAAGGTGCCGTGAAGGCGCTTGAGTCTCTGAAGCGACATGCACCCGCGTGGATGCGGCACCACACGCTCGCCGTGGCCATCGTCACCGATCTTCGGAACGGACCGTCGCGCCCCCCGGGACTGCGGGCGCTTGCCGAGTTCCTGGGTATCGCCTCATAGCATGCTGAAACTGGGTAATGCGTTCACTGTAGCCGCGGCCTGAGAGCCGTCAGGCTCGGCCTATGAGGACCCCCGCGACGCGCCACACGTCCGGGGGCATGGCCGACGCCGAACAGGAGCGCCAGCATGCTCGACCCTAAGCCGGTACCTCAGACCCCGGACAGCCCGCCCAGCGATGAGTGCGACGTGTGCGCGGCGTTACGTCGCCAGCAGGCAGCGTGGCGCCGTCTCGGGAACCATAGCCGGGCGACGGACTGTGCGGTGGAACTACAGCGGCACCACGACGGGGACACGCACAAGGGCGAGGCCCGGTGAAGCGCCGCGCCAGGATGACCATGCGTGTGTCACGGGACGGCGGGCGTACGTACGGGCCGATGCGCGTGGTCACGCTGGCCGGGCCGCTGATGCCGATGGAATCGTCGGTGTGGCCACCGTGCCAGTGCCTTCGCTGTTGGCCGAGGGGAGCTGTCGGCCGACCAGGGGCGATCGTGAACAGCGGATGATCCACACCTAGCCGACCGCGCGGAGCGCCCCGCCCTAACTCGGGACGGGCGTGGTCCGCGCCGGTCGGGCCAGGTGCCGTTCAGCGGTGCGGCCGCAGGCCCCTGGTCACCTTGTCCACCTGGGTGCGCGGGCCGTAGAGGGCGAGGCCGACCAGGTTGAGGTCGGGGGCCTCCACGGTGCGGACCGTGGCGCGGTTGTCGTCCTCGTTGTCGGTGCCGAACAGTTCCTCGGTGTAGAGGGCCGTCGGGAGGCCGCGGGTGAGGGCGCGGGTGTGGGTGCGGAAGAGGCCGGGGGCGTCGGCGGCGTAGACGAGGACCGGTTCGCGGAACATCGGGAGGTACGTGTTTCCCGAGGCGTCTTCGTACGGTTTGCCGACGATGTCGTCGGTGGCGTGGGAGAGTCCGCTGGAGAGGAAGGCCGTCACGTTCAGCTTCTGCCAGTCGGCGAGGTCGTCCCGGACGATGACGGCGATCTTGGTGTCGAATCGCATGCCGTCACCTTCGCGCGGGCGGTGAGGCCCCGTATTGAACGCTGGTGCGAGACGGCAGAATGGGGTGATGGGTGTGGGAGGCACGGAGGTTGGCGGGGGGCCGGGCGACTGGGCTCGGTACTGGCGTGACCCGGAGCGGTCCGTCGAGGCCATGCACGCGCACTTCTTCAGCCATCGTTTTCATCCGCACAGCCACGACACCTATTCCTTCGCCGTCACCGAGATCGGCGCGCAGCGCTTCCGCTGCCGGGGCGCGCTGCGCACCAGCGGGGCGGGGATGGTGATGGTGTTCAACCCGGACGATCCGCATGACGGGGAAGCGGCCGCCGAACTGGGCTACAAGTACCGCATCACGCACATGGGGCTCGACGTGGTGCGGGATGTCCTCGCGGACGTGCGGGGCAGCGCGGACGGGGAGGTGCCGCTGCCGCTGTTCGACCAGCCCGTGCTGGACGACCCGGTGCTGGGGCGCGCCCTGTTACGGCTGCACACCGCCCTGATCGGCGGCGCCGGTCCGCTCGTCCGCGACGAGCGGCTGACCGCGGCCGTCGGCGCGATGGTGCGGCGCAGCGCGACCCGCCCGGTGCGGGCCAGGGCGCTGTCGGCCGGGGGGAGCGAGCAGGCGTGGGCCGCGCGGCGGGCGCGGGCGCTGCTGGAGGAGGAGTACGGGACGGAGATCTCGGCGGAGCGGCTGGCGGAGGCGGCGGGGTGCAGCCGGTTCGCCCTGTACCGGGCGTTCCGGGCGGAGTACGGGATGGCGCCGAGCGACTTCCAGCGGCAGCTGAGGCTGCGCCAGGCGCGCGGACTGCTGCTGGCGGGCTGTACGGCGGCGGAGGCGGCGGCCGCGGCGGGGTTCGCCGACCAGAGTCACTTCCACCGCTGGTTCGTACGGTGTTTCGGAATCACCCCGGGGACGTTTCAGCATGCGGCGGGTCCCGATTCGCGGCGCACCCCACAGCCCTGATGAAATTGGGCCGGACCGTACCGAGTCCGTCCGTACAGACGCACTCCCGCCAAAGTCTGACAGCTTTCGGCCAACCATGGACGACTGTCAGGTGAAGAGGGGATGTGGAGCGTCTGAGTAATGGGCTCAGTAGGGTCTCCAACATTCCGAACAGGTGAAGAGGGCGAGTGGGGGAGCGGCAGGGCGTGTCGAACGCGGAGCGAAGCGGGCTGCGGAGTACCCCGGGTGCGGGGGCGGGTTCCGGTGCCTTCGGGGCACGGACGTCACGGACGATGATGGTGCTCGGCGCCCTCTGGCTGCTGGCCGGCCTGCTCGCCGTCCGGCAGGCGGCGGCGGTGCTGCGGCTGCCCCCGGACGAGCGGCTGACCGATCTGGAGACCTGGATCGGCGAGCAGGGTGTCCTCCATGTGGGCGGTTCGCTGTACGACGGGGACGCGTTCACCGGCACCCCGTTCTCCGGTCTTGTGCTCAAGCCGCTGACCCGGGCCGCCGAGCAGAGCCTGGGCGTCGCCTGGACGTTCGGCACCCTGCTGCTGGTCGTCGTCCTCGGGCTGACCGCCGCGCGCGCCCTGCCGGGGCCGGTCTCCCGCCGTACCTCGCTGCTGGCCGCGCCGCTGGCGCTGTGCCTGCTGACGCTGTCCCTTCCGGTCCGTAACACCTTCACCCTCGGCCAGACCAGCATCATCCCGGTGCTGCTGGTCGTGCTCACCGTGCTGCCCCGCACCTCCGGCCGGCAGGCAGGCGTTCTCATCGGCGTGGCCGCCGCCCTCCAGCCCGCGCTGCTGCTGTTCGGCGTCGTCCTGTGGCTGCTGGGGCGGCGGCGCTCGGCGGCGCTGGCGGGCGCGACGTTCACCACGTGCACCGCGCTGGCCTGGGCGGTCATGCCGCGCGACTCCGGGTCGTACTGGGTCCACCACCTCGGCGGCGCCGGGCTCGGCGAGCCCGCCGACAGCCTGGCCAACCAGTCGCTGCACGGGCTGCTGCTGCGCATCGGTCTTGAGGGCCCGGTCGAGCTGGCGCTGCTCGCGGTCCTGGCGGTGGCGGTCGCGGTCGTCGGCCTGCGGCGGGCGGTGCGGTACGCGCGGGACGGGCAGTTGCTGCTGGCCGCGGCGATCACCGGGTGCGTGGCGCTGGCGGTCTCGCCCACCTCCTGGCAGTACCAGCAGCTGTGGATCCTGCTCGCGGTCGTCGGCCGGGTGGGCCGCCGGGCCGCCGACCGGCTGGTGTGGCCGGTGCTGGTGGTGCTGGTGATGACGCTGAGCCGTACCGCGCTGCTGCCGGACCTCAAGATCGCCGGACACATCGGCTACAACGCGCCGCTGCTGGCCGCGCTCGCCGCCGCCTGCCTGGTGCCGTTCGTCTCCCGGACCTCCCCGCGGTGGGACAGCCCGGAGCCGACACCCGTTCAGGAGTCGCACCGGGGCCGCTCCGCCTGGGTGCCGCTGCTGCGCTTCGTACGGCGGCCGCTGTCCCGGCCGAACCTGCTGCTGGAGCTGATGTTCATCCGCGTCGGCTACTTCGCGTACTCGTGGATCCGGGCCCACGCGCCCGACGAGCGCAGCGTCGCCGAGGGCCACGGCCACCAGGTGCTGTCCCTCGAGAGCTTCCTGCACATCGACATCGAGCACTGGTTCAACCGGCTGGTCGCGGACACCCCGTGGCTGAGGGACGGCATGAACTGGTACTACAGCACCTTCCACTTCCTCGTCCCGCTGTCCCTGCTGGGCTGGCTCTATCTGCGCCGCCCCGCGACCTACCGCTGGGCCCGCACCCCGCTCGCCTTCGGCACGATGCTCGCGCTGGTCGGCTTCTGGCTCTACCCGCTGGCCCCGCCGCGGCTGATGGGCCTCGGGTACGTCGACACCGCGCACGGCCCGCAGGACCTGAACAACCCGGACTTCGGCGCGCTCACCAAGCTCTCCAACCAGTACGCGGCCATGCCGTCGCTGCACGTCGGCTGGTCCCTGTGGTGCGGGGTGGTCATCGCACTGGTGGCGCCGTACCTCTGGATGAAGATCCTCGGCATGCTGTACCCGCTGCTCACGGTCGCGGTGATCGTCGGCACGGCGAACCACTATGTGCTGGACGCGGTCGGCGGCGCGGCCGTCGTCGCGGCCGGATTCGGTCTGCAGTACGTGCTGCTCGGGGTCGGCCGGAAGCCCGCGGAGGAGCCGAACGGCCCGGTCACCGAGATGCTGTCGGCGGGCGCCCGGGGCGTACGGGAGCGCGTCCGGGCGCTGGTACGGAGGACACGCGCCGGGGAGCCGGGTGCAACGTCCGAGGTGGCGGGGATCCCCCATCCGACGGAGGCCGCGGAACGGGCCGATGCCTCGCGTTGAAGGGTCCGGTGCACCGGTCTAGCGTGGGGAAAAGCGGTACAAACGCCAGGAAGACTCGGGGGTCCCGACCGAGGAGGGATCTGAGGATGTCCCTGGTAACGGCGGCCGCCGCAGCGCTGGCCGCATCGATGGCCGTCATCTCGCCCGCGGTCGCCGCGCCGAGCGCCACGACCGAGGACCATTCGCCGAATCCCACGGCGTTCGTCCTGGAGAAGTTCCGGCCCGCTTCGGAGGCCCACGGCACCAGTGGCGCGGTGACGTACGACAAGAAGCTCGTGCCCACGTCCGCCGTGGTGCTCGTGGCGGAGCTGCGGCTTCCGGGGAAGTGGCACGGCGAGATGCACGAGCACGGGATGCACGGGGAGCACTGGAAGCACGGGATGCCGCCGCGCGGCACGTTCGTCTTCCTGGCCCTGCGCGGGGTCGCACCGAACCACCACTTCGGGATACACGTGCACACCAGGTCGTGTGGCACCAAGCCCGATTCGTCCGGCCCGCACTACCAGGACGTGAAGGACCCGAAGCAGCCCTCCACGAATCCCAAGTACGCCAACCCGCGCAATGAGATGTGGCTCGGCACCACCACCAACAGCAGTGGGGATGCCCGTGCCAAGTCCCTGGTGAAGTGGCACTTCAGGCCCGGTGAGGCGCGCTCGGTGGTGATCCACGAGCATGCCACGGCCACGAACATGGGGCACGCGGGTATGGCGGGGAACCGGGTGGCCTGCATCAACGTCCCGTTCAAGTAGCGCGGGCGGTGACGGCTATGCGTAGCTCACCCGCAGCTCCTTGATCCCGTTCAGCCAGGCCGACCGCAGCCGCCGCGGGGCGCCGGTGAGGCGGATGCCGGGGAGGGTGTCCGCGATGGCGTTGAAGATCAGCCGGATCTCCAGTTCGGCGAGGCTCTTGCCGAGGCAGAAGTGCGGTCCGCCGCCGCCGAAGCCGAGGTGGGGGTTGGGGTCGCGGGTGATGTCGAAGACCTCGGGGCGGTCGAAGACCTCGGGGTCGTTGTTGGCGGAGGAGTAGAACACGCCGACCCGCTCGCCCGCCCGGATGGACTGTCCGCCGAGGGCGGTGTCCTGGGTGGCGGTGCGCTGGAAGGACATCACGGGGGTGGCCCACCGGACGATCTCGTCGGCGGCGGTGGCGGGGCGCTCGCGCTTGAACAGCTCCCACTGCTCGGGGTGGGTGAGGAAGGCGTGCATGCCGTGGCTGATGGCGTTGCGGGTGGTCTCGTTGCCCGCGACGGCCAGCAGCAGGACGAAGAAGCCGAACTCGTCGGAGCCCAGGTTGCCCTGGTCCTCGGCGGCGACCAGGGCGCTGACGATGTCCTTGGCGGGGCACTGCTTGCGGTCGGAGGCCAGGTTCATGGCGTACGAGATCAGCTCCATGGCCGACTCGGCGCCGATCTCCTCGGTGATGGCCAGCTCCGGGTCGTCGTACGCGACCATCTTGTTGGACCAGTCGAAGATCTTGGACCGGTCCTGCTGGGGGATGCCGATCAGCTCGGCGATGGCCTGGAGGGGGAGTTCGCAGGCGATGTCGGTGACGAAGTCGCCGGTGCCGTTCTCCTTGGCTTCGGCCACGATGCGTACGGCGCGGTCGTGGACGGCGTCCTCCAGGGAGCGGATCGCGCGCGGGGTGAAACCCCGCTGGACGATCTGGCGGACCCGGGTGTGTTCGGGCGGGTCCATGTTGAGCATGATCAGCTTCTGGACCTCGATCTGGTCGCGCTGGATGTGCTCGTTGAAGCGGATGATCGCGGTGTTGCGGTGCGAGGAGAAGATCTCGGGCCGGGTCGAGACCTCCTTGACGTCGGCGTTCCGGGTGACGGCCCAGTAGCCGTCGTCGTCGAAACCGGCCACGCCGTGCCGCTGCGGGATCCATGACACGGGGGCCGTCTGCCGCAGCTGGGCGAACTCGGGGAGTGGCACCCGGTGCTGATGGAGGTCGGGGTCGGTGAAGTCGAAGCCTTCGGGGAGCGCTGGACAGGGCATCGGCCACTCCAGATCTGACGGCCTATCAGAAAGTGTTCAGAAGGTAGTAACGGGTTCTATAACTAGCAAGGTCCATGCCGGGCCTTCTTGAGGCGGACGCCTCAACTCGCCCTGTGCACAACCCTTGCGCCGTCAGGGCGGGGCTCAGCAGACTGAGCGAAGAACTAGAACGCGTACTAGTTCTGACGCGGGCGCGCTGCCGGGAGCCCCGCGGACGCGATGGAGAAGAGGACGAGTCATGGCCGCGGAACCCGTCATCGTCGAAGCCGTACGCACCCCCATCGGAAAGCGCGGAGGGGCGCTCGCCAATCTCCATCCCGCGTACCTCCTCGGGGAAACCTACCGCGAACTCCTCGCCCGCACCGGCATCCAGCCCGACTGCGTCGAGCAGATTGTCGGCGGCACGGTCACCCACGCGGGAGAGCAGTCCATGAACCCCGCGCGCAACGCCTGGCTGGCCGTGGGCCTTCCGTACGAGACGGCGGCGACGACCGTGGACTGCCAGTGCGGGTCCTCCCAGCAGGCCAACCACATGGTGGCCACGATGGTCGCCACCGGCGTCATCGACGTCGGCATCGGCTGTGGCGTCGAGGCCATGTCGCGGGTGCCGCTCGGCAGCGGCTCCAAGCACGGTCCTGGCAAGCCGTTCCCCGACGAGTGGAACGTCGACCTCCCCAACCAGTTCGAGGCCGCCGAGCGGATCGCCCGGCGGCGCGGGATCACCCGGGAGCACGTCGACACCCTCGGCCTTTTCTCCCAGGAGCGCGCGGCGCGGGCCTGGGCCGAGGAGCGCTTCAAGCGCGAGATCTTCGCGGTGCAGGTGCCCACCACCGAGGAGGAGCAGGCGGCCGGAGAGGGCATGTGGCGGGCCGTCGACCGGGACGAGGGGCTGCGCGACACCAGCATGGAGGCGCTCGGCGGGCTCAAGCCCATCATGCCGACCGCCGTGCACACGGCGGGCAACTCCTCCCAGATCTCGGACGGCGCGTGCGCGGTGCTGTGGGCGTCCAAGCGGATGGCCCGCGCGCTGAAGCTGCGGCCCCGTGCCCGGATCGTGGCCCAGGCCCTGGTCGGCACCGATCCGCACTACCACCTCGACGGTCCGATCGACGCGACACGGGCGGTGCTGGGGAAGGCCGGGATGACGCTCAAGGACATCGACGTGATCGAGATCAACGAGGCGTTCGCGTCGGTCGTGCTGTCCTGGGCGCGGGTCTTCGAACAGGATCTGGAAAAGGTGAACGTCAACGGCGGCGCCATCGCGCTCGGCCACCCGGTGGGGGCCACGGGAGCGCGGCTGATCACCACGGCGCTGCACGAACTGGAGCGGGCGGACAAGGAGTTCGCGCTGATCACGATGTGCGCGGGCGGGGCGCTGGCGACGGGGACGATCATTCAGCGGCTGTAGCGATACGGAGCGTTTCGGCGCGCTTCGGGCTTCGGCGCTTCGAGCGATGCTCGACCGGTGGGCGACATGATGCGGCACGTCATGCGGTCGGAGTCGAAGGGAAGCGACGACATGTCAGCTCGCCGAATGCTCACCGGTACGTTCCTGGGGCTCGGAGCCCTGTTCATGGCACAGGCCGCGGTCGCCCCGGCCGCCAGTGCCGCGCCCGTCCCCGTGACCACCCTCAACTGCGATGGTGACACCTACAAGTGCACGGCCGGGCTGCGGTTCGGTGACGGCAGGTGGTTCGCGGACTGGAGCGCGAACGTGTTCCACCAGAGCGCGGCCCGGGCGGCGTCCACCCAGGCCGCCACGTCGGTGCGGGCGCCGGTCCCGGTGACGACCCTCAACTGTGACGGTGACACCTACAAGTGCACGGCCGGGCTGCGCTTCGGCGACGGCAGGTGGTTCGCGCAGTGGGACGCGCGGATCTTCCACCAGGGGGGAGCGCAGGCGATGAAGGCGCCGCGGGGCGAGGCCGCGCCCGTACCGGTGACGGCCCTGAACTGTGATGGTGACACCTACAAGTGCACGGCCAATCTCCAGTTCGGTGACGGCAGGTGGGTCGCGCAGTGGGACGCGAGGATCTTCCACCAGTAAGGGCATGTGAGGGCGGGCCCGGTGCGTCACACGGCGCACCGGGCCCGCCTCGTTGTACGTCAGCTGCGCTCGAACGTCACCGGCGCCTCGAACGCCGCCCGGCGCGTGGCGCGCCGCAGCGCCCGCAGGATCGGCCCGCCGAGGGTGAGGGTCAGCACCACCGTCACCACCGCGCGCGGCAGGTCCCAGCCGAGCGAGGTCGCCAGGCAGTACGCGACGAAGCGGGCCAGGTTCGCGCCGACCGGATCGCCCGGCACGTAAGCGATCCCCGAGGACATCCCCTGCATCAGCGTCCAGCCCTGGAGGTTCATGGCCGTCCCGTACGCCACGGACGCGACGGCCCCGTACCCCGCGAGCAGCGCCACCTCGCGGCGGCCGCGCAGCCGCCCGCCGCCGGGCAGCAGCCCCGCGCCCAGCGCGACCCACCCCATCGCCAGCATCTGGTACGGCATCCAGGGCCCGACGCCGCCCGTGAGCAGCGCCGACGCGAACATCGTCACCGCGCCGAGCACGAATCCGAACCCGGGGCCGAGCACCCGCCCCGAGATCACCATCAGGAAGAACATCGGCTCGATGCCCGCCGTGCCCGCGCCCAGCGGCCGCAGCGCCGCGCCCGAGGCCGCCAGCACCCCGATCATCGCGATGGCCTTCGCGTCAAGACCGGTGTCGGCGATCGTCGCCACGACCACGGCGAGCAGCAGCGGCAGCAGCGCGGCGAACAGCCAGGGCGCGTCGGCGGCGTGGGCGGCGACGCCGGAGTGGGCGGGCGCGAGGAGCGGCCAGGCGAAGGCGGCGACGCCGACCGCGGAGACGAGGGCGAGGGCGACGACCGAGCGCGGCCCGAGCCGGACGGCCCGTACCCGGAAAACCTGAGACGTCATCGCGCCCCCTCCAGCGCCTCGCGCACCTGCGGCACGGTCAGCCACGGCAGCGGCGCGAGGATCTTCGCGACCTGCGGGGCGAAGGCGGGGGAGGACATGACGACCTCCGCCGTCGGCCCGTCCGCGACCACCTCGCCGTCGGCCAGGATGACGACCCGGTGGGCGAGTTCGGCCGCCAGCTCCACGTCGTGCGTGGCCAGCACGATGGCGTGGCCGTCCGCCGCCAGCCCGCGCAGCACCCGCGTCAGCCGTGCCTTCGCCGCGTAGTCCAGTCCGCGCGTCGGCTCGTCCAGCAGCAGGAGCGGCGGGCGGGCGGTGAGGATGACGGACAGCGCGAGGGCGAGCCGCTGCCCCTCGGACAGATCGCGCGGATGGGTGTCGTCCGCCACCTCGGGCAGCAGGTTGCCGACCAGCGCCCGGCAGGTGCCGGGCGCAGCCCCCGCGTCCACGTCGGCGGCCGCGCACTCGGCCGCCACGGTGTCCGCGTACAGCAGGTCGCGCGGCTCCTGCGGTACGAGCCCTACGTGGCGCAGGAGTTCGGCGGGGCGGGTGCGGTGCGGTACGAGGGGTTCCGCCCCGACGCGCAGGGTTCCGGCGGCCGGTTCGTGCATCCCGACGAACGCGGCGAGGAGCGTCGACTTCCCGGCCCCGTTGCGGCCCATCAGCGCCACCGTCTCACCGGGCCGCACCGACAGGCTGACGTCGCGCAGCGCCTCGACGCGCCCGTGCCGTACGGAGAGCCGCTCGGCGTGGCCGGCCGGTGCTCCGCCCGGCGCTTCGCGCGGCAGCGGTGCGGGCGGTGTGAGCGGCGCCAGCCGCTCCCGCAGCGCCCCCGCCCTGCGGCGGGCGTCCCGTACGGACAGGGGGACGGGGGCCGTCCACCCCGCGAGGCCGCCCAGCGCCACGACCGGCGGCTGTACGGGCGAGACCGGCATGATCTCGGCCGGTTCGCCGACGACCGGGGCCGCGCCGGGGGCGGGCAGCAGGATCACCTGGTCCGCGTACTGCACCACCCGCTCCAGCCGGTGTTCGGCCATCAGCACGGTCGTGCCCAGGTCGTGCACCAGCCGCTGCAACACGGCCAGCACCTCTTCCGCGGCGGCGGGGTCGAGCGCCGAGGTGGGCTCGTCCAGGACCAGCACCCGGGGGTGCGGGGTGAGCACCGACCCGATCGCGACCCGCTGCCGCTGCCCGCCGGAGAGGGTCGCGATGGGCCGGTCGCGCAGCTCGGCGAGGCCGAGGAGGTCGAGGGTCTCCTCGACGCGGCGGCGCATCGTGTCGGGCGGCAGGCCCAGCGACTCCATCCCGTAGGCGAGTTCGTCCTCGACGGTGTCGGTGACGAAGTGCGCGAGGGGGTCCTGGCCCACGGTGCCGACGACATCGGCCAGTTCGCGGGGCTTGTGGGTACGGGTGTCCCGCCCCGCGACCGTGACCCGGCCGCGCAGGGTGCCCCCGCTGAAGTGCGGCACCAGCCCGGAGACGGCGCCCAGAAGTGTCGACTTGCCGACTCCGGAGGGGCCGACGAGCAGGGCCAGCTCGCCTTCCGGGACGGTGAGTTCCACCCCGTGGAGGGCGGGCCGGGCGGCGCCGTCGTAGGTGACGGACACCTGCTCGAAGCGGATCACTGCGTGGCCTCCTCGGTTTCGTACGACACGGGTGGGGCCGGGGCGACGACTGCCGGGAGCAGGCCCAGCAGGACGCCCGCCGCCGGCCACAGCGGCAGGTCCGGTGCGGTGAGCGGAACGGCGGGCGGGTTCAGGGACTCCGGTGTGTACGAGGCGGCCCAGATCATCAGCGCCGCGACCGCCACCCCCGACCCCGACACCAGCCAGGCCCGCACGCCCCAGCGGTCCGGCCGGTAGCGGCTGCGGACCGACCGCCGCCCGCCCAGCCACAGCCCGCCCAGCGCGGCGGCGAGCCCGGCCAGCAGCAGCGGCAAGCCGTACACCGCACCCTCCGAGGCCAGCAGTCCGTACGTACCGCAGCAGACCCCGAGCAGCCCGCCCAGCGTCAGCGCGGCCGTCGTGCGGCGCACGGCGGGCGGCACCTGCGCGGTGCGGCCGTAACCACGCGCGTCCATCGCCGCCGCCAGCGCCACGGACCGCTCCAACGCGCCCTCCAGCACCGGCAGCCCCACCTGGAGCAGCGCCTTCACCCCGCGGTCGGGGCGGCCCCGCAGCCGCCGCGCCGCGCGCAGCCGCCTGACGTCGGCCACCAGATGCGGAGCGAAGGTCATCGCCACGACCACCGCCACCCCCGCCTCGTACAGCGCGCCCGGCAGCGACTTGAGCAGCCGCGCCGGGCCGGCCAGCGCGTTCGCCGCGCCGACGCACACCAGCAGCGTGGCCAGCTTCAGCCCCTCGTACAGCGCGAACACCAGCCCCTCGGCCGTGACCCGCCCCCCGATCCGCACCCCCTGCGCCCAGTCGGGCAGCGGCACCTCGGGCAGCGTGAACAGCACGCGTGTGCTGGGGATCGGCGAGCCGAAGAACAACGCGAAGAGGAGCCGGATCGCGAGCACGACCAGCCCGAGCCTCAGGAACGCGCCGTACGAGCGCGCCCACGGCGCGTCGGTGCGCCGCACGGCCACGACATAGCCCGCGACGGCGACGATCAGCCCGAGCAGCAGGGGGTTGGTCGTGCGGGACGCGGCCGTACCCAGCCCCAGCGCCCACACCCACCACGCCCCGGCGTGCAATGCGCCCCCGCGGCGCGGGGTGGGGGCCCCATGCCGGATGACGCGGCCGCCCCCACGGCGGCCGGTACGGATCGGGGCCGGGGCGCTGTCGGCGCCGACGGGGCGCGCCGCGCGGCGCCACAGGGCGCTCGCCGTCTCGGTGCCCCACGCCCCTGCCGCTTTCACGCCCGGCGGTGGCGCGTCGGCGCGGTCGGTGTGGTGCGGGAGCGGGACGCTGCCCGCGCCGGTGGGGCGCGCTGCACGGCCGCCCGCTGCCCGCGCCCGCAGCGCGGCGAGGGCCGTCTCGCGCGGCAGCCCGTTCGCCCCCGTGCCCACCGCGGTCACGCCCGGCGGCGGCGTGTCTGCCACACCGCCGCGGCGCCGAGGGCGAGCACGACGGCCGTGCCGCCGATCAGCCCGGCCGAGGGGCCTCCGTCACCCGTGTCATCGTCCTTCTGCGCGGCCACCGCCTCCCCGCAGCCCGACTTCGGGTAGGCCGCGATGGCGCACAGCAACGCGGAGGAGTTGTAGCGCAGCGGCTTCGCCACCGCCGCAAGCGCCTCACCGGCCGTCGCGTCCGCGCCCACCCGCGCGCATGCGGTACGGGACTTCGGCGGCGTACGGCCGTCCGGCGCGTCCTGCGCGGTGCCGAAGTCGAGGACGACCGCGATCCGCTTCGTGCCGCGCTTGGCGGGCGAATCCGCGCCGCAGATCGCGTCGAAGCGGGCCGTGCCCCGCGGCCGGGCGGCGTCGCGGGAGTCCTCGCTGACGGCGAAGCGGAAGCCGATCATGTCGCCGTCGCCGGGCCGGGCCGCGGAGGGGCCCTGCGCCGCGTACGTCCAGCCGCCGCCGTCGCCGCCCCGCTGCCAGAACGACCAGTAGCGGTACCCCTCGGCCTGGGCGGGCGCGGCACCGGCGAGTACGGCGACGAGCGGGAGCAGCACCACGGGCAGCAGCCGGATCACCGAGCGGCCGACCATCAAAGCTGCTGCCTCTTACGGCCGCTGAGCAGGAAACCTATGCCCATACCGGCCACCGCGCAGCTTCCCACGATCCACCAGACGCTGCCCGTTCCGCCGTCGTCCTTCTTGTCCTCCTTGCCCTCCTTCTCCGAAGCCTGCTCCTCGGCAGGCTTCGGGCCGGTGGCGTTGAGCTGCTCCACGAGGTCGGCGTCGCCGAAGTGCCGGGGGTCCCCGCCGGCCGCGTGCGCCGCGAGCACCAGCTTGGCCAGCGCGCCCGGGTCGCCCTTCGCCCAGGCCGCCGCGCCGCTGTCCTTGCCCTGGAGCCACTGCAGCGGCCTGGCCGCGGCCGCGCTGTGCTCACCCGCGGCGAGCGCCATGACCGCGTCGGCGGTGGCGCCGAAGTCCGGCTGGTCCTTGGATGCGCCGGGCGTCGCGGACTTCAGGTGCATGCCGTTGCCGGACATGGTGGTGGAGAGGTAGGCGAGCGCGGCCTCGGAGGCGTCCTCCGGCGTACGGTCCGCGCCGCCCTTCCCCTCACACGCCAGCGGCTCGGGGCTCTTGCCGTCGTCCTTGCCGGCCGGGTCGAAGGCGAAGCCCGAGCCCCGGGTGGCCAGCGCCGCGCTCACGGTGGCCAGGTCGTTGGCGGCGGGCTCGCCCTTGCCGGAGGTGTACGCGAACGCCCCCCGCTGCCCCGCCTTCGCCGAACAGCCCAGCTGAAGCCCGAGCAGCGCGTCGTACGGGGTCTTGCCGCTCGCCGCGGCCGCGACCTCCACCGGATCCAGACCGGTCGCGGCGAGCGCGCCGACCGCGGCCGAGGTGGAGTTGGCGTCGCTCGTGCCGCCGGGGTTCATGCCCCAGCCGCCGTCCTCGTTCTGGCTCCGCTTGAGCCAGCCGACGCCCTTCTCCACCGCCGCCGACCGGCCGCCCACCGCGGCCAGCGCCTGTATCGCGGCCGAGGTCGCGTCCGTGAACTCGCCCTTCTTCGGATCGCACGCCGTGCCGGTGTCCGCCCGGTACGCGGCGAAGCCGCCGTCCGCGCACTGCTGCCCGGCGAGCCAGTCGACGGCCGACTTGGCCGGTTTCACCCCCACCGCGTCCTGGGCGAGCAGCGCGAGGGACTGCCGCCACACCCCGTCGAACTTGGGGTCCTTCGTGCCGTACAGCCCCTCCGGACGCTTGCCGTCGTCGCCATGAGCGGCGGGTGCGGCGGTCGCGCACAGGGCGGCGGAGATGGCCAGAGCCGCGACGCTGCGGCGTACGTTCATGGCTGGGGTGCCTCTCGATCAGGGGCGTGACGCAGCCACGCACGGCAGCCCACCCACGTACGGAACACGTCCCCCACGCGGTGGCACCGGGCTCAGCTCCGCATCCCACGACGGTGCCGCCGCCGGACACCCGGACGGCGGGAGCCTCCTGCGTCGCGCCCGCCCAGGTGCTCCGGCTCGCACGGCCCGCCGGGGCGCGTGCTCACGGTTGCGGGTCAGCGCCGGACTTCCACCGACTTCCCCTGCCCGAACGCGGATGAAGTTCTCCCGCCCACTTTAACCGGACGCTTCACCCGCTGACGACGCCGCGGTCCCGTCCGGCCCGCCCGGCCTGTCCCCGGTAACTCCAATGCGGAATAGCCAAGTTGAAAAATCGGGTCGCCATCCCGTGAACGGAATTGGTAACGCAACGAAAACATCGTTGTGAAACGAGCGTGAAGGCGGTTTCGGCAGGTTCGGCCCGGCAAGGAGAGGCCCATGAGCAACCCCCATGGCCACATAGCGGATAACGCTTCTCCGTACCAGCACGACCCGAATGCTCCCTACCAGGGAGATCCCGGTCCTCCCGCCCCTCGACGCCGAGCAGGCAATTCGAGTGGTCGCGGGGCGGATCGGACAGCCTTGATCATTCACAGCCTCGCGGACATCGCCGCCGTTTTCCTTGGGCTGTGGCTCCTGCTGTACCTGCTCGACGCCAACGAGGCGAATGTCTTTGTCGACTTCGTGCACGGTGTGGCGGACTGGCTCGCCTGGTGGTCGCAGGACATCTTCACCATGGAGCCCGAAGGCGTGCGCGTCTTCTTCAACTACGCCCTGCCTGGGGTGATTTACCTCGCTATCGGCCACGGAGCCGCGGCGTGGGTGCGGCGGCTCTGACCTCGCGCCCGCTGGGGCAACCCCCGCCCGTCGGGGGTGCCCCGTAGTCCCCCGTAGCCCCCGGGTAACACTTTCCGGCCGGTCGGCGCTGACGACGATGAGGCTGCCTCGAGGCAAATCCGGCAGCGTAATCACATGACCACCGGAGGGTCACCGAACACGCGGAAGAACGGAAGATCGCAGACGTGCTCGCGATGCGCGAAGATCACGCTGCTTTCTTCCGTGGGCAGTCACGAAAAGGAATCGCACCGCAACCCAGAGATGATGCCTCTGGCGATGCGGCGATATTTTTCTTGCCCTGATGAGGATGCTGTTCTCATCGACTTGCATTTACTCCCCATGAGTAATGCAGACTGCCGGGCATGCGCCCATACGACAGCAGAAACGATGGTTACCAGAACCCCGCCACGCGTGTGATGCCGCAGGGTGGGGGTCCCGGCGTCCAGCCCCAGTACGGCGTCCCGTCCGACTACGACGACGGCTACGACGATGAACCGTACCGACGCCCCCGCCGCCGCGGCCGGACGGTGAAACGCGTCCTGGTCACCCTGGTCGTCGTCCTGCTGGTCGCTTCGGTCGCCACGTACTTCTGGGCCGACTCCAAGCTCCGCAAGGAGGTCGACCTCAGCCAGGTGATCGACCGCCCCCAGGCGGGCGACGGCACCAACTACCTGATCGTCGGCTCCGACAGCCGCGAGGGCATGTCCGACCAGCAGAAGAAGGACCTGCACACGGGCTCCGCCGACGGCAAGCGCACGGACTCCATGATGATCCTGCACGACGGATCCTCCGGCCCGACGCTCATATCCCTGCCGCGCGACTCGAACGTGACCATCCCGAAGTTCCGCGGCTCCGAGTCCGGGAAGATCAAGGGCCCCATGGGCGCCACCAAGCTGAACGCCGCGTACGCCATGGACGGCCCGCAGCTGCTCGTCCGCACTGTCGAGGCCAACACCGGCCTGCACATCGACCACTACGCCGAGGTCGGCTTCTCCGGCTTCGCCAACATCGTGGACGCCATCGGCGGCGTCGACATGGACCTCTCCAAGGGCTTCAAGGACAAGCAGGCCGGCGCCGACTTCCAGGCGGGCGAGCAGACGATGAACGGGCAGCAGGCCCTCGCGTTCGTCCGCAGCCGGCACGCGTTCGCCGCCAGTGACCTGGAGCGCACGAAGAACCAGCAGAAGTTCCTGTCCGCCCTCGCCTCCCAGACCGCGGCGCCCGGCACGCTGCTGAACCCCTTCAAGCTCTACCCCGCCATGGGCGCCGGGCTGGACACCCTGATCGTCGACAAGGACATGAACCCGTACTACCTGGCCCAGATGTTCCTCGCGATGAAGGACGTCACCAGCAACGGGGGCAAGTCGCTGAACATGCCGACCTCGGGCAGCGTCGGCGGCAACCTCCAGTGGGACCAGGCCAAGGTCAAGCAGCTCGTGCAGCAGCTCAACAACGACGAGCCGGTCACCGTCACCGACAACACCCCCTGACGCCACCCCTCCGCGCGCGAGCCCCCGCCCCTCGCGCGCGGAGACCGCCGCCGCGCTACTCGCACTTGGCAACCCCTTGGGGGGTCGCTCAGTCGCTGAGGTCGACGCGCACGGTCAGCAGGTCGTTGCCGAGGGTGCGGACCGCGGCGCTGTTGTAGCGGGGGAGGGACTTGAGGCGGGCGCGGGGGTCGTCCTCGGGGAGGGGGTGGGCGGTGCCGGTGTGCCAGGTTCCCTTGATGCGGACCCGGACCCTGGGGTCGGCCCGGAGGTTCCGTACGTACTGCGACCTGTCGCCGAACTCCGAGACGAACCAGAACGCGTTGCCGACGCGGCGTCCGCCGACGGGGGTGCGCCGGGGCAGGCCGGAGACCCGGCCGGTGGTCTCCAGGAGGGTCTGGAACGGCAGCCGGGAGAGGACCGGGTTGCCGACGCGCCGCTGGAAGGTCGTGACGACGCGGTGCTTGAGCTCGTGGTGGCGGGACATCGCGGCCCTCTCGTTCGTAGGTCGGTCCAGATAGGCCCATGGTGCACGGTCCGGGGGAAAAGCGGGTGCCGGGGACTCGCGGGTTTGCTTGGGTGGCGGCATGGACGAATGGGGACTTCTGGAGCGTTCCGGCGGACCGGTGACACGGAGCCGGTTGGCGGGGGATCTACGGGCGCTGGGGGTGGAAGAGGGCGATGTCGTCATGTTCCACACCCGGTTGTCCGCCCTCGGTTATGTGGCGGGCGGGCCGCGGACCGTGATCGGGGCGCTGCTGGACGCCGTGGGGGAGGGCGGCACGCTCATGGCCTACTGCGGCTGGAACGACGCGCTGCCGTACGACTTCGCCACCTGGCCCGCGGAGTGGCAGGAGGCCGTACGCGCGGAGCATCCCGCGTACGATCTGGCGCTCAGCGAGGCAGAACACGCCAACGGCCGGTTGCCGGAGGCGTTGCGGCGCCGGCCGGGGGCGGTGCGCAGTCGGCATCCCGATGTGAGCTTCGCCGCGGTCGGCGCGGAGGCGGAGTCGTTGACGGCCGGCCATCCGTGGGACCACCCGCATGGGCCGGGCAGCCCGCTCGCCCGGCTGGTCGAGGCGGGCGGCAAGGTGCTGCTGCTGGGGGCTCCGCTGGACACGCTGACGATCCTGCACCACGCCGAGGCGGTCGCGGACGCGCCCGGTAAGCGGTTCGTCGAGTACGAGCAGCCGGTCCTGGTCGACGGGCGGCGGGTGTGGCGGCGGTTCCGTGACATCGACACCGAGGACGGGGCGTACGACTACTCTCCGGTCGTTCCCGAGGGCACCTGCCCGTTCACGGTGATCGCGCGGGACATGCTGGACGCGGGCATCGGCACCCGGGGCGAGGTCGGGGCCGCCGAGTGTCATCTGTTCGACGCGGCGGAGACGGTGCGCTTCGGAGTGGAGTGGATCGAGGGGAGACTGCGGCGCTGAGCCGGGCTCAGCGGGCCTGGTAGGCGATGGGGTCGGTGCCGGGGACGGGTTCGGCTTGGTTCAGGTTGACCAGGCGGCGGAGGTGGGCTTCGGCCTCGGATACGGCGATGTTGCGGGAGCCGTAGGGGATGTCGGGCCAGGGGCGGTTCCACTCCATGCGCTCGGCGAGCTGCCAGGGGGTGAGCGGCGTGGCGAGGAGGGCGCGGAGGCCCGCGAGGCGGGTCTCGTGGTGGTCGAGGAGGGCGCGGACACGGGCGGAGGCGTCGGTGAAGGCGTGCTGGTGGGCGGGGAGGACTTCGGCCGGGTCGAGGGTGGCGACCCGCCGCAGGGAGGTGAGGTAGTCGCCGAGGGGGTCGGTGCGGTTCGCGTCGGTCGGGTCCTCGTACAGGCCGATGTGCGGGCTGATCTCGGGGAGGAGGTGGTCGCCGGAGAAGAGCCGGCCGTGGCCGTTGAGGGCCGCGGGGTGGGCCTCTTCCAGGTGGAGGCAGATGTGGCCGGGGGTGTGGCCCGGTGTCCAGATGGCGCGGAGCCGGCGGCCGGGGAGGTCGAGGAGTTCGCCGGGGGCGATCTCGCGGTCGGGGAGGGCGGCCCGTTGTCCCGGGAGGTTCGTGCGCCCCTCGGCGCGGGCGGCGCGCAGCGGGGCGAGGTGGTCCTCGGGGGCGCCGGCGGCGGCGAGCTTTTCGGTGAGGTAGTCGAGCCAGAGCGTGGGGTCGGCCTCGCGGGTGCGGCGTACGACGTGGGCGTCGGCGCCGTGCATCGCGATCCACGCCCCGGAAGCCTCCCGGACCTGGCCGGAGAGGCCGTGGTGGTCGGGGTGGTGGTGGGTGACGAGGACGCCGTGGATCTCGGAGACAGCGGTGCCGCAGGCGGCCAGCCCGGCGGTGAGGGTGTCCCAGGCGGTCGGGTCGTCCCAGCCGGTGTCGATGAGCACCGGCCCGCGGTCGGTGTCGAGGAGGTGGACGAGGGTGTGGCCGAGCGGGTTGTCCGGGATGGGGACGGGGATGCTCCACACCCCGCCGCCGTGGTCGGTGACGTCGGTCGCCTCGGGCACGGGTCCCCCTTTCCGCGCGTGCGGCCGGGCCGCAGCAGCGCATGCATTGCTGACTATAACGGGAACTGGTATCAGTTCTGATGCAGCGTCAGATACTCACCATGCGGCGGTCTTCGGCAGGAGGCATCAGCGATGGGCGACCTCATCGAGTACGGGCAGCTCTTCATCGGCGGGGCGCTGGTCGATCCGGCCGGGGCGGAGACCATCGAGGTCGTCTCGCCGCATACGGAACAGGTCATCGGGCGGGTGCCGCACGCCGCACGGGCCGATGTGGACCGGGCGGTCGCGGCGGCGCGGCGGGCGTTCGACCAGGGGGAGTGGCCGCGTATCCCGCTGGAGGAGCGGATCGCCGTCGTCACGCGGATCAAGGACGCGATCGCCGTACGGCACGAGGAGATCGCGAAGGTCATCAGCGCGCAGAACGGCTCGCCGTACTCCTGGAGCGTCCTGGCCCAGGCGCTCGGCGCGATGATGGTGTGGGACTCGGCGATCACGGTGGCGCGCGACTTCACGTTCGAGGAGCGGCGCGCCGGGGTGCTCGGGCCGCTGCTGGTGCGGCGGGAGCCGGTCGGGGTGGTGGCGGCCGTCGTGCCGTGGAACGTGCCGCAGTTCGTGGCGGCGGCGAAGCTGGCGCCGGCGCTGCTGGCGGGCTGTTCGGTGATCCTCAAGCCGTCGCCGGAGACGCCGCTGGACGCGTATCTGCTGGCGGAGATCGCGACCGAGGCGGGGCTGCCGGAGGGGGTGCTGTCGATCCTTCCGGCGGACCGGGAGGTCAGCGAGTACCTGGTCGGGCACCCGGGCGTCGACAAGGTGTCGTTCACGGGGTCGGTGACGGCGGGCAAGCGCGTGATGGAGGTGGCCTCGCGCCATCTGACCCGGGTGACGCTGGAGCTGGGCGGCAAGTCGGCCGCGGTGATCCTGCCGGACGCGGACCTGGAGGCGGCGGTCGCGGGCATCGTGCCCAACGCGTGGATGAACAACGGGCAGGCGTGCGTCGCCCAGACCCGCATCCTCGCCCCGCGCAGCCACTACGACGAGCTGGCCGAGCGTTTCGCGGCCGCCGCCTCGGCCCTGGTGGTCGGCGATCCGCTGGACCCGGCGACCCAGGTCGGCCCGCTGGTGGCGCGGCGGCAGCAGCGGCGCTCGCTGGACTACATCGCGCTCGGGCAGCGCGAGGGCGCCAAGGTGCTGACCGGCGGTGGGCGCCCCGAGGCGCAGGAGACGGGGTGGTACGTGGAGCCGACGCTGTTCGGGGACGTCGGCACGGCGATGCGCATCGCCCAGGAAGAGATCTTCGGCCCGGTCATCTGCCTGCTGCCGTACGGGGACGAGGAGGAGGCGGCCCGGATCGCCAACGACTCCGACTACGGGCTGTCGGGAAGCGTGTGGACGGCGGACGTGGCGCACGGCATCGACTTCGCGCGGCGCATCCGCACCGGTACGTACTCCGTGAACACCTTCAGCCTGGACATGCTCGGGCCGTTCGGCGGCTACAAGAACTCCGGCCTGGGGCGGGAGTTCGGCCCCGAGGGGCTGTCGGCGTATCTGGAGCACAAGATGATCCACCTGCCGCAGGGGTGGGACGGGGAGCAGGGCTGATGGGGGACCGCTGGCGGGTCGAGGTCGACCGCGGCGTCTGCATCGGCTCGGGGTTCTGCGTGAGCAGCGCGCCCGGCGGATTCCGACTGGACGCGGCGCGCCAGTCGCATCCGGTGGAGCCGGAGGCGGACGCGTCCGAGGCGGTGCTGGTGGCGGCCGAGGGGTGCCCGGTCGAGGCCATCGCGATCCGGCTGCTCGAAAGCGGTGAACAGATCTTTCCGCCCGATGAGGAGAGCCGGGATGAGGAAAGCCCGTAGGAGCCCATGAGGAGTGGACGCGCCCGACGAGAGCGGTCATGCCGCTTCGGCGGGCGCTGGTCCCTCAAATGACGTACGTCTTTTGGTACACGGGCCGTCAGACCCAGCCCTCACACCGTGAGATGCGGATGGCGTCCACCCGGTTCCGCGCCCCGGTCTTCCGGGTGATCGCGGCCAGGTAGTTGCGTATCGTCCCGTTGGACAGATGCAGGGTCCGGGCGATCTCCGCGATGGAGGCGCCGTCGGCCGCCAGCGACAGGACGCCCAACTCGCGCTCGGTCAGCGGGATCTCGGCCGCCTTGAGGAAGCCGTAGCCCAGTGAGTCGTCGATGAACCGCTCCTGCTTGGCCACGTGTCGGATGCCGTCCAGCAGGCGCTGGGGCGGGGCGTTCTTGTCGATGTACCCGAGGGCCCGGGCCTTGTGCGCGCGGCGCAATTGGCCGGGGCGCCCGGCGTTGGCCAGTACGAGCAGTCCGGACTCGGGGGCGCACTCCGCCGCCGGGGCCTCGGCCATGAGCTTGCCCAACTCGCCCTTGCGCGCGGCCTTGTCGGAGCCCGGGCAGTCCGTGTCGACGACGCAGACGTGCGGCCGTAACGAGCGTGCTCTGCTACGCGCGTCACGCCATGCGGCGGAATCCACCTCGAACTCAGGTTCGGCTTGTATCAGTGCGGCCAACGCGGACCGCAGCAGGTAAGAATCATGTACCAGAAGAACCCGAATCACGGAGTTCTTCACCCCCTGTAAACGTTGATCCGTCGCACGCGGTCGTCGCTCTGTCGCGCGCCGTTCATGAATACCGGGATAGCCCTACCCGTGAACGCGAAATTTGCGCCAAAGGGGGGCGTGCAGGCGCACCTCATTCTGCCTGTGCGCGCCCCCAGGGCGCATCGTGCGCCTCTTGCGCCCCTTCCGCGCCCGTTACCGAGACCCGCGACGGGGTGGCGAGCTGTTGCCGGTTGGACGCGCTTGGGTGCGTTGTAGTGCGCGTGAGTGAGTATCGACGATCAGGCGAGGAGCCATGGAAGGGAACGGGAGTTCTTGTGTCGTATGCGTGACCTGTTGCGGTGTGTGCTCGTTGGGTGTGGTGAGGAATCTTCGAGCCGGGCAGGACGAAAAGGTCCTGCGCCTGATCGGTGACCTGCTGGGCTCCAGCGGCTGTCGCTGCCGGTCGAGGCGAAGGGCTCTCACGGGATGCCGGGTGGTTACCGCTCCCGGCGGGAGTGGTTCGCCAAGTCCCGCCGCCTGCGCCTGCTGCAGGACCGGCTGGAGCGGGAGCGGGCCGACCGTGAGGCCGGGCGGGTGCGGGTGGTGCGGGGTGGAGGGAAGCTGCTGCGCCACCGGCACAACCTCACCGCCGCACAGCTGACCGAAGCCGAGTGGCGTGGGCGGTGGGAGGCGGAGCGCTGGTTCCTCGCCGCCGACGGCGAGTCCGGGAAGACTTACGGGAACGAGACGATCCGGGTCAGCCCCGGTGGTGAGGTGAGCATCAAGCTCCCCGCGCCGCTGGCCGGGCTGGCGAACGCACCCCATGGCCGGTATGTGCTGGCGTGCCGGGTCGGCTTCCGACACCGGGGTGAGCAGTGGGCCGACCGTATCGCGGCGAACCGTGCTGTGGCCTACCGCATCCACTACGACACCGACCGGGACCGCTGGTATCCGACCGCCTCCTGGCAGATCCCATCCGTACGGAAAGCACCCCTGGAGGCAGTCCAATCCGCAGGGCTGATCGGCGTCGACACCAACGCCGATCACCTGGCTCACCGGCTGCGCAGCGCACCGCGGGATGCGCAGGTGCGACATGCGCTGATCCGCCTGCTGCACTGGGCAAGACGCCACGGGGTGGCGATCGCGGTCGAGGACCTCGATTTCGCAGCGGAGAAGACGCGCGAGAAGCACGGGCGCAAGAAGCGGTTCCGCAAGCTGATCTCCGGTATGCCCACCGCCAGGCTGCGGGCACGGCTGGTGGCGATGGCCGCCGAACTCGGCATCACCGTCGTCGCCGGTCGATCCCGCCTACACCAGCCGCTGGGGCGCCCATCACTGGCAAAAACCGCTGACCAGAAAGAGGAGGGAGCCCTCTCGCCATCACGCGGCAGTGGTGGCGATCGGCAGGCGCGCCCTTGGGTACCCGGTCCGGCGACGGACGCCACCGCCCCCACAGCACCGGAGCGATGCTGTGGGGCATCGGAGCGTCCAGGCCGCACCGGGTGTCCCGGGGCGTGAGGAAACCCGCCCCCGCGTTCCCGGACCACGGACACGATCCGTCGGCGCCGGACGCGGAGCGAAAGCGGGCGACCAGGGTGTCCACAACCGTTCGGGGCACCCGGCTGAGCACGGGTCCTGGTACCAGGACTCACAGTGATGATTGCGGTGGCACCGCCTGGAGACCTGACTCGAGGACTCACTGGCGCTTCGGCTGTCTTTCGGGAGAACCGTCGGT